>JAYSFF010000098.1:0-1520 GCA_041913425.1 Arenimonas sp. | reverse complement strand
GGCCGGCAGGTTGAACAGGGTGGTGACCGGATTGCCGTCGGCGCCGAGCACCGCCGCGCCGTCACGCATCAGCGCGTGGCCGTAGGGACCGGTCAGCTCCGGCGGAATCACCAGACCGTAGTCGCCGAGCAGGCTGACCACATAGCCGGACCAGCCGACCGCGACCACCGAAGCCGCCAGTCCGTATTCGAGCAGCAGCAGCCCGCCCATGATCCAGGCCGCGAATTCGCCGACCGTGGTGTAGCTGTAGGTGTAGGCCGAGCCGGAAACCGGCAGGGTCGAGGACAGTTCGGCGTAGCACAGGCCGGCCAGGGCGCAGACGATGCCGGCCACCAGGAAGGACAGCAGCACGGCCGGACCGGCGTGCAGCGCGGCGGCGTTGCCGGTACGGACGAAGATGCCGGCGCCGATGATGCAACCCACGCCCAGGAACACGAGGTTCCAGGGACCGAGCGTCCGCTTCAAGGTGCTGGTTTCGCTTTCCCGCTGGACCTGCTCCACGCTTTTCCGCATCAGCATGCGCGAAAGGAGTCCCGGGTTGGGATTGTTGGCCATTAATTCTGCCCTCTGAATTGTTTTATTTAGGAAAAATACGTCGTTCCGGCACAATGCCGTTGAACCCGATTACCATAAGGCAGTTGGGCGCGGCGGTAAAGCCCCTTGGCCGAAAAACGGAGGGCAAACCGCCATGCTGGACGCGATTCAACGCAAGTTGCTGGAATCCTTGGCGCAGTACCGGCCGGAAGACCCCGGCCAGAACGCCCTGCGTGCCGATTTCGCGGCATTCGTCATAGCCCATCCCGCGTGCTGCGAGCGTAGCCTGGCCCATGGCCACCTGACCGGCTCGGCCTGGCTGGTCTCGGCCGACGGCCGGCGTGCGCTATTGATGCACCACCGCAAGTTGGACCGCTGGCTGCAGCCGGGCGGGCATGCCGACGGCGACGCCGATCTGGCGGCGGTAGCCCTGCGCGAGGCCGGGGAGGAGACCGGTTTGGCTGGACTGGTGTGCGAGGGCGGCATCTTCGATCTGGACCGGCATCAGATTCCGGCGCGTGGCACGGAACCGGCGCACTGGCATTACGACCTGCGCTTCGTGGTGCGTGCCGCCGACGGCGAGGACTTCAGCCAAAACGCGGAATCCCTGGCGCTGGCCTGGTTCGACATCGCCGAACTGGCCGAGCGGCCGGACCTGGACGAATCCCTGCGGCGCATGGCGCGGCGCTGGTTGGCACATCGGTCGCCAGCGGCCTGAGCAAAAAACAAAGGCGTGCCGGAGCACGCCTTCGCGGGCGAATCGCCTGAGGCGTCGGATCAGACCCGGCCGTTGAACTCGCCGGTGACGGTGGAGACGTAGATCTTCTCGCCGTTGCTGATGTATTCCGGCACCTGGATCTCCAAGCCGGTGCTGAGCTTGGCCGGCTTCGGGCGCTTGGTGGCGGTGCCGCCCTTGAGCTCGGGCGGGGTGTCGACCACTTCCAGCACCACGCTCGGCGGCAGCTGGATGGCCACCGGCGCGTCGT
>JAYSFF010000097.1:0-1937 GCA_041913425.1 Arenimonas sp. | reverse complement strand
GCGACGAACAGCAGCGGCGACATCGCCAGACCGCCGGTGACCGTGACATCGCCCTGGATGTGCAGATAGCCCAGTTCCTGCAGCCAGAGCAGCACCGGCGCCGCGGCCACCGCCACCGACACCGTCAGCATCGTCACCGCCAGGGTGAAGTACAGCACGCCCAACGGCAGCATCAGCACCAGATACAGCAGGCTCAACCAGGTGCGGACGTCGGTCAGCAGGCCCTTGATGCGTTCCAGCCAACCGGTGCCGGCCGCGCGGTACACCGGCCGGCGCGGCATGCGCACGCCGAGCAGGGTCTCCACCAGCCGCCCTTCCAGCAGCGAGATGGCGTACACCGAGGCCATGAACAGGATGAAGAACGGGATGCCGACGATCAGCACCAGCATGCCGGCGCTCATGCTCAGGCCGGCCGTGGCCCAGGTGAAATAGAAGATGCCGGTGGCCAGGCTCAGCAGCATGTAGAACAACGCGCCGTAGGTGTACGGGTCGAGCGCGACCGCGAAGAAGCCCTTGGCGTGCGCGGCCTCGGCCGGCGCGCTGCCCGAAGCTGCCGACGCGCGCGGCGGCGGCGTGCGCAGGGCTTTTTGCACGGTCACCTCGGTATCGCGGTAGATCTCGGCCACTTCCTCGGGCGCACCGTAGCTGCCGGCCACCTGCGCCAACAACGCGGCTTCCGACAGGGCCGGATTGGCGGCCAGCTCGGAACGCAGGTATTCCTCGGCGTCGTACAGGGCGTCCTGCACCAGCGAGGCGTCGGCGCCCTTGAGCGCGGCGCGCAGCAGGTCCAGGTATTCGGCGATGGATTTCGGGGTGACGGCGCTCATAGCGGTGCTCCTTGCAACACGGTGTTCACGAGGGATTGGGTCTGTTGCCAGTTGGCGCGCCAGGCCGAGAAGACCTCGCGGCCGAAGGCGGTGATGCGGTAATAGCGGCGCGGCGGCCCGGCCACCGAGGGCTCGACCTCGCTGCTGAGCAGGCCGGCCGCATCGAGATTGCGCAGCACCGGATACAGGGCGCTCTGCTTGCCGGCCAGCACGCCGTCGCCGGCCTGCTCCAGCTGCTTGGCGATCTGGTAGCCGTACAGCGGCTCGTCGGCCTTGGCCAGTTGCGCCAACAGCATCAGGGCCACGGTGCCGGCGCTGAGCTCTTTCTGGAACTTCTTGACTTGGGTTTCCAACTCGCTCATCACGACCTCCGGTGCGTTATGGAGTTCATGCTATATCGAACTTAATAACATGTCTTATGCCGGAAGTCATGCCTGCGGAAAAATCGGCAATCGCGTATGCTGATCAATCAGTTACCGGAAATAGTGCATGTCCCGCCATAAATCGAAAATCTACGACCAGGCCTATTTCGACCGCTGGTACCGCGGCAAACACGCCACCGATGCCAAGACCTTGGCCCGCAAAGTGGCCGTGGCGGTGGCCGTGGCCGAATGGCATCTGGGCCACCCGATCCGCAACGTGCTGGACATCGGCTGCGGCGAAGCCGCTTGGCGCAAACCGTTGCTGGCGCTGCGCCCGGGCCTGCATTACCAGGGCGTGGACGCCAGCGAATACGCCGTGCGCCGCTTCGGCCGCACGCGCAACATCGCCTTGGCCGGCTTCGGCCAGATGCAGCAGCTGCGGCTGGGCCCGCCGGCCGACCTGCTGGTGTGCAGCGACGTGATGCATTACGTGCCGAGCGCGGAGCTCAAACGCGGCCTGCAGGGCTTCGCCGAGCTGTGTGTGGGCGTGGCCTATCTGGATGTGTTCTGCCGCGAGGACGCCATCACCGGCGATTTCCAGGGTTTCATCGCCCGCCCGCGCGCCGCATACCGTAAGCTGTTCCAGGACGCCGGGTTCACCGCGCTGGGCAGCCATTGTTACCTGAGCCCCGCCTGCGACAGCCCGGTCGCCGCCCTTGAACGCCTGTGAGAATCCCGATGCCGACAC
>JAYSFF010000096.1:0-2031 GCA_041913425.1 Arenimonas sp. | reverse complement strand
TTGCCCTCGTAGGGGTTGTCGCTGTCCTTGAACACGAAGCGGATCGGCGTGCCGACCAGCTTGAAGCGCTTGCGGAAGAAGTTCTCGAGATAGCGCCGGTAGCTGTCCGGCAGCGTGCGCAGGCGGTTGCCGTGCACGATGAAGGTCGGCGGATTGCTGTCGCCGGGATGACCGTATTTGAGCTTGGCGGCGTGGCCGCGCACCACCGGCGGCGGAAACGAGGCGACCGCGATTTCGACCGCCTTGGTCACCTCGGCGGTGCTGAAACTGCGCGTGGCGCTGGCGTAGGCCTTGTGGATGGCCTTGAACAATTCGGCCATGCCGGTGCCGTGCTTGGCCGAGATGGTCACGATCGGCGCCCAGGTGCAGAACGACAGCTTGCGGTCCAGCAGGGCCTTGGTCTGCTCGCGCTGGTAGGCGCTCTGGTTGTCCCACTTGTTGACCGCGATGACCAGCGCCCTGCCCGACTCCAGCACGTGGCCGAGCACGGTGGCGTCCTGCTCGGTCACGCCCTCGCCGGCGTCCAGCAGCACCACCGCCACTTGGCAGTCCTGGATGGACTGCAGGGTCTTGAACACCGAGAACTTCTCGACCGTTTCCTCGACCCGGCCGCGGCGGCGCAGGCCGGCGGTGTCGATCAGCCGGTAATGCGTGCCGTCGCGCTCCAGATCGACGCTGATCGAGTCGCGTGTGGTGCCGGGCACGTCGGAGGCGATGACGCGCTCCTCGCCCAACAGGCGGTTGACCAAGGTCGATTTGCCCACGTTCGGGCGGCCGATGAAGGCCAGTCGCAGGGCGCCATCGTCTTCCTCCGGCTCGGCCGGCGCCTGTTCCGGCAACAGCTGCAGCACCAGGGCCAACAGCTCGGGTACGCCGCGTTGGTGCGCGGCGGAAATCGGCAGCACATGCTTGAAGCCGAAATCGGCGAATTCGTGGATGGCGTCGCCGGTGTTCTTGCCGTCGGTCTTGTTGATGACCAGCACCATCGGCTTGTTCAGCCGGCGCAGGCCTTTCAGGATTTCATGATCCAGCACGTCGGGGCCGGATTTGGCGTCGACGATGAACAGGATGACCGCCGCTTCGGCGGCCGCCTGCCAGCTCTGGCGCGAGGTCGCGCCGGCCAGGCCTTCGTCCTCACCGGATACGCCGCCGGTATCGCAGACGATGAACGGCCGCGTCGGTTCCAGACGGCAGTAGCCGTAGTGGCGGTCGCGGGTCACTCCCGGCTCGTCATGCACCAGGGCGTCGCGGGTCCGGGTCAGGCCGTTGAACAGAGTGGACTTGCCGACGTTCGGCCGGCCCACCAAGGCCACCATATCGAGCATCTTATTGCGCCAATCCGAACGCGGTGACTTTGCCGTCGACGCTCTGCACGTACACGATGCCGTCATCGGACACCACCGGGCTGCCGGCCACGCCCTTGCCGGCGCTGGCGCGGCCTTTGATGTCGCCGGTCGCGGCGTCCAGCCAATGCACATAGCCTTCGGCGTCGGCGGTCACGATGTAGGCGCCCTGCACCACCGGTGTAGTTAGGCCGCGGCGCGCCATCGCCGATTGCTTCCACAGATCCGATCCGCTGTTGCGGTCGAAGGCCCAGACGTTGCTGTCGCGGTCGCTGACCACCACCCGATCGCCGAGCAGGGCGATGCCGGCATAGCCGCCGACTTCGCGCACCCAGATCGGCTGGCCGTTGCCGACCGACAGCGCCATGGTCGAATTGCGGTAGGAGGTCGCGAACACTTCGCGGTCGCCGACCTGGATCTCGCCGTCGATGTCGGCCATGCGTTCCAGCTCGTTGCGGCCGTCCGGCTTGGCGACCAATTGTTCCCACACGCGCTGGCCGTCCTGCTGGCGCAGGGCGATCAGGCTGCCGTCTTCATAGCCGAGCAGGATGATGCCCGGGCCGAGCACCGGTGCGCTGTTGCCGCGCACGCTCAGGCTCGGCATGCCGCGGTCGAACTGCCAGCGTTTTTCGCCGGTCGACAGGTCGAGGCCGAACACCTTGCCGTCGTTGGCGCGCACCACCACGGT
>JAYSFF010000095.1:0-2420 GCA_041913425.1 Arenimonas sp. | reverse complement strand
ACCCTGCTCGGCCATCTGGACGAACTGCTGGCGCACCGGCCGCGGCATGGCCGGCCATTGGCGGTATCGGTGGTGCTGTGGGACCTGTGCGAGCGCATCGGCACCACCGACGACCTGTTCGCCGCCGGCGAGCAGAACGCCTCATCACCATTGGATCCGGTGCTCGACCGCATCAACGCGCGTTTCGGCGCGCAGAAGATCGGCTATGCCTCGGCGCGCACCGCGGCCGCGCCGATGCGCATCGCGTTCAACCGCATCCCCGATCCCGGCCGCGAGGATCCGACGCAGGGCAAGCCATGAAAAAACGGCCCGCAGGCCGTTTTTCCGTTCAAGCGCGGCGCCCCGGGTTCAGGCGAATGGATCGCGCAGGACAATGTTGTCGTCGCGGTCAGGGCCGGTGGAAACGATGGCCAGCGGGCAACCGGCCAGCTCCTCCAAGGCGCGCAGATACGCGCGCGCGGCCGGCGGCAGCTTGTCCCATTCGGTGATGCCGGCGGTGGATTCGCTCCAGCCCGGGAACTCCAGGTACACCGGCTCGCACTCGTCCCAGCCGGCGGCGTCCAGCGGCGCGTATTCGGTCTGCTTGCCGCGGTACTGGTAGGCGATGCAGATCTTCAGCTTCTCCATGCCGTCCAGGATGTCGAGCTTGGTGATGCACAGGCCGGTGATGCCGTTGATGGCGACCGCGCGCTTGAGCGCGACGATGTCCATCCAGCCGCAGCGGCGCGGACGGCCGGTGGTGGCGCCGTATTCCTGGCCGCGGTCGCGGATGCCCTGCCCGACGTCGTCGTCGAGTTCGGTCGGGAACGGACCGCCGCCGACGCGGGTGGCGTAGGCCTTGGCGATGCCGAGCACGTAGTCGATGGCGTCGGCGCCGACGCCGGTGCCGGCCAACGCGCCGCCGACGGTGGTGTTCGAGGAGGTCACGTACGGATAGGTGCCGTGGTCGATGTCGAGCAGCGAGCCCTGGGCGCCTTCGAACAGCACGCGCTTGCCGTGCTTGCGCAGGTCGTGCAGGATGCCGGCCACGTCGGACACCATCGGGCCGATGTATTCGCCGAACGCCAGCGCCTCGTCGAGCGTCTGCTGGAAGTCGATGGCGTCGACCTTCAGGTACTGGGTCAGCACGAAGTTGTGGTAATCGAGCGCGGCGCGCAGCTTCTCGGCCAGCTCGGCCGGATAGCGCAGGTCGGCGACGCGGATGCCGCGGCGGGCGACCTTGTCCTCGTAGGCCGGACCGATGCCGCGGCCGGTGGTACCGATGGCCTTGCCGCCGGCGGCCTTCTCGCGCGCCTGGTCGAGGGCGATGTGGTACGGCATGATGATCGGCGTGGCCGGGCTGATCTTCAGCCGCGAACGCACGTCGACGCCGTTGGCCTCGAGCTCGGCGATTTCCTTCTTCAGCGCGCCCGGATGCAGGACCACGCCGTTGCCGATCAGGCACAGCGCGTCGTCGCGCAGGATGCCGGACGGAATCAGGTGCAGCACGGTCTTCTTGCCGGCGATGACCAGCGTATGGCCGGCGTTATGCCCGCCCTGGAAACGGACCACGGCGCCGATGTCCTGCGTCAGCAGATCGACAATCTTGCCCTTGCCTTCATCGCCCCACTGCGCGCCAAGCACGACCACGGACTGACCCATAACGCGTTCTCCTGAATTTGATGTACCCGGACACGGAAAAAGCCGACATGCGCCGGCTTTTACGTATTATACGCGCTTTGCAAACGGGGGTGGCGTCAGCGTTTGCCGCCGCCGAAGTACTTCAGGTATTCCGAGTCCGGATCCAGCACCATGGTGGTCTTGCCGTCGGCGAAAGACGCCTTGTAGGCCTCCAGACTGCGGTAGAAGGCATAGAATTCAGCGTCTTGGCCGTAGGCCGCGGCCGAAATCCGGGCCACTTCGCTGTCGCCGGCACCGCGCACCTTCTGCGCCTCGCGCTGGGCCTCGGCCAGAATCACCTGGCTTTCGCGCTCGGCTTCGGCGCGTACGCTTTCGGCCAGCTCCTGGCCCTCGGCGCGCAGGGCGTTGGCGACCTGTTGGCGCTCGGTGCTCATGCGGTCGAACACCGAATCCAGGATCTGGCTGTCCTGCGGGAAGTTGATGCGCTTGATGCGGACATCGACCACTTCGATGCCGAGCGTGGCGGCACCGGCATTGATCTGCTTGAGCAGGCGCTTGGTCAGCTCGTTGCGGCCGCTGGACACCACTTGCTGCAGGGTCAGCTGGTTGATGTCGTTGCGCAGGGCGTTCTTCACGATCGGGGTCAGGCGCTGTTCGGCCGCCTCTTCGCTGCCGCCGCTGGCGGCGCGGTAGTAGGTGGTGACGTCCTTGATCTTCCACTTCACGAAGAAATCGACCTCGACGTCCTTCTTCTCGGCGGTCAGGTAGCGTTCGGGATTGTCGTCCAGGGTCAGCAGGCG
>JAYSFF010000094.1:0-3040 GCA_041913425.1 Arenimonas sp. | reverse complement strand
TCGGTCTGAGCCTGATGGCGCTGCTGACCCTGCTGCCGATGGGCCTGCTGCAGCTCAACGCCGCGCTTGAACACGGCTACTGGTTCGCGCGTTCTGCCGAGTTCATGGGTCGCCCGATCATCGACCTGTTGGTCTGGATGCGGGTACCGGGCGACACCATCTTCTCGATCGGCGCCCTGCTGCTGGCCTGGTTCGTGCTACGGCTGTGGATCGCACCCAAGCGCGGTTGACAGAAGGACGAATGCCTCCTCGGGCCGCGCAAGCGGCCCTTTTTTTGCCGCGAAAGTTCCCGCCGATAAGAACTTGCCTTTCGAAGCAATCCTGAGTAAGATAGTAACTAATTACTATCTTATGGGGTTTGCCATGGGGCCACGCAATAAGAACTTGAGCGCCGACGAACGCCGTCAGGTTACCGTGCAGGCGGTGCTGGGCATTGCAGCCGATCAGGATCCCGGCGACATCACCACCGCCGCCATCGCCGAACGCATGCAGGTCACCCAGGGCGCGCTGTTCCGGCACTTCCCGAGCAAGGACGCCCTGTGGGGCTCGGTCATGGACTGGGTCGCAGGGCAGCTGTTGGCGCGCACGGAGCGCGCCGGTGCCGGGCTGGAATCGCCGCTGGCCGGCGTGCGCGCGATATTCATGGCGCACATCGAGTTCGTGTCCGAGCATCCCGGCGTTCCGCGCATGCTGTTCGGCGTATTGCAGAAGCCAGCCGCCAGCCCCGCGCGGCAGATGGCGCAACGCCTGCTGGAGAAGTACACCGAACGGCTGTGCGTCCTGTTTGAACGCGCGAAAGCCTGCGGCGAAGCGTCGCCGGATCTGGACGCGCGCATCGCGGCGCTGATGTTCATCGGCAGCATCCAGGGGCTGGTGATGCAATCGATGATGCTTGGTGACCACCGGCACATCCGCCGGTGCGCGGACGAAGTCCTTGACCTGTACCTGCGTGGAGTACGCGCCTGAGATGAAAACCCTGCTTTCGAACGTGGGCAAGAAATTCTGGCTAGCCGTCTTCCTGGCGGTCATCGGCACGGTGTTCGTCTACGTCGCAGTACGCACCGGCCCGTTGGCACCCGTATCGGTGACCACGACGACCGTACCGCGCCTGCCGCTATCACCAACTGTCAGTGGCATCGGCCTGATCGAAGCCCGCCGAAGCCATAAGATTGGCGCCATCTATCCCGGAAGGCTGAAAACTGTATCGGTCCAGCCAGGGGATGCGGTTGGCGCCGGCCAGATACTCGGCGAACTGGACGCGGTAGATTTACAAGATCGTCTGGCAGCACAGACCGCTGCCATCGCGCGCGCCAAAGCGCAGCTACGCGAGGCCGAGGCTAAGGCCGTATTCGCCAGCGCACAGGCCGCGCGCTATGGCGAACTCGGCCGGTCGCGCCTGGTCAGCGCCGAGTCGGCGGAAGCCAAACGGCAGGAACAGCGCGCCGCCGACGCCGGCCGCGATGCCGCCCGACAGGAACTCGCGCGCCTGCAGGCCGAACGCGGCGGGCAGCAGCGCCAACTCGACAGCCTGCGCCTGATTTCCCCGATCGATGGTATCGTGGTCCGCCGCGACGCCGATCCCGGCACCACGGTGGTGGCCGGCCAGACGGTTCTGGAAGTGGTCGATCCGGCCGAAATCTGGATAAACGCCCGAATCGACCAGAAAAACGGACACCGCCTGCGCACCGGCCTGCCGGCGCGCATCTCCCTGCGTTCGCGCGCCAGCACGGCGCTTTCCGGCACGGTGGCGCGGATCGAGCCGTACGCGGACGCCGTGACCGAGGAACTGCTGGTGAAAATCGCCTTCGCGCCACCGCCAGCCCATTGGCCAGCCATCGGCGAAATCGCGGAAACCGCCGTATCTCTGCCGCCCCTGCCGGTAGCGCCGGTACTGCCGAATGCAGCCATCCACCGGGTCGATGGCGTACTCGGCGTCTGGCTGCTGGAACACGGCGACCTGCGCTTCACGCCGGTCGAAACCGGCGCATCCGATCTGAACGGCCGACTGCAGGTGACCCGCGGACTGCGCGGTGGGGAGACCGTCGTGCTGTACAGCGATAGTCCGCTGACCGCCGCCAGCCGTGTGAAGGTCGCCGCGAAGGCGGAGCCGTGATCAGCCTAGCCGGCCGCGACATCCTGCATGCCTGGGGCAAGTTCGTGTTCACCGGCGTCGGGCTGGGCCTGCTGATTGGCGTGACCCTGACCATGGCCGGCGTGTACCGCGGCATGATCGACGACGCCAATGCCGTGCTCGACAACAGCGGCGCCGACCTGTGGGTGGTGCAACAGGATACGCTGGGGCCTTACGCCGAGCCGTCCAGCATCTACGACGACGTCTACCGTAGCGTGCTCGGCATCGACGGCGTCGCCCGCGCCGCCAACGTCACCTACCACACCATGCAAGTCCGGCAACGGACGCGCGGCGGCACCCGCGACGTGCGCGCCATGGTGGTCGGCATCGAACCGGGCGCCGCCGGCCAGCCGGGACAACCGAACCATCTGATGGCCGGACGCCATCTGGCGCGCAGCCACTACGAGGCCGTCGCCGACGTTTCGACCGGTTTCGCGCTGGGCGACAGCGTACGCGTGCGGCGCAACGACTACACCGTGGTCGGCCTGACCCGGCGCATGGTGTCCTCCGGCGGCGATCCGATGCTGTTCATCGCCCTGAAGGACGCGCAGCAGGAACAGTTCCTCAAGGACAACGACGCCATCGTGCGGCAGCGGACGCGAACCGCGCAGATTGAGGCTTTCAACCGGCCCGGCACCCCCGGCCTGCTGGAAGCGGTACTGGCCGCGCAGAGCGGAAACGGCTATGTCAACGCGGTACTGGTCCAGCTCGCGCCCGACGCACCGGAACAGGTCACGGCGCGCGCCATCGGCGACGCGACCCGGCTGACCGTATACACCCGCGGCCAGATGCGGGAAATCCTGGTTGCCAAACTGATCGCCACCTCGGCTAGGCAGATCGGCATGTTCCTGGTAATCCTGGCCGTGGTCAGCGCCGCCATCGTGGCATTCATCATCTACACCCTGACCA
>JAYSFF010000093.1:0-3589 GCA_041913425.1 Arenimonas sp. | reverse complement strand
CGCGCGCCGAAACGCCTGTACAGCTGGGATCTGGAGCCGGAGCAAGACACGCCGGCGATGGAGGCCGAACTCGACCTGCCCGCACCGCGCGACGTGCCGGTGCTCTGGCACCGTCCGCCGCCGCCCGAAGGCGGCAAGATCCTGCCGTTCCGGCGTCCGCCACCGTCTTGATCCGGATCACGCCGACGGCCGGCCGGCGCGGTAAAATGCCGGAACCGCACCGCCAGGCACCGCCATGACCACTCCCCAGCGCGTTGAACATCTGCAGACCGACAAAGGCTCGGTTCCGGTCTACACCACGGCCGTGGTCGAGCAGCCGTGGCAGAACTACTCGGAAACCGACCATGCTGTCTGGCGCACGCTGTTCCGGCGCCAGCAGGCGCAGCTGGGCCGGCAGGCCTGCCGCGAATTCCTGGACGCCACCGCGGCGATGGGCATGTCGGACGCCGCCATCCCGAAGTTCAGCGAACTCAACACCGTGCTGCAGGCCGCCACCGGCTGGACCCTGGTCGGCGTCGAAGGCCTGCTGCCGGAACTGGATTTCTTCGAACATCTGGCCAACCGCCGCTTCCCGGTGACCTGGTGGATCCGCCGACCGGAGCAGCTCGACTACCTGTCCGAGCCGGACCTGTTCCACGACCTGTATGGCCACGTGCCGCTGCTGATGAATCCGGTGTTCGCCGACTACATGCAGGCCTACGGCCGCGGCGGCCTGCGCGCGCACGCCATCGGCCCGGAGGCGCTGGCGCAGCTGACCCGGCTGTACTGGTACACGGTCGAGTTCGGCCTGATCGACACCGCCGACGGCCTGCGCATCTACGGCGCCGGCATCCTGAGCTCGAAGGGCGAATGCGACTACAGCCTGAATTCGCCGGCGCCGAACCGCATAGGCTTCGACCTGCAGCGGGTGATGAACACCCGTTACCGCATCGACACCTACCAGAAGACCTACTTCGTGATCGACGGCTTCCGGCAGCTGTTCGACGCGACCTTCGCCGACTTCGGCCCGATCTACGCCGACATCGCCGGCCGCGAAGCGGTGCCGGCGGGCGCGGTGCTCGAAAGCGACCGGGTGTTCCAGCGCGGCAGTGGCGAAGGCTGGCTGACCGACGGCGACGTTTGACGCGCCTCAGGCGCAGACGCGGTCTCGGCCCTCTTCCTTGGCCTGATACAGCTTGCGGTCGGCGCGCCTGAACAGCGCGTCCAGGTCGGCGTCGCCGGCATGCCACTGCACCACGCCGATCGACACGGTGAAGCGCAGCTCGCGGCCGTCGGACAGCGGCAGGACCATGGCGTCCACGCTGCGGCGGATGCGTTCGGCCACCATCGCGGCGTCGGCGATGCCGGTATGCGGCAACAGCGCGGCGAACTCCTCGCCGCCGGTGCGCGCGAACAGGTCGTGCGGCCGCAGCTGCTGCTGGCAGGCGCGGGTCAGCGCCTTCAGCGCTTCGTCGCCGACGTCATGGCCGTACTCGTCGTTGACGCGCTTGAAGTGGTCGATGTCGAGCATCAGCAGCGACAGCGGATCCTCGATCCGGCGCGCGCGCGACAGCTCGCGTTCGCCGAACAGGTAGAAATGCCGGCGGTTGAAGGCGCCGGTCAGCACGTCGGTATGCGCCTGGCGCTCCATCTCCTGCGTGTGGCGGGCGCGCTCGGCGCGAACCGCGGCTTTCTGCACCTGGAACTTCGCGCCGATCCAGCTGGCCACGGCCAGCAACAGCACGATCAGCATCAACACCAGCTGACCGGGCAACTGGCGCAGCGGAGTACTTCAGCCAGCTTTCCTCGGGGATGAACAGCACCATGACGCCATGCCAGTGGTTGGCGTCATCCGGCGAGATGCCGCGCCCGTGCTGCACGGGATGGTCGACGGAGAGCTTGAACGGGTCGATGCGATGGTACAGATACACGCCGCCATCGGCGCGGATTTCGCCGCGCGGATGACTGACCATTTCGTACCAAAGACCGGGTTTCTGAGCCGAGAAGCTGCGGTCGGGATGGCCGAGCAGCCAACCCCATTCGTTGTCCGGATTGCTGTGGGACAGCCAAAAGCCGCCCTGATTCAGCAGCATGCCGGTGGCCAGGCCGCCGGCTTTCAATGTCTTTTGGAATTCCGCCAGGAAGGTGGTGGCGTCGTAGTTGAGCATCAGCAGCGCATGGATTCTACCGTCCGGCCCCGCCACCGGCGTGATCAGGCGCTGGGTCGGCTGACGCGGCATCTCGATCCGGCCGCCTTCCATATTGAGGTCCAGGGCCGAGGCATATACTTCGCCCGGCCTGAGCCTCAGCGCCGGCCTGAAGTAGTAGCGGTTGGCTTTGCTGGCCAGCTGCTCGGCACGCGTTGCGAAGATCTTTCCGTGATGGTTGTCGACGCGCAGCAGCTCCTTCCCCTCCAGGTCGAGGACGCGGACTTTGTCATACGCCGGATAGTTTTGGATTGCCCGGATGAGAAAGGACTCGACCAATTCCCGGTCTTCGGACTTCCGCTTTTCGGCGAACCGCTGCATGGCCGGGATGACGGCCAACGCACGCACGTCGCTGTACAGCTCGCGGTACTGGCGCTGGATCAGCTGTTCGTTGATTTCGGCGTAGTTGTCGACAAGGCTGATGACCGCGCTTTCGCGCGCGTTGAGGTATTGGCGGTAAATCGGCCAACCGACGGCCAGCAAAAGCGCCACGGCGGCAAGGAAATACAGCATGAAGCGGTACATCACCGGCGAGATGTCGGGACGGGCTGGATTTTCCGTGACGTTGTCGCTCACCCATGCCCCCTGACACCGGATTCACCTGACCCGACCATTATAACCGGCGTCTTGCCGGCGAAATTCAAGGCCTGGAATCAGCCCGAAAGCCACGCGGTCAGCGCCACCACGGCCAACATCACCGCCATCGCGCCGCCGAAGCGCAGGCCGAAGTCGCGGCCGCCGGAGGCCCAGGCGATGCCGGTCTTGACCGAGGCGCTGACCGCCATCACGCCGAGGAACGCCCAGTGTCCGTGCGTTCCGCCCAGATCGCCGGACTGCACCAGCTGGGCGATGCCGACCAGAGCCGCCTGCAGTTCGGCGCTGGCCGCGAACAGGGTCATCGCCACCGCCCACTCCGGGCCGAGCGCACGGCTCAGCACCGCGCTCAGCAGCAGGATCAGCGCGATCGCGGCGACCAGCGCCAAGGCATGCCGGATGCGGAACATGCGGCGCTGCGCCACCGGCGATTCCGGAACCTGCGCCGGGGCGCCGCGCAGGCCGAACGCGCTCAGCAGCAACAGGGCGGAAAACGCGGCCGCCAGCTCGAAACGGATGGCTTGCAGGTATTCCGGCGCCATGGCCAACAGCACCGGCACGAACAGGCTGACCGACGCGGCGTTGGCCAGCAGCGCCGCGGCCAGCGCCGGCGAGGTCAGGCCCGGCGCGGTGCGCGCCAGCTGCGCCGAATTCAGCGTGGCGGCGGTGGACGACACGTAGCCCGAGAAGAAGCCGGCCAGCGGCAGGCCCCAACGGTTGCCGACCAGGCGCAGCGCGATATGGGCGATGGCGCCGACCAGCATCACCAGCACCACCAGGCGCCAGAGCTTGGCCGGATTGAGCACGCC
>JAYSFF010000092.1:0-3590 GCA_041913425.1 Arenimonas sp. | reverse complement strand
CGACGGCCCGTTCAACGATTTCAACGGCACCGTCGAGGAAATCAATTACGAGAAGAGCCGTCTGCGCGTGGCGGTGATGATTTTCGGCCGATCCACCCCCGTCGAACTCGAGTTCGGCCAGGTGGAGAAGGCCTGATAGCGGGAACCCGTCCGGGTTCCTTGTTCAACCAGAGGAGGAGTCACGCTTCGGCCTGACGTTCGCACTCCAGGAGTCAGTAAAATGGCAAAGAAAGTAGTTGGTTACATCAAGCTGCAGGTCAAGGCCGGCCAGGCCAACCCCTCGCCGCCGGTCGGTCCCGCGCTCGGTCAGCGCGGCCTGAACATCATGGAGTTCTGCAAAGCGTTCAACGCCGCGACCTCCAAGCTGGAGCCGGGCCTGCCCACTCCGGTGATCATCACCGCCTATTCCGACCGCACCTTCACCTTCGTCACCAAGAGCACCCCGGCTACCGTGCTGCTCAAGAAGGCCGTGGGCATCACCTCGGGCTCCAAGCGCCCGAACACCGAAAAGGTGGGCAAGGTGACCCGCAAGCAACTGGAAGACATCGCGAAAGCGAAAGAACCCGATCTGACCGCCGCTTCGCTTGATGCCGCCGTGCGTACCATCGCCGGCAGCGCGCGCAGCATGGGTCTCGTGGTGGAGGGCTAAGACATGGCAAAGTTGACCAAACGTTTCAAAGCGCTGCAGGCCTCGGTCGTTCCGGGCAAGTCCTATCCGCTGGAAGAGGCCCTGAAGATCCTGCAGGCCAACGCCAACGCCAAGTTCGTCGAGTCCATCGACGTCGCCGTGCGTCTGGGCGTGGACGCCAAGAAGTCCGACCAGCAGGTCCGCGGCGCCACCGTGCTGCCCGCCGGCACCGGCAAGTCCGTGCGCGTGGCGGTGTTCTGCCCGGCCGGCGCCAAGGCCGATGAAGCCGCCGCCGCCGGCGCCGAAGCCGTGGGCATGGACGAACTGGCCGACAAGATGCTGGCCGGCGACCTGAACTACGACGTCGTCATCGCCACCCCGGACGCCATGCGCGTCGTCGGCAAGCTGGGCCAAGTGCTCGGTCCGCGCGGCCTGATGCCGAACCCGAAGGTCGGCACCGTGTCGCCGAACCCGGCCGAAGCCGTGCGCAACGCCAAGGCCGGCCAGGTCCGCTACCGCACCGACAAGGCCGGCATCATCCACTGCACCATCGGCAAGGCCAATTTCGCCGCCGACGCGCTCGCCAGCAACCTGAACGCGCTGCTGCAGGACCTGATCAAGGCCAAGCCGTCGTCCTCGAAGGGCCAGTACCTGCAGAAGATCTCGCTGAGCTCCACCATGGGCGTCGGCGTGACCGTCGACCAGGGTTCGCTGAGCCTCAAGTAAGAAACCGCAAGACGCGGCCGGGAGTGTCGCCCCGGCCGTGTGGAATTTGAAGGCAGGCGGCCCGCGAGGGCGGCCGGCCATCAAAGACCGTAGGTGCCTCTGGCGCGCATCGCAATCGGGCAGGGATGCTGGATTGGCAAGGATTCGATGCGATGGAAGCGGAGAGGTCTAATCGCGGGGATTTCCCCCGGCCTGCGTAGATGGTGCCGAACACTGGATTTATCTGGAACGGCCACCACTGGAATGCGTGCATTCCCGGCGTCGATGGATTGATGCCGCCTTGGACCGCAAACGGCTGGAGCCGTGCGCGGAAATTCACAGGAAAGGAGTAAACATGGCTCTCAATCTGTCTCAGAAGCAAGTAGTCGTTGCCGAACTGGCGGAAGTGGCTGCGAAAGCTCAATCCTTGGTCGCGGCCGAATATGCCGGCGTCACCGTGAGTCAAATGACCGCGATGCGCAAGCAGGCCCGTGAAAACGGCGTGTTCCTGAAAGTCGTCAAGAACACCCTGGCAACCCGTGCCGTGGAAGGCACCGAGTTCGACGTCATCAAAGACGATCTGACCGGTCCCCTGCTGTACGCGTTCTCCATGGAAGATCCGGGCGCCGCCGCCCGCATCATCAAGGACTACGCCAAGACCAACGATAAGCTGAAGGCCAAGATCGTCTCGATCGGCGGCCAGAAGTACCCGGCGTCGCATGTCGACGTGCTGGCTTCGCTGCCGACCCGCGACCAAGCCCTGTCGATGCTGCTCAGCGTCCTGGTCGAACCGGCCACCCGCGTGGCCCGTGCGCTCAAGGCGATCGGCGAGAAAGACACGGCCGAAGCGTAAGCCCGGTCCCGGATACAGCTGCAACCACCCACAGAACAACCGTTCAAGATCAATTTACAGAGGTTATCAATTATGTCCCTGTCCAACGAACAGATCATCGAAGCGATCGCCGGCAAGACCCTGATGGAAATCATGGAACTGGTCAAGGCGATGGAAGAGAAGTTCGGCGTTTCCGCCGCCGCCCCGGTCATGATGGCCGCCGGCCCGGCCGCCGCCGCCGCCCCGGCCGAAGAGCAGACCGAATTCACCGTCGTGCTGAAGGCTTCCGGCGAGAAGAAGGTCGAAGTCATTAAAGCCGTCCGCGCCATCACCGGCCTGGGCCTGAAGGAAGCCAAAGACCTGGTCGAAGGCGCCCCGCAGACCGTCAAGGAAGCCGTTTCCAAGGACGAGGCCGACAAGTTCAAGAAAGAACTGGAAGCCGCCGGCGCCACGGTCGAAGTCAAGTAATCGACGCTTGCGTCGCTGCTTGGCAAAAACGGGAAAGGCTGGGGGTGTGAACCCCCGGCCTATCCCTGTTTTGCGTTCCGCTCCCTGACCGGAGCGTTCCGCTGAGCCGCCGGATCCGGCGTTTCAGCAGAACATTCCGTTGCAAACCCGCCGGTCCCCGCCGGCACTGACAAAGGTGGTAGCTCCCATGACCTATTCTCTGACTGAGAAAAAGCGCATCCGCAAAGACTTCGGCAAGAACCGTCCGGTCCTCGATGTGCCGTATCTGCTGGCCATCCAGATGGATTCCTACCGCGAGTTCCTGCAGGACTCCTCCAAGTCCGACGGCCACGACGACCGCGGCCTGCACGCCGCCCTGAAGTCGGTGTTCCCGATCGTCAGCTTCTCCGGCAACGCCGCCCTGGAATACGTCAGCTACACCCTCGGCGAGCCGGTGTTCGACGAGCGCGAATGCCGCTCGCGCGGCCAGACCTACGGCGCGCCGCTGCGCGTGAAGGTCCGCCTGGTGATCTACGACCGCGAATCCTCGAGCAAAGCCGTCAAGTACGTCAAGGAACAGGAAGTGTTCATGGGCGACCTGCCGCTCATGACCGACAACGCCACCTTCATCATCAACGGCACCGAGCGCGTGATCGTGTCCCAGCTGCACCGCAGCCCGGGCGTGTTCTTCGACCACGACCGCGGCAAGACCCACAGTTCGGGCAAGCTGCTGCACTCCGCGCGCGTGATCCCGTACCGCGGCTCCTGGCTCGACTTCGAGTTCGACGCCAAGGACTGCGTGTTCACCCGCATCGACCGCCGCCGCAAGCTGCCGGTCACAATCCTGCTGCGCGCCCTGGGCTACAGCAACGAACAGATCCTGAACCAGTTCTTCGAGATCAACACCTTCCAGATCTCCAAGAAGGACGGCGTCGAGCTCGAGCTGGTGCCCGAGCGCCTGCGCGGCGAGACCCTGAA
>JAYSFF010000091.1:0-3730 GCA_041913425.1 Arenimonas sp. | reverse complement strand
TGATGGTGCGCTCCGACGTCGGCGCCTCCGGCGTGCTGTTCACCCTCGACACCGAATCCGGCTTCCGCGACGCGGTGTTCGTGACCTCCAGCTACGGCTTGGGCGAGAACGTCGTGCAGGGCGCGGTCAACCCGGACGAGTTCTATGTGTATAAGCCCAACCTGCGCGCGAACCGTCCGGCCATCCTGCGCCGCACGCTCGGCAGCAAGGCCATCCGCATGGTGTATTCCGACGCCCCCGGCGAGCGGGTCAGGAACGAACCGACCCCGGCCGAACTGCAGGCCCGCTTCTCGATCACCGACGCCGACGTCGAGGAGCTCTCGCGCCAGGCCCTGGTGATCGAACAGCACTACCAGCGCCCGATGGACATCGAATGGGCCAAGGACGGCATCACCGGCAAACTGTACATCGTGCAGGCCCGCCCGGAAACGGTGAAGTCGCGCGCGCATGCCACCCAAATCGAACGCTATCTGCTCGAGCGCCGCGGCACCGTGTTGGTCGAGGGCCGCTCCATCGGCCACAAGATCGGTTCCGGCAAGGCCCGCGTCATCCGCAGCATCGCCGAAATGGACAAGCTGCAGGCCGGCGACGTGCTGGTGGCCGACATGACCGACCCGGACTGGGAGCCGATCATGAAGCGCGCCTCGGCCATCGTCACCAACCGCGGCGGCCGCACCTGCCATGCCGCCATCATCGCCCGTGAGCTCGGCGTGCCGGCCGTGGTCGGCTGCGGCGACGCCATGGAGCGCATCACCGACGGCGCCGACGTCACCGTCAGCTGCGCCGAGGGCGACACCGGCTACATCTACGACGGCCTGCTGCCGTTCGAGAAGATCGTCACCGACCTCGACAACATGCCGCCGGCGCCGCTGAAGATCATGATGAACGTCGGCAACCCGGAGCGCGCCTTCGATTTCGCGCAGCTGCCGAACCAAGGCATCGGCCTGGCCCGCCTGGAATTCATCATCGCCCGCCAGATCGGCGTGCACCCGAAGGCCCTGCTCGACTTCGACAACCAGCCGGAGGCGATCAAGGCCCAGATCCGTCCGCTGATGGCCGGCTACGCCGATCCGGTCTCGTTCTACGTCGACCGCCTGGCCGAAGGCATCGCCACCCTGTCGGCGGCGTTCGCGCCGGAAACCGTGATCGTACGCCTGTCCGACTTCAAGTCGAACGAATACGCCAACCTGATCGCCGGCCAGCAGTACGAGCCGCACGAAGAAAACCCGATGATCGGCTTCCGCGGCGCCTCGCGCTACATCAGCGACAGCTTCCGCGACTGCTTCGCGCTGGAATGCCAGGCGGTGAAGAAGGTGCGTGAGGACATGGGCCTCACCAACTGCTGGATCATGATCCCGTTCGTGCGCACACTGGAGGAAGGCCGCCAGGTCATCGCCGAGCTGGAAAAGAACGGCCTGAAACGCGGCGAGCACGGCCTGAAGGTCATCATGATGTGCGAAGTGCCGTCCAACGCCCTGCTGGCCGACGAGTTCCTCGACATCTTCGACGGCTTCTCGATCGGCTCCAACGACCTGACCCAGCTGACCCTGGGTCTGGACCGCGACTCCGCGATCGTGGCGCACCTGTTCGATGAACGCGATCCGGCGGTGAAGAAGCTGCTGTCCATGGCGATCAAGACCGCCAAGGCGCGCGGCAAGTACGTCGGCATCTGCGGCCAAGGCCCGTCCGACCACCCGGACCTGGCCGACTGGCTGCTGCAGGAAGGCATCGAATCGGTGTCGCTGAACCCCGATACCGTGGTCGATACCTGGCTGCGTCTGGCCAAGCTCAAGGCCGGCGGCTGATATCGCCTGCCGCGCGACATGAAAAAAGCACGCCTCGGCGTGCTTTTTTCATGTCCGCATGAGGCGCCGTCACGCGCCGCCCAAGGCACCCATGAACCGCCTGTAGTAGGCCAGCTCGGCCACCGATTCCTCGATGTCGGCCAAGGCGGTATGCACGCCCTTCTTGCTGAAGCCGTCCAGCAGGGCCGGATTCCAGCGCCGGCACAGTTCCTTGAGCGTGGACACGTCGATGTTGCGGTAATGGAAGTACGCCTCCAGGCGCGGCATCAGCCGGGCCAGGAAGCGGCGGTCCTGGCCGATGGAGTTGCCGCACATCGGCGAGCAATTGGCGTCGACCCACTCGGCCAGGAACGCGACCATATTCGCCTCGGCCTGGGCGGCGGTGTAAGGGCTTTCCAGCACACGCTGCCACAGCCCGGAGCGGCTGTGGGTGTTGCGGTTCCAGTCATCCATCGCCTCCAGCACGGCCAACGGCTGGCGGATGGCGAATTCCGGGCTGCGCGCCAGGATGTTGAGCTCGGCATCGGTGACCACCGCCGCGATCTCCAGCAGTTCGTCGCGTTCCGGCACCAGCCCGGTCATCTCGCAGTCGATCCAGATCAGACGCTGTTTACGGTCGTCGGCCATCGATGTCTCCTCAAGTCTGTTTATACTGTAGCAAATCCCGCACGAGCCCCGCGATGACGCCTGCCATCGACAGCCACTACGCCGTCCTGACCGCCATGCTGGCACCCGCTTTGCTGATGGCCGCCACCGGCTCGTTGCTGCTGTCGGCCAACAACCGGCTGGCGCGGGTGGTCGACCGCCTGCGCATCCTGCTCAAGCTGTGGAACGCCGGGGAGCGCGGCCATGCGGCGCTGGAGAACCAGATCCTGCGCCACCGCCGCCGCAGCAACTTCCTGCTACGCGCCTGCCTGTTCCTGTACTGCGCGCTCGGCTCGTTCATCGGTACCAGCCTGGCCCTGGCGGTGGACGCGCTGAGCGGCCAGCGCATTTCCCTGCTGCCGACCGTGATGGGCCTGCTGGGCATGGGCTTCCTGCTCGGCGCGGCGTTCTATCTGGGGCGCGAAGTGCTGGCCGCGGTACGCAGCTTCGAAGCCGAAATCCGCGACGAAATGGCCTAATCGCGCCGGCGCTTGGCCTTGAAGTAGGCGCTCAGTTGCGCGCCGGCCTCCTCGCCCAGCAAGCCGCCCTGCCCGAGCACCCGGTGGTTGTGGCGCGCGTCTTCCAGCAGATCGAACACCGAACCGCAGGCGCCGGTCTTGGGGTCGCTGGCGGCGTACACCACCCGTTTCACCCGCGCATGCACCAGGGCCATGGCGCACATGGCGCAGGGCTCTAACGTTACATACAGCGTGGTGTCGAGCAGGCGGTAATTGCCGATCTTGCGTCCGGCCTCGCGCAGCACGTTGATTTCGGCATGCGCGCACGGATCGCTGTGGCGGATGGTCAGGTT
This sequence comes from Arenimonas sp., assembly GCA_041913425.1. Taxonomy (GTDB): domain Bacteria; phylum Pseudomonadota; class Gammaproteobacteria; order Xanthomonadales; family Xanthomonadaceae; genus Arenimonas. The sequence goes on along the minus strand of JAYSFF010000091.1, from coordinate 469 downwards.
GTGGCCCTCGGCCAGCACCTCGCCCTCGGCGGACACCAGCACCGCGCCGACCGGCACTTCGTCCACCGCCTCGGCGGCCTGCGCCTGCGCCAAGGCGCGGCGCATGAAGGCGTCATCCTCGGCGCTGAAGCCGCCCATCATTCCCACTCAATGGTGGCCGGCGGCTTGCCCGAGATGTCGTACACCACGCGGGAAACGCCTTTCAACTCGTTGATGATGCGGTTGGACACCGTGCCGAGCAGCTCATACGGCAGATGCGCCCAATGCGCGGTCATGAAATCCACGGTCTCCACCGCACGCAGGGCGATGACCCATTCGTAGGCGCGGGCGTCGCCGACCACACCGACCGACTTCACCGGCAGGAACACCGCGAAGGCCTGCGAGGTCTTGTCGTACCAGCCGGATTTGCGCAATTCGTCGATGAAGATGGCGTCGGCCTTGGCCAGCAGTTCGGCGTATTCGGCCTTGA
>JAYSFF010000090.1:0-3743 GCA_041913425.1 Arenimonas sp. | reverse complement strand
CCGTTCGATTTCGACGAGGTCCGGCTGCGGGTCGGCATCCACCTGCGCGCCCGGCAGCAGGCCGAACCGCAAGCGGAAGCCGATGACGGCGGCCATTCCGCCGACGCCCGGTTGTTCCGCGCCGCGCGCCAGCTGATGCTGCAGGACCTGGCCAAGACCACCGAGCTGGAGGCGTTGGCGCGGGCCGTGGGCAGCAACAAGCGCCGGCTGGGCGAAGCCTTCCGCGCGCAGGCCGGCACCACCGTATTCGACTACCTGCGCGAGCTGCGGCTGCGCGAGGCGCACCGGCAGCTGGCCGAGACCACGCTCGACATCCAGACCATCGCCCAGGACGTGGGCTACAGCAGCGGCGCCAATTTCTCGACCGCGTTCCGCGAACGCTTCGGGCTGTCGCCGCGGCAGTTCCGGCAGGCGGCCAGCAAAGCCAAGGCCTGAGCCGGCCGGCGCCCTACTCGGCCAGCACCACCCGGTCGCGGCCGGTCTGTTTAGCGCGGTACATGGCCCGGTCGGCCTGCTTGAGCAGGTCGTCGACCCGACGGCCGTGCGCGGGGTAGAACGACACTCCGATCGAGACCCGCAGCCGCGGCAGTTCGCGGCCTTCGTGCTGCACCGTCATGGCGCTGACCGCGCGCCGGAAGGCGTCGAGGCGGGCCAAGGCGCCGTGGCGGTCCAAGCCCGGCAGGATCAGCACGAATTCCTCGCCGCCGAAGCGGCAGGCCACGTCCGAGCCTTGCCGGAAGCCGTGCATTTCCCGGGCGAAGGCGCGCAGCATGGCATCGCCGGCGGCGTGGCCGTAGTCGTCGTTGTAGGCCTTGAAGTGGTCCAGGTCGAGCATGGCCACCGCCAACGAGTCCGCTTCGCGCTCGGCGCGCACCAGTTCACGGGCCAGCGCCTCTTCCATGAAGCGGCGGTTGTACAGGCGGGTCAGCGGATCGCGGATGGCCAGTTCGGCCAGTTCGCGGTGGCTGTCTTCCAGCGCCCGGTTCAGGCGCTCCTGGGCCTGCAGGGAATCCTGCAGGCGCTGCTCGGCCATGCGCTGCTCGGTGATGTCGCTGATGAAGCCTTCCAGCGCCTCCAGATTGCCTTCGGCATCGAACAGCGGCAGGCCGCTTTCATGCACCCAGCGCTCGGCGCCCCCGGCGGTGCGGATGCGGTAATCCATGACGAACCGGCGGCGGCCGTCAACGCCGGCCTGCACGGTCTGCCAGACGCGCTCGCGGTCGTCCGGGTGGATCAGATCGGCGTAGCTGCGCAGCTGGTTGCCGAGCAAGGCGCCGGGCGTGTAGCCGGTCAGTTCCTCGCAGCCGTCGCTGAGGAATTCCATGGTCCAGTCGCGGTCGTTGCGGCAGCGGTAGGCGATGCCCGGCAGGTTGCCGATCAGGGTCTGCAGACGCCGGCGCGCGCGCTCGGCCGCCTGCTGCAGGTCATACTGTTCGGTGACGTCGATGCCGATGACCGCCAGCTGCCGTACCGCGCCATCGGTGCCGAACACCGGATACACGGTGTTCTCGATTTGCCGGCCCAGGCGCTGGTCCAGGAAACGGACCGGCTGGCCGGTTTCCAGTACCTGTGCCACATGTACCCGGCGCTCGGCGCCGACTTCGGATGGCAGGGCATCATAGGCCGACTGCCCGATCAACTCGGCGGGCGAATGGCCCAGGCGCTGGCAGACGGTGCGGTTGACGGCGCGCACGGTGCCGTCGGCGTCCAGCAGCAGGGCCGACTCGGTGATGGCGTCCATGAACGCCTGCAGCACGTCGCGGCTGCGCACCAGTTCGACGCCGGCAACACGCTGATCCTGGGTTTGCCGATCCAGCCGGGCCTGCAGCTCGGCCACCAGCCCGCGGGCGTGCTCGCACTCGGCGCAAATCGGCGGCAACGCATCGGCGCTCATGGCAACCGGCTCCCACGGCGATTTCGAATTCGATCGGTCGGCGTTGCCGGAACCATGGCGATTCTCCATCCCTTGCGGCTTCATTTCGGCCTCCCCCTTGAGGCTTGTCATACCTTACGCCGGTCAGACCGCGCTGACAAATGCGCCCCTTATCAACCTAGCCTACGCCGAAGCCGGCGGGCCGACCATAGGAATTTTTCTAGGATCTTCGAACCAGCCGCTGGCTGAGAAGGCGGTGCACGGCGGCCAAGCGGGCCACGGCCCGGCCCCGGTCGCGGGTGAAGGCGTACCAGGCCCACAGCAGCCCGAAATAGCCCAGCAGCAGGCAGCCCTTTTCGTACGGCACGCCGAGCAGCAGCCAACCGGCCGCGCCGGCGCCGATCAGCACGCTGACCACCACCAGCAGGGCGACGGTCTGGTTGACGGTAAAGCCGGCGTCCAGCAGCAGGTGGTGCACGTGGTCGCGGTCGGCTTTGAACGGCGAGCGGCCCTGGCGCAGACGCCGGGCCAGCAGCACCAGGCAGTCGATGACCGGCACCGCCACCAGATACGGCGCCAGCACCGGGGTGACCGGGTGCGCGTGGTTCTGGGTCAGGCGGAAGGCGATATGGGCGATGGTGAAGCCCAGCAGCATGCTGCCGGCGTTGCCCATGAACAACCGGGCCCGGTAATACGGGCCGTAGCGCAGGTTGTACAGCAGGAAGCCGCAGACCGCGCCGAGCGGCATGAAGCTGCGCCAGGTGGCCACCGAGCCGCCGGCATAGACCCCGGCGCTGATGAACATCAACAGGCCGACCAGCACCAGCGAGCCCAACAGACCGTCGATGCCATCGATCATGTTCAGGGCGTTGATCAACCCGACGATGCCGATCAGCGAAACCGGCAGGCTGAGCCAGCCGAACTCGACGTCCGGCAGACCGAACACCGGGCCCAGGTGATCGGCGCGCACGCCGCCGATTTCGATCAGGATCAGCGCGGCGGTAATCTGGGCCAGGATGCGCACCCGCCAGTTCAGGTCGAAGCGGTCGTCCAGGGCGCCGACCAGCACCAGCAGGGAGGACGCCAGCATGTAGCTGCGCGGCACCGCCTGGTCGCCCAGAAAAATCAGGGTGGTCACCGTCATGCCGAGGTAGATGCCGATGCCGCCGATCATCGGGGTCGGCCGGACGTGATCCTTGCGGTCGCCGTCGGGGTGGTCGAGCCAGCCGTAGCGCCGCGCCAACGGCAGCAGCCACATGATCGCCAGCACGGTGATGGTGAACGCGAATCCCAGATAGGTGATGGCTTGGATGACTTCCACTGCTCTGCCCTTGCGGCCCTGCGGCCCGTCCAAAGGGCGCCCCCCAACGCCCTGCCTGCTAGCCTACCACGACGGCATGGCCTACCCCCACCACGCTAGCATGGCGCCGCGGCGGCGGACAATAAGAAGAATTCTGAGAGAAAACTTCCTAGGCCCCGGGCCTACCGCGCCCGGGCTCACGCCGGTTACGGTAGCGCGGCCGGCGCGGCGCCGGCGCCGGACAGGCGGCAGCGCAGGGCCCGCAGGCGGGCCACCACGGCGGGGTCGGCGCTCAGACGGTACCAGACGCCGATCATCAGCACGAAGTTCAGCATCAGCACCACGTTCGGCACATTGGCCACCATGCACAGCGCGCCGAAGAGGCCGATGGCGAAACTGACCGCCACCAGCAGCGCGACGATCTGGTTGACCGTAAAGCCGGCCTCCAGCAGCAGGTGGTGGATGTGGTCGCGGCCGGCTTTGAGGGGCGAGCGGCCCTGGCGCAGACGGCGGAGGATCAGCGCCAGGCAGTCGATGACCGGCACCGCGACCAGATACGGCGCCAGGATC
>JAYSFF010000089.1:0-3903 GCA_041913425.1 Arenimonas sp. | reverse complement strand
GGCGCAGGGCCTGCAGGTTGAGCTTGAGCGCGGTCAGCTTGTGGCCGGCCACGTCATGCAGCTCGCGCGAGATGCGCAGGCGTTCGGAATCCCGTACGCCGGCATCCAGCAGCACCCGCGTGCCGAGCAGTTCGGCGTTGATCGCGGCCAGTTCGTCGCGCGCGCGTTCGGCGGTCACCGCATACCACGAGGTGACCGCCGCGAAGGCCTGGAAACTCATGTACATCACGGTCATGGTCAGCGGTGCGCCGAAGCGCCAGACGTAAGCGTAGATCAGGTACACCGCGACGTTGCAGGACGCGAAGATCAGCGCCGCCGAACGGACCGGCCACAGGTAGGTCACCTGCGCCATCACCATGATCAGCAGGATCGGCAGCGAGCCCGCGCGCAGGATCAACATCAGCGTCAGCGCCACGGCCAATTGCCCGAGCACCATCGCGCGGGCCTTGCTTGGCCACAGGAACAAGGCCAGGAACAGCAGATGCAGGGCGACCGGAATCGCCAAAGGCACCGGTGCCGCCAACCACGTCGGCGTTTCCGGCCGTCCTTGAATCAGTTCCAGGCCGATGGCGCCCCAGGCCAGCAGGCCGGCCAGGGACAGAGGATGCCACAGGGATTTGAGGAATTCGCGCATGCTCACAGCATGGCGGTAAACGCGGCCGCGCTCAAGGCGCCGACGGCAGAAAATGACTTCCGGCAGGTCGGAATGGTGACTGCCGGCACCTGAGCCGGCGCAGCCGGCATCGCACACTGGCCGTCTGCTCAGGGAGAACGGCATGGACTATTACGATGTGGTGAAATCCGCGCATGGCGCGATCGGCGCGCTGGCGCTGCTGACCTTCTGGCTTTCGGGTCTCAGCCGCAAGGGCGGCGCCGTGCACCGGACCAGCGGCAAGGTTTATCTTCTGGCGATGACCGGCATGCTGCTCAGCGGCATACCGATGACTGTGGCCTTCTACACGCGGCAACATCCGATCGCGGCATCGTTCCTGGCGTATCTGCTGGTCATCACCGCCACCAGCGTCTGGTGCAGCTGGCGCGCGGTCCGCGACAAGCGCGACTGGGCCGCCTATACCGGCCCCGTTTACCGGATTCTGGTGCTGCTCAATTTCCTGAGCGGTCTGGGTGTCGCCTACATCGGCCTGTTCGTGACCGACCGCATGGCGCTGATCTTCACCGCCTTCTCGCTGATCGGCGTCGTCAGCGCCGTGCGCATGCGGCGCTTCGCGCGCCGCCCGCCGGCGCAGCCGAATTGGTGGCTGCACCAGCATTTCGGCGCGATGATCGGCAACGGCGTGGCGACTCACATCGCCTTCCTGTCGATCGGGTTGCCGAAGCTGCTGCCGACGCTGTCCGGCCCGGTGTTGCAGAACCTGGCCTGGCTCGGGCCGTTGACGGTGTCCGTGTTCGCCGGCATGTACCTCACCCGCAAATACACACCGGCGCGCAAGGCCGGCACATAAGCATCACAGCTCGCGTAGGGTCTGCATCGGCGGCGTCTCGGTGACCGTGCGCGTGGCCCAGAGTCCGGCCAGCAAGGCCAATGCCGTGCCGCCCACGGTGCCGTACAGCAGGAACGCGGCGTCGAACTCCCAGGGCAGATCGAACACTTCGGTGGTGATCAGGCCGGTGATGATGCCGGCCGCAACCGACGCGACCAGACCGGCCAACAGCCCGAGGCTGCCGAATTCGGTGGCCTGTGCCAGCCGCAGCTGTTTGCGCGAGGCGCCCAACACCCGCATCACGCCGGCTTCCTGCATGCGCTCGTCCTGCGAGGCCTGCACCGCCGCCAGCAGCACCAGCAGGCCGGCCGCCAGCGAGAAGTAGAACACCGACTCGACCACCCGGCTGACCTGCGCCACGGTGCCGCGCACCTGCGCCAGCACGGCATCGATGTCGATCACCGACAGGTTCGGGAACGCGCGTACCAGCCCGTCCATCGCCGCCTGTTTGGCCGGCGGTACGTTGACCGCCGAGATGTAGCTGGCGGCGAAGCCGTCCAGCCCGCCGGGCGAGACCACCACGAAGAAGTTCGGCTTGAAGCTTTCCCACTCGACCTTGCGCAGGCTGGTGACGCGCGCCTCCAGCGGCGTGCCGGCGATGTCGAAGCGGATGCGGTCGCCGAGTTTCCAGCCCAAGGTTTCGGCGAAATCCTCTTCGACCGACAGCTCCAGGCCGCCGCGGTGCTCCGGCGCCCAGTACTTGCCGGCGGTCAGCTGGTTGTCTTTGCCGAACGCGCGCGCCGATGACAGGTTGAATTCGCGTTCGGCTAAACGCTTGGCGCGCTCGCCGGCCGCGGCGTAATCGGTGCCGCTGACCGGTTTGCCGTTCACCGCCTGCAGGCGCGCGCGCACCATCGGATACAGCACCGGTTCGGCCAGGCCATTGGCCTTGGCGAACTCGGCCACGCCCGCTACTTGCTCGGGTTGCACGTTGATGATGAAGCGGTTCGGCGCGTCCGCCGGCAGCGTCTGCTGCCAGCGCGACAGCAGGTCGGTGCGCACGAAGCCGAGCAGCAACAGCGCCATCAGGCCGAGGCCAAGCGCCGAGACCTGGGTCAAAGTCATGCCCTGGTGCCGGCTGAGATTGGCCAAGCCGTAACGCCAGGGGCCGCGCAGGTTGCGGCGCGCGCGTTTCAGCCACCACAACAGCAGCCAGGCCAGACCGGCCAGCGCGGCGGCGGTGCCGCCGATGCCGCCGAGGATGATGGCGCCGAGCGTGGCCGAACCGGCCTTCCACCACAGCAATGCCGCCAGGCCGCCGACGCCGAGCAGACCGACGGTCCAAGCGCTGGGTTCGTTGACCGGCACGTCGCGGCGCAACACGCGCAGCGCCGGTACCTTGCGCAGCGCCAGGATCGGCGGCACCGCGAACGCCAGCAGTACCGTGAAGCCGATGCCGTAACCGGCCAGCACCGGCTGCCAGCCCGGTGCCGGCAAACTCATGCCCAAGGCCTGCGCCAGCCACAGGCCGACCGCCCATTGCAGCAGCCAGGCCAAGGCGATGCCGAGCGTGCTGCCGAGCAGGCCGAGGAAGGCCAGCTCGCCGATCTGCAGAACGGCGATGGTGCCCTGGCTGGCGCCGAGGCAGCGCATCACCGCGCTGCCGTCCAGATGACGCGCGCTGTGCCGGCGCGCGGCCAAGCCGATGGCGACGGCGGCAAGAATCAAGGAGACCAACGCCGCCAGCGACAGGAAGCGATTGGCGCGTTCCAGCGCCGAACGGATTTCCGGACGCGCGTCATCCGACGTTTCCAGCCGCTGCCCGCGGCCCAGCGCGGCGCGGGTCTGCGCGGTGAATTTGCTCACCGCCGGAGTGTCGCCGGCCACCACCAGTCGGTACTGGATGCGGCTGCCGTTCTGCACCAAGCCGCTGGCGGCCAGGTCGCCGTAGGCGATCAACACTTTCGGCGCGACGTTGAAATAGTCCAGCGCGGCATCGGGTTCGCGCACCAGGGTGGCCGCATAGCGCAGTTGCAGGTTGCCGACGCCCAGCGTCTGGCCGATGCGCAGGTCCAGTTTGCGCGCGGCATCGGCCGACAGCCAGACGGTGCCTTGCGCCGGTCCGCCCTGCACCTCGCGTACCGGGCCGCCGGCGGTTTCCCGGATCTCGAAGCGGCCGCGCAGCGGGAAGCGCGCATCGACGGCGCGGATGTCGGCCAGACTGACCGACTCGCCGCTTTGCACCATGCTCGGGAAGGTCGCGGTCTGTGCGTGTTGCAGGCCGAGCGCGCGCGCGCGTTCGGGCACGGCGTCGGGAATCGCGGTGTCGGCGCGCAAGGCGGCGTCGCCGCCGAGCAGGCGGTTGGATTCCTGGCGCAGGCCGGTCTCGGCCCGGTCGGTGATCAGGCCGACCGCGCTGACCGCCATCACCGCCAGCGTCAGCGCCAGCAGCATCAGCCGG
>JAYSFF010000088.1:0-4019 GCA_041913425.1 Arenimonas sp. | reverse complement strand
AATGCGCGCTGACCCGGCCGCCGCTGTTGGCGCTCTTCAGCACGCGCAGCGCGCCCTCGGCGCTGTCCATCTCGGTGGCATGCAGCACGATCAGGCGCGGCCGGCGCGCGTCGTGGTTGCGCGACGGCGACCACTCGGCCAGCGCGCTTTTCTGCGGCGTATGCGTGCAGGCCGCCGACAGCGTCGCGGCCAGCAGCAACGGCCAAGCACGACGGATCATGGCTTGCCCTCTTCCACCTTCAGCACCTCGGGTGCGGCCCACGGCCCGCGGATGCGGTATTCGATGGCCGAGCCCTGTTTCAGCGGCTTGTCCAGCACCGCTTGGGCCACCACACCGGCGGCGGCGCCGATCGGGCCGGCGGTGACCGCGCCGATCACCGGCAGCAGGCCGCCGGCCTTGGGCTCCACGCGCACGCGCTGGTCGAACTGTTCCTTGACCAGATCGGTGCTGCCGCTGATGCGGATGTCGGCGGCCGGCGCGTCGATCCGCAGGTTGCGGGTCTCGGCCTTGCCTTGCGCGAAATCGAAGCGGCCGGTGATGCTGGAGAACGCCATGCCCTTGTTGAAGAAATCGCGGAAGTCGAGCGTCAGCCGGCGCGGCAGTTCGGCCAGGCTGATCAGGCCCAGCACGCGGCCGCCGCCGGGATCGACGCCCAGGATCTGGCCGTCGCGGATGTCGAGCGCCATGCTGCCGCGGAACGCGGCCAGGCTGAAGCCGACCGGCGCGCCGTCCCAATAGCCGTTGAGTTCGGCCCGGCTCTTGCCGCGTTTGATCACGCCGGCGTAGCGCATCGCGGTCAGCAGCTTGCCCAGGTCCGGGCTGCTCACCTCGGCCTGCAAGGCCGTGCGGTCGCGGCCGCCGATGCGCTGCCACTGGCCGCCGGCGTCGATCGACAGCGCCGCCGAGCGGGTGTTCAGGCGGCGGATCTGCAGGCCCTGCGCCGATGGCGCGGTCTGCAGTTCGGCCCGGCCCAACGCCAGTTCGCCGAAGCGCAGGTCGTCGATGACCACGTTGACCGGCGGCAGCTGCGCCGGATCGCCCAGATCCAGGGCGGTATCGGCCATCGCCGGTTTGCCGGGCACGCCGAAGCCGCTGAAATGCACTTTGCCGAAGCGCGCGGCGATGGCCGCGCCTTTGGCGTCCGGCACGCTCAGGTTGCCGTCCAGGCGCGCGCCGCTGGCGCGCAGGTTCAAGACGCCGTCGCCCGGCATTTTCTGCAGGCGCACGGCGCCGAAATCGTTGCCGAGCAGGCGGAAACGACTGACCGCCAGATCGAAGCCCTGCAGGCCATCGCCGCCGACCGCCTTTTTCGCCAGAGCCAACCAGGCCGGCACATCGAATTCGGCGGCCGTGCCGCGCACCGAAATGCCGGAGGCCGGCAAGGCGCCCTGGGTCTGCGCGCCGAACAGCGCGACGCCGGCCATCGGCCGGTTCTTCGGTTTTCTCAACAGCAGCCGGAACTCCGGGCCGAGGCGGAATTCGAGCACGCCCTGCTCGACCGGCAGACGGGTGCGCAGCGAGAACGCGGTGGCCTCGCCGGCCGGCTTGGCCAAGGGCGTCGGCAGCAGCACCGCGGTGCCGGCCAAGCTGGACTGCGCCTCCAGCCAGACCGGCGGCTCGTCGCCTTGCGGCGCCTTCGGCACGCTGACCGCGAAGCGCCAGGCGCTGCGGCCCTTCAGCACCGGCCGCAGATCGGCCAAGGCGGCGTCGTAGGCCAGCAGGGTTTCGGCCGGGAACTCGCCGGCCAACAGCGCCTCCACGCGGTTGCCGGCCGCGCGCACATGGCCGTCGCCGACGCGCAGATCCAGCCGCACCGGCTGGCCCAGCATGCGCCCGGCCAATTGCTCGGCGCGGAAGCCGCCGTTGTCGAAGCGGGCACGGCCGCGCGCGTCCTGCAACCGCAGCTTCCATTCCGGCGCGCGCACGTCGGCGCCGCGGAACGCGATGTCGCCCTCGATGCGGTTGCCGGCGGGGCCCCGCTTCAACGGGAACAACATGCGCACGTCGGCCTCGACCGGCCCGCTGCCCTGCAGGGCGAGCACGGTCGGACCGACGCGGTCCTTCAAGGGCGTGTCGCGCAGCACCGGCAGCAGACGCGCGAAGTCGGATCGCGTGCGCACATCGATGCGCAGTTCCGATTGCTTGAAGGAGGCGATGCCGCTGGGCCGGATCTCGACCGGATTGCCCAGGAACAGCGCGCGGCCCGTGGCGGCGAAGCCCGGGCCGTTGAAGTCGACCGGCATCACCGCGTTCTCGGCGGCCGGCCAATCGCGGTTGAACCTGAAGCGCTCGGCATGCACGCTGGCGGTGGCCTGGAAACGGCCGGTGTTGGCCGCGAACGGCCAGTCGGCCAGGTCGCCGGCGATCAGCACATGGCCGTCGCGCACGCTGCCTTTCTCCAGCGCCATATCGAGCCAGGCGATGCTGGTCTTCGGCATCACATGCCGCGGCCAGAAGCGTTTGGCCACGGCGAAATCGAACGGCGCCAGGCGCGCGGCCAGATTCAGCAGCGGCGCCTTGCGGCCGGGCATGAACTGCAGTTGCGCGTCCAGATCGAGATCCATGCCCTCGCCGCGCCAACGTAGACCGCGGCCGCCGATCACCCAATCCGGACCGCTGCGCCACCAGGCCAGGGAGCCGTCGAAGCGGCTGTCGACCGGCGCGCCGAACGCCATCGGCCAGTCCAATGTCACAGCGTCCGGGCGGAAGCGCAGGCTGCCGCCGCGCTCGTCGGCCACGAAGGCGGCATGCACGCCGCGCAGTCCGGGCGCCTTGCCGATCGGATTGAAGCCGACCCCGCGCGCGATGCCGCTGGCGCGCCAGCGGCCGGAAGCGGTGTCGCCGACGGCGTCGATGCCGCTCAGAATGCCGTCCAGCCCGACCCGCCGCGACCATTCCTCCAGCCGCGGCAGGCGGCCTTTACCCAGGGGCATCACCGCGCTCAGCGGCCGCAGCGCGACGGCGTCGACGCGCGCGTGCCAGCGGCCGCCGGCGGAACGCAGACGCAGGTTCTCGATGCGCTCGCTGCTGCGGCCTTTGCGGAACACGACGGCCGGCATCTGCAGCCGCCAGCCGGCGCCCTCGCGCTGCCACAGCCAGTCGGCTTCGATCTGGTCGTACAGGGTTTCCCGTCGGAGTCCGAACGCGCGCGCCGGCGCGCCGTCCAGCGTCAAATCCTCGGTCTGCAGCCGGCCGCGCACGCGCATCACCCGCCGGCGCTCGACCTCGGCCCACAGATCCAGACGCGAACGCGAGGACAGCGGCGGCACCCGCCATTCCGGCATCATCGCCAGCCAGTGCGCCGGCTGCAGACGCTCGCCGCCGAGCCAGACCCGGCCCGACATCGCGCGCCGGTCGAGATCGGCCACCAAGAGCAGCGGCGCGGCGGCGCGCTTGGCCTCGGCACGCAGGCCGAGCCGCAGGCGGTCGCCCTGCACGCGCAGACGCATGTCCACGCGCGGGAACAGCACCGGCTCACGGCCCTTGGCCTGCACCGTCAGCGAGGAGCGCTCGACCTGCAGCTCGCCGAAGCCGGACAGCACGTCCAAGGCGTCGGTCCGGCTATCGGCCCGATGCGGCACGCCGAGCAGGCGCCAGCTGTCGTCCGGCTGCTGCTCCAGGCGCAGCTTCAGGTCCCTGGCCTTCAGTTCGGTCAGCGGATGGTCCGGCAGCAGGCCGGAATACACCGCCACCAGCAGTTCGGCGCGGGCGATCTCGACCGCCGCCTCGCCGCTACCGACCTTCAACCCGCTCAGGCTGATGCGCGGACCGCGCCGGGTCCAGCGCGTTTCGCTGCTGTCGAAACTCACCGGCTGCCCCACGCGCTGCGACAACCAGGCCTGCACCCGCGCCGGGTTGTCCTCGACCAGCGGCAGCATCAAGTTGGCCGCGCTGACCAGCACCGCCGCCAGGATCAGCAGCACCAGAACGCCGTAGCCCAGCGTGCGGCGCGTGTAACGGAAGGTCCGGCGCCAACGCGTCGGCATGGCTCAGGACAGCACCACGTCGAACTGGTCCT
>JAYSFF010000087.1:0-4047 GCA_041913425.1 Arenimonas sp. | reverse complement strand
TCGGCGCGGCCGACCGCGGCGGCGTCGAGGCCGCGCGACTCGGCCTGTTCCTGGCGGTATTCGCAGAACTCGGCGTAGGCGTCGAGCTCGTGGCGGATCTCGGCCGCGCTCAGCTCGATGGCGATGGCGTCGTCGAAGAAGCCGAGCACCGGCAGGTCGTCGGGAATCAGGTCGTCGCTTTCGGCGAAATAGGCCATGGCCGCCTTCACCCGCGCGCGGTCCTCATCCGGCAACGCCCAGGCCTCGTCGGCCAGCATCGCGATCATCGCGTCCAGGGTGTCCAGGCGCTTGGCGATGAAATCCGGCAGCGTGGTCTTGGCGGCGACGGCCAGCAGGTTGCGCGCGGCGGCGGTCACCTCGTCGTCGGATTTGCCGGCGGCGGCGGTCTGGGCCTTGGCGATGGCCTGTTTGAAGTGGGCGAGATCCTGGTCGGACAGCTCGCAATGGAACGTCATCGGCATTGGGCACCCCCTTGCGCCATCGCTTCGATGGACCTCAGCGTAGCGGCTGTCGGGCAAAGCGTCAACTGCGTCACAGAATCGGCTCGAGTCCGGCCCCGAACGCGGTGATGATCCGGGTGTAGATGCTCTTCAGGCCGGCATCCACCTCCGGGAAGTCGCCGACCGGTTCGGCGCAGTCGTGGAAGCCCGGATCGCTGTAGTCCAGCGCCGCGCAGCCGGGTTTCAGCTGGTAGCTGGTGGCGTAGGGCCAAGGCCAGATGTCGAACACCGGCAGCTGCTCGGACAGCTTGCCGAGCCGGTAATTGACCGTGGCCAGCGCCGGCAGCGAACGCCGCGGCGCGATGGCCCAGGCGTTGTCGGGCTGCATGTCGGTGCGGATGCTGTCGGCCAGCTGCGCGGCGAACAGCGCGTCCTCGATCAGCAGCATGCTCTCGGTGTTGAAGTCGTCCGAGCGCGGATCGAAGTTGTGGCTGCCGATCACCGCGATGCGGCCGTCGACCACCATCGACTTGGCGTGCAGGCCGACGCGCCGGCCCTTTTTATCCGCGGATTCGGCCAGGCGCCCGCCGGAGCCCGAGCCGGTGTAGCCGAACAGCGCCGGCGCGTCGGTGGCGGCGCGCTCGTGCTTGCCGGTCCAGCCCACGCCCTGGCCCACGCGCATCAACGCCGTGGCCGGATACGGCTTGAACTCGTGGATGCGGAAGCCGAGCTCGCGCAGGTACAGGCGCTTGTACTTGTGCGACAGCGCGTACACCGGGAAGGCGTCGGTGGCGGCCAGCGAATTGGTCGAGACCTCGACCCGCACCGGCGCCGGCCGGCGCTGCAGGCCGCGGAAGGTCTGCCGCGCCATGCGCGACATCACCAGGTACGGCGTCTGCAGCAGCACGCTGTGTTTGGCCTCAGAGATCACCTGATACACCGCGTTCGAAGCGCGTGCCCGGCTGCTGGCGGCCTCGGCATGTTTATCCGGCAGATCGGCGTAGAAGCGCACCGCCTCGACCGTATGCAGATACGGCGCCAGTTCGGCCATCAGCCGCGGGCCGTCCTGCGACATGGCCTTGAAGGTCTGCATGCGCTCCGAGTACGCGCGCTTGGGCAGCGCCAGGCGCTCCGGCTCGGCGCGCGCGTCCAGCAGCACGCGCGCTACGTCGTCCAGCTCGTGCGCCGAACGGCTGCGCGGACTGGTCCAGAACGCGTTGAAGTTGTCGCGCATGCGCGCGGTGACCGGGCCGGCGACCCACAGGTCGCGGTCGCGGTAGTTGTAGCCGGCGCCCCAGTCGAAGTAGCGGTCCTGGATGTTGCGGCCGCCGACCACCGCCATGCGGCCGTCGACCAGCAGCAGCTTGTTGTGCATGCGCTGGTTGATGTTGCGGAAGCGGAACAGGATGCCGGCGAAGAACTCGGCCTTCGAGGTCTTGGCCTGGTTGAACATCGGGCTGTACAGCTTGAGCTCGAAGTTCTCGTGCAGCACCGCCAGCTTGGCCTGCAGCTGCGGCCGGGTCAGGCCGTACAGCTGGTCGAGCAGCACGCGCACCTTCACCCCGCGCCGGGCGGCGCGCACCAGCGCGTCCAGCATCAGGGTGCCGGATTCGTCCAGGTCGTAGATGAACACCTGCAGCTCGATGCTGCGGGTGGCGCTCTCGATCATCTGCAGCCGGGTCAGCAGCGCGTCGTGACCCTGGTCGAGCAGGATTACCCGGTGCTTGCCGGCGGCGCCTTCGGCCGCCGTCTGCGCCGCCAGTTCCGACAGCGGCGTGCGCAGGCCGCAGAGCTGCCCGGCCGGGCATTCGGATTCGACGCTGCGGCGTTCGCGCGCGAACGCGCCGGCTTCGGCGTGTTTGGTTTCCGGCAACGAGGAGCAGGCCGACAGCACCAGCAGGGACAGCAGGACGAGCGCTTTATTCATCCGCGAATTCTAGCCGAAAGCGGAAGCTGACCTCGTCGCGCAGGCTCCAGCGGTAAGCATCCATTCCGAAATCGTGGCGGTTCAGCGTGCCGGCGGCCTGGATCGGGCAGGTCACGCCCGGCTGCCGGCAGGCGCTGGGCTCGACGCGGAACACCACCTCGCGGCGGATGTCGCGGATGCTCAATTGCCCGCGGATGTCGCCACCGGACACCAGCACCTGCGGCGAGAACGGCTGCGAATGGAACACGATGTCGGGATGGTTGGCGCTGTCCAGGAACTGCGCGGAATGGGTCACCGTCTGCACCCAGGGCGGGCCGCCCATCCGCAGTTCGCGCGCCGGCAGGCGCACGTCCACCGTCAGGCGCTGCTCCGGCGCCGGCCGCAGTTCGCCTTCGATGCGGCCGAATTGGCCGTGGGAACGGATGGGCAGACGCAGCCGGACTTCGAATTCGGCCTGCGAGGCCGTCGGATCGAACGGCCGGACCGGGGCTTCAGCGCGTGCGCCGCACGGCCAAGCGGCCGCCGCGCACAGAACCAGGCCCCCCAGCCCGGCCCGCACTCAAGGCCACCAGAAATGTTCCAGACGCGCGATGCCCGGCTCGAAATCGGCTTCGGCCGGGATGTGCAGCACCACCAGGCCGGCGGCCGGCATGCCGCGGAAATCGCCGGATTGGCCGGAGCTGAGCAGGGCCACCAGCTGCTCCAGGCCGGGATTGTGCCCGACCAGCATCAGCCGCCCGCATTCGCGGTGTTCGTCGGCCACGTCCATCAGCGTGCCGGGCGTGGCCTCGTAGATGCGCGGCTCCTGGCGCTGCTCCACGAAGCCGGTGACCTGCATCACCTGCTCCAGGGTCTCGCGGGTGCGCCGCGCGTGCGAGCACAGCACCCGGTCCGGCAGCAGGCCGCGGGATTTCAGCCAGTAGCCGGCGGCCTCGGCCTCGGCCAGGCCCTGGCGCGACAGCGCGCGGTCCAGGTCGTGCTGGCCGTAGCCGGCGGCTTCGGCATGGGCATGCCGCAACAGGATCAGTTCACGCATCAGCTCACCTTCTTCAGCCAGCGGAAAATCGAAGACCAGTCGGCCTGGTGGCCGCGGATCTGCTCGGAGTGGTAGTCGAACACCGACTTGCCCAGCGCCACCATCAGCACATAGGCCTGGGTGTCGCGCAGTTCGCCCACCACCGGATACGGCCAGCTCTTCAGCTGTTCCACCGCCTGCTGCGAGGCGCCGGTCCAGGGCTTCAGGCGGTTGGCCACCAGCGCCACCGGCAGCTTGCCCTTCTTCACCCGCGCGCTGGCGGCCAGCGAATTCAGGAACGGCACGGTCGCTTCCAGGTCGATGGTGGACGGCAGCACCGGCACCAGCACCGCGTCGGCGATTTCCAGGAAGTCCTCCAGATCGTCGCCCATGGCGCCGGCGGCGGCGTCCACGATGGCTACGTCGGTCTGCGCCGGCAGGTTCTTCTTCCAGCCCTTGCGGCTGCCGTCCACCGGCAGCACGGCGGTGTCCAGCGCGACGCGCTTCTCGCACCAGTGCGTGGCCGATTTCTGCCGGTCGGCGTCGATCAGGACCGTGCGTTTGCCCTGCAGGGCGAAATGCGCCGCCAGGTTGGTGGAAAGGGTGCTCTTGCCGGCACCGCCCTTGGAGCTTGCTACTACGATCGTGCGCATAGGCCCTCCTGT
>JAYSFF010000086.1:0-4319 GCA_041913425.1 Arenimonas sp. | reverse complement strand
TTGACCGCGCGCTCGAAGGCCGCGTCGTCGTCGCGGTTCGACACCAGGCGCAGATAGGCCATGGCGTCCTTGATCTCCATGCGCTCGAAGAAGCGCTGGCCGCCGTACACGCGGTACGGCAGCGCGGCCGACAGCAGCTGCTCTTCGATGGCGCGCGACTGCGCGTTGTTGCGGTACAGCACGGCGCATTCGGAGGCGCTGTGGCCGTGCTGGATCAGCGCCTGGATGCGGCCGATCACGTAGCGCGCCTCGTCGACCTCGTTGAACGCGGTGTACAGGTCGATCGGCGCGCCGTCGCGATCCTCGGTCCACAGCTTCTTGCCCAGCCGCTCGGGGTTGTGCGCGATGACCGCGTTGGCGGCGGCCAGGATGTTGCCGGTGGAGCGGTAGTTCTGCTCCAGGCGGATGGTGCGCGCGGCCGGGTATTCGCCCAGGAACTTCTGCATATTGGTGACCTGCGCGCCGCGCCAGCCGTAGATCGACTGGTCGTCGTCGCCGACCACGAACACGCAGCCGCGTTCGCCGGCCAACAGCTGGATGAAGGCGAACTGCACCGCGTTGGTGTCCTGGAACTCGTCCACCAGGATCTGGCTGAAGCGTTGCCGGTAATGTTCCAGCAGGGCCGGCGTATTCAGCAGGGTCTCGTGCGCGCGCAGCAGGATCTCGGCGAAGTCGACCAGACCCGAGCGCCGGCAGCGCGCCTCGTATTCCTCGTACACCTGCAGCTGGATGCGGGTGTATTGGTCGCCCATGGCCGGCTGGATGGCGCCCGGCCGGCGACCGGCGTCCTTCTGCGCGTTGATCCACCAGGTCAGCTGTTTCGGCGGAAAGCGGGTGTCGTCCAGTTGCAGATCCTGCACCACGCGTTTGATCAGCCGCAGCTGGTCGTCGGCGTCCAGCACCTGGAAGCCTTCCGGCAGGCCGGCGTCCTGCCAATGCAGGCGCAGCAGGCGGTGCGCGATGCCGTGGAAGGTGCCGACCCACATGCCGCGCGCGCCCTCGGGCAGCAGCGCGGTCAGCCGCGAACGCATCTCGGCGGCGGCCTTGTTGGTGAAGGTCACCGCCAGCACGCGGTACAGCGGCACCTCGAACACCTGGTTGAGCCAGGCGATGCGGTGGGTGAGCACGCGGGTCTTGCCGGAGCCGGCGCCGGCCAACACCAGATAATGCCCGGGCTCGGCGCACACGGCTTCGCGCTGCGCCGGGTTCAGGGCGTCGACCAGATGCGACACGTCCATCAGCGGCTGCCGACGCGTTTCACGCCGGGCAGGCGCAGCACGTAATCGGCGCCCATCAGGCGCGAGGGCGTGTAGAAACCGCCGATCGGCCGTTGCGCCGCCATCAGCTTGGCCACGATGCCGAGCGCGGCCTGCACGGTCAGCGTGTACCCGTTCGGCGTAACCAAGGTGCAGGCGGCTTTGCGGCCGGCGTCATCTTCGACCTCGCCCCAGACCCAAGTCTCGGCGGCGGCGCGCGTGTCGGCATCCGGGCCGCGCACGCGGCGCTCGACGCGCGATTTCAGCCAAGCCTGCACCGGACGCCAGCCGAGCAGCGGTCCGAGCCGGCGCAGGCGGCGCAGATTGCCCACGGTGGCCGGCGGCACGCACATGTAGACCTCGATGTCGGGAATGCCGGTGGACACATGCGCGGTGAACACGTCGCCCCAGGGAATGGTCATCGCCAGGCGCGGCGTGCCGGCCTTGTCGAAGGTGCGCGTCTTCCAGGCCAAGGGCACGGTGCGCAGTTCGCCGTCGATGCGCGCGCGGCCGCCCTTGCCCAAGCCCTCGATGGCGGTCTTGGCGGTGCCCGGACTCGGGCCGCCGGGGGCGTCGAAGGCCAGCACCAGATGGCGCGCCGACGGCAGTTCCAGTTTCAGGATCGCCGCCAGGCAATCGGTCGGCACCACGTCGAAGCCGGCGCCGGGCATCACCACGATGCCGCGCTGCTTGGCCTCGGCGTCGAGCGCGGCGCAGGCGGCGAACACGTCGATCTCGCCGGTGATGTCGAGGTAATGCGCGCCGGCCTCAAGGCAGCCTTTGGCCATCGGCAACGCCGTCTGCGAGAACGGACCGGCGCAGTGCAGTACCAATTCCATGCCGCGCAGTCCCATGGCCACCGCTTCGGGGCGGTCCAGGCCGAACACCCGCGCCGGCAGGCCGAATTCGGCCGCCATCTGCTCGATGGCCGCGCGCGAACGCCCGGCCAGCACCGGGCGCAGGCCGCGGCGCAGCGCCTCTTCCACCATCAGCCGGCCGGTGTAGCCGTTGGCGCCGTAGATCATCCACTCCATCATTTCGCTCCCAGGCTGAGCTCGCCGGTGCGCTTGAGCAGCATCCGGAAATACCGTTCGGGCAGAAAGCGCTTCAGGCGCCAGCGCATCGGTTCGTGTTTGGTCGGCAGGATCAGGAAGCGGCCGGCGGCGATGCCGGCGAGCACGCGGTCGGCCACCGCGTCCAGGCTGTCGGGCGAGCGCTCCATCAGCTTCTGGCCGAGGTGGCGGATGCGTTCGGCGCCGACCGTGCTCTGCATCAGGTTGGTCTTGAAGAAGGCCGGGCAGATCACGCTGACCTTGACCCCGACGCCGTGGCATTCGGCGCGCAGCTGTTCGGAGAACGCCACCACCGCCGCCTTCGACACGCCGTAGGTCATCATGCCCGGCGCGCCAGCCAGGCCGGCGAAGCTGGCGGTGTTGACGATGTGGCCGCTGCCGCGCGCGACCATGGCCGGCAGGAACAGGCGGGTGCCGCGCACCACGCTCAGGAAATTGGTTTCCAGCAGTTGCCGCCATTCGGCCATCGGCGCTTCCAGCACGTCGCCGCCGGAGGCGATGCCGGCGTTGTTGATCAGAATATCCGGCGCGCCCCACTCGGCCAATACGCGCTCGGCCAGGGCCTGCATCGAGGCGTCGTCGGCGACGTTAGCGGCGAACGCGGCATGGCCGGTGCCGGCCAGCAGGGCGCGCGTGGCCTCGGCGCGGGCGGTGTCGATGTCGACGCAGGCGACGGCACGGCCGGCGGCCGCGAAACGCAGGGCCAGCGCTTGGCCCAGGCCGCTGCCGGCGCCGGTGATGAGTACGCGTTGGACGGGGATCACGGGCGGTCCTGTGGGGTATGATGGATGTCCGTATTGTATGCCTTCGGCCCCGGCCGGGAGTGAAAAATGAGTACCGACCTGTTCGACCTGCGCGGCCAGACCGCCCTGATCACCGGCGCCTCGCGCGGCATCGGCGAAGCCATCGCCCACCTGCTGGCGACACAGGGCGCGCATGTGATCTGCACCAGCCGCAAACTGGACGGCTGCCGGGCCGTGGCCGACGCCCTGCGCGCCGAGGGCCTGTCGGCCGAAGCGGCCGCCATGCACATCGGCGATCCGGCCGCCATCGATGCCGTGTTCGACGCCTTGGCCGCGAACGGCCGGCGCGTCGACATTCTGGTCAACAACGCGGCCGCCAACCCGTATTACGGCCCGCTGCTGGACATGGACCTGGGCAGTTTCGAGAAGATCCTCGAGGTCAACCTGCGCGGCTATTTCTACGCCAGCCAGCGCGCGGCCAAGCAGATGCTCGGCCACGGCGGCTGCATCGTCAACATCGCCTCGGTCAACGCCGAGCGCCCGGCACCCGGCCAGGCCGCGTATTCGCTGACCAAGGCCGGCATCGTCAACCTGACCCAGGGCTTCGCCAAGGAACTGGCGCCGCACGGCATCCGGGTCAACGCCGTGCTGCCGGGCCTGACCGACACCCACTTCGCCTCGGCCATCACCCAGGACGCCAAGCTGATGAAGCTGATGACCCAGCTGATTCCGATGGGCCGCGCCGGCCAACCCGACGAAATCGCGCCGGCCGTGCTGTACCTGGCCTCGAAGGCCTCGGCCTACGTCACCGGCACCACCTTGACCGTCGACGGCGGCTATCTGGCCTGAGGAAGCACGAAATCTATGCGCACCCTGATCCTTTCCGTACTCGGCATGTTCTCGGCGACCACCATGGCCCAACAGCTCACCATCGAGGCCCTGACCTCGGGCGCCGGCCTGTCCGGCAACACCCTGACCCAGGCCAAATTCTCGCCCGACGGCACCCGCATCAGCTTCCTGAAAGGCAAACCCGGCAAAGCCAACCAGCTCGACCTGTGGGCCTTCGACGTGGCCAGCGGAGAAGCCACGCTGCTGGTCGATTCGGCTAGCTTGGCCGGCGCCGGCAAGGAACTGTCGGACGAAGAGAAGGCGCGCCGCGAACGCCAGCGCATCGCCGCGCTGTCCGGCATCGTGGAATACCAGTGGTCGCCGGACGGCTACCGCCTGCTGTTCCCGATGGGCGGCGA
>JAYSFF010000085.1:0-4577 GCA_041913425.1 Arenimonas sp. | reverse complement strand
CGATGGTGCCCACGTTCACGTGGGGCTTGGTACGTTCGAACTTACCTTTTGCCATGATGATCTCTCAAGCAGTTTGTGGGGGTTAACGGCCAATCCGGGACCGGACCGGTTCACAGCTGGTGCTCACGAAAGGAATCGAACCTTCGACCTCTTCCTTACCAAGGAAGTGCTCTACCGACTGAGCTACGTGAGCGGTGCAACTAAAACTTTCAAACCTTACAACGGCGTCGGTTCAATGGAGCGGGAGACGGGAATCGAACCCGCATGATCAGCTTGGAAGGCTGAGGTTCTACCATTGAACTACTCCCGCTTCGTGAAGCTAAAGCCGGCGACGCTTGCAACTTGGTGGAGGGAGGTGGATTCGAACCACCGAAGGCGTAAGCCAGCAGATTTACAGTCTGCCCCCGTTGGCCGCTTGGGTATCCCTCCGAAGTGAGCCCGTAATTTTCGCCCGACTCCCGGACTTTGTCAACGCCTAAATGCAATCAGACGTTGAAACGGAAGTGCAGCACGTCCCCTTCCTGGACGATATAGTCCTTGCCCTCGAGCCGCAGACGCCCGGCTTCCTTGGCGCCGGCCTCGCCCCGGTACTTGATGAAGTCGTCGAACGCGATGGTCTCGGCGCGGATGAAGCCCTTCTCGAAGTCGGTGTGGATGACCGCGGCGGCCTGCGGGGCGGTGGCGCCCTTGTGCACCTGCCAAGCCCGCACTTCCTTGACTCCGGCGGTGAAATAGGTCTGCATGCCCAGCAGGGCGTAGCCGGCGCGGATGACCCGGTTCAGGCCGGGCTCGTCCAGGCCCAAGTCGGCCAGGAACTCCAGGCGCTCGTCGTCCTCCAGCTGCGACAGCTCCTCCTCGATCGCGGCGCAGACCGGCACCACCTGGGCGCCCTCGCCCTCGGCGCGGGCACGGACCTTGTCCAGGTGCGGGTTGCCGGTGAAGCCGTCCTCGAGCACGTTGGCCACGTACATCACCGGCTTCAGGGTCAGCAGGAACAGGTCGCGGACCTGGGCCTTGTCCTCGGCCGACAGGCCCAAGGCGCGGGCCGCGCGGCCCTGGTCGAGGCCGTCGCGCAGGCGCGCCAGCACCTCTTTACGCACCATGGCGTCCTTGTTGCCGGTCTTGGCCTCGCGTTCGGCACGGTTCAGCGCCTTTTCCACCGAATCCAGGTCGGCCAGGGCCAGCTCGGTGTCGATGGTCTCGATGTCGGAAATCGGATCGACCCGGCCGGCCACGTGCACGATGTCGGTGTGCTCGAAGCAGCGCACCACGTGCGCGATGGCGTCCACTTCCCGGATATGGGCCAGGAACTTGTTGCCCAAGCCCTCGCCCTTCGAGGCGCCGGCGACCAGGCCGGCGATGTCGACGAACTCGAACGAGGTCGGGATGACCTTCTGCGGCTTGATGATTTCGGCCAGCTGGTTCAGGCGCGGATCCGGCACCGGTACCACACCGGTGTTCGGCTCAATGGTGCAGAACGGGAAGTTGGCGGCGGCGATGCCGGCCTTGGTGAGCGCGTTGAAAAGGGTCGATTTGCCGACGTTCGGCAGGCCGACGATACCGCATTTGATGCCCATGTCCGGTGTTAACCTCGTGCTGTGGGCCGGCGCGTCATTTCGGCGCCGGCGTGTGTAATTGCTTCATGGCGTCGTTGAAACGCCCGTCGATGAGCAACGGAACCACCTGCAACGCGGCCTCGATGCCGCGCTGGATGGAAATGCCGTCGTCCAGCCCTGGGCGACCCAGCACCCAGGGCGTGACCTTGTCTTTATGGCCGGGATGGCCGATGCCGACCCGCAACCGGTGGAATTTGCCGTGTCCGAGCTGGGCCATGGTATCGCGCAGGCCGTTCTGGCCGCCGTGGCCGCCATCGAACTTCAGGCGCATCACGCCGGGCGCCAGATCGAGCTCATCATGCGCGATAAGGCATTGTTCCGACGGGATTTTCCAATATTGCAGGGCGGCCGATACGGAGCGCCCGGAATGGTTCATGAACGTGGTCGGCTTGAGCAGATGGACCGCCTGGCCGGCGATGGTGACCTTGGCGGTCTCGGCCTGCAGCTTCTTCTCCACGCCCCAGCGCGCGCCATGGGCTTCGGCCAGCGCGTCAATAAACCAAAACCCGGCGTTGTGCCGGGTTCGGGTGTATTCGGCGCCCGGATTGCCCAAGCCGACGAAGATACGGATAGCGTCCATACGCGGAAATCGGCCGGATCCGCGGAAGCGGACCCGGCCGGGTACGGATTACTTCTTCTTGGCGGGGGCGGCGGCCGGAGCGGCAGCGGCCTTGGCCGACTTGGTCGACGGCACTTCGCCGGCTTCCGGAGCCGCGGTTTCTTCTTCCGCGCCACGGGCGTGCTTGGCGATGACCACGGCCAGGTCGTGCTCTTTGCCGAGCTTCAGGGCCGGGATGGTGACGCCTTCCGGCAGCTTGATGGCCGACAGGTGCACGATGTCGCCGGCGGTCAGGGCCGACAGGTCGACTTCGATGAACTCCGGCAGGTTGCGCGGCAGGCAGCTCACGGTCACTTCGTTCAGCTCGTGCGTGACGATCACGCCGGCGGTCTTGCCGGCCGGGGATTTCTCCTGGTTCAGGAAGTGCAGCGGCACGTTGAAGCGGATGGCGGTGTTTTCATCGACGCGCTGGAAGTCCAGGTGCATGATCTGCTGCTTGAACGGGTGGCGTTGCATGTCGCGCAGCAGGACCTGCTGGGACTTGCCGTCGACGTTCAGGGTCAGGATCGAAGCGTAGAACCACTCGTTCTGGCTGGCGTGCCAAAGCGGGTTGTGTTCGATCTGGATAGATTCCGGGGCAGCGTTGCCGCCGTACACAATGGCGGGCACTTGGCCGGCATGACGCAGGCGGCGGCTCGCACCTTTGCCTTCGTCCTTGCGGGCACTTGCATTGATTTGATGTTCGGACATGGTTTGTTACCTTTGCTGATGGACCGCCTTGCGGCGGCGGATTCCGCCCGTTCGCGACCAAACGGGCGTCTTCGGGTTTTTGCCCGCCGCACGCGGCCGGCACCCACCCGTAAAACGGAAAATCAATCGACGTACAGCGAGCTGACCGACTCGCCCAAGGCGATGCGGCGGATGGTCTCGGCCAGCACTTCGGCCACGCTCAGCTGGCGGATGCGGCCGCAGGCCTTGGCCGCGTCGCTGAGCGGGATGGTGTCGGTCACCACCAGCTCGTCGAGCGACGAATTGGTGACGTTGGCGATGGCCGCGCCCGACAGCACCGGATGCGTGCAGTACGCCACCACCTTGACCGCGCCATGCGCCTTCAGGGCGTTGGCGGCGGCGCACAGGGTGCCGGCGGTGTCGACGATGTCGTCGACCATGACACAGGTCTTGCCGGCGACGTCGCCGATGATGTTCATCACCGTGGCCACGTTGGCGCGCGGCCGGCGCTTGTCGATGATGGCCAGGTCGGCGTCGTCCAGGCGCTTGGCGATCGCGCGGGCGCGCACCACGCCGCCGACGTCCGGCGAGACCACGATCACGTTCTCGGTGCCGTGCGCGCGCCAGATGTCGGCCAGCAACAGGGGCGAAGCGTACACGTTGTCGACCTGCATGTCGAAGAAGCCCTGGATCTGCTCGGCGTGCAGGTCCATTGTGATGACGCGGTCGGCGTTCACCACCGAGAACATCTTGGCGGCCACCTTGGCGGTGATCGGCACCCGCGCCGAACGCGGACGGCGGTCCTGGCGGGCGTAGCCGAAATACGGCACCACGGCAGTGACGGAATTGGCCGAGGCGCGCTTGAGCGCGTCGATCAAGGCCAGCAATTCCATCAGGTGCTCGGCGGAGGGCGCGTTGGTCGGCTGGATGACGAACACGTCCTGGGCGCGGACGTTCTCTTCGATTTCGACCTGGACTTCGCCGTCCGAGAACTTGCCGACCAGGGCCTTGCCCATGGGCATGCCAAGCTCGCGGCAGACGGCTTGCGCCAGGGGCCGGTTCGCATTACCCGAAAATACGAGCATGTTTTGCTTACTCATCGCGGACCCTTGACGCATTGTGCAGAAATTGGCTGGGGCGGTAGGATTCGAACCTACGGATGCCGGGATCAAAACCCGGTGCCTTGGGCCTCTTGGCGACGCCCCAATTTCTTATGCAGTGGTTGTCCGCTGCGCTTGCCGCAAGGCCCGCAACAACGGCGACTCCGATGCCGAAGCGACCACCCAGGAGCGGTAGCCACTGGGCAATCCGGCCTGCGCCTCCTCAGCCGACCCTTGCGAGTCGAAACGCAGGAAACACCCGCCTCCGGTGCCGGTGAGCGCAACTTTACCGTAGCGCGCCATCTCCGTGAACACCCGGTCGACCCGGGGTTGCAGCTGGCGCACGACCGGCTCAAATGCGTTATCGAGCAACGAACCACTTGCGTAGCTCGCTATTTTGACCGGATTTTGGTCCCTCGTCAATCGCGGCGAACGAAAAAGTTCGGCGGTCGGCACATGCACGCCGGAATCGATCAGCAAAAACCAGGCCGGCGGCAGCGCCATCGGCGTCAGACGCTCGCCGACGCCTTCGGCCCAGGCGTTGCGGCCGCGCACGAACACCGGCACGTCCGC
>JAYSFF010000084.1:0-4643 GCA_041913425.1 Arenimonas sp. | reverse complement strand
CCACCAGGCGGCCGGAGCCGTTGTCGGCGCGCTTGAAGTCGATGCCGGCGACCGACACGGCCTGGGCCGCGGCGGCCTTGGCCTCGATGGTCAGCACCAGCGCGTTGCCCATGGCCTGCGTGCGGTAACCGGCGTCCTTGGCCAGTTCGACCACGACCCGGGTACGGCCGTCGGCTTCGACGGTGTTGACCGACTTGGCAAGGGCCGAGTCGACCGCCAGGCGGCGCTGGGCGAAGGCGTTGGCGGTATCCGGCAGGTCGATGGCGATGCGCGGCGGATTACCGGTGCTGAACGCCTTGATCTCGCCGACCGGCTGTTCGAACTGCAGGGTGATCGCGGTGCGGCCGTCGGCCTGTGCGCTGGCCTTGACGTCCTTCAGCACGTTGGCGGCCACGGCCTGTTGCGCGAGCAGTAGGCAAAGCGCCGCGCCGAACAGACTGGCCGTCACGCGCGCGCCTTTCATTTTTCCGATGAAAATGTTCTTCATTTCTTTTCCCCACTGTTCGATTCGTTCAACGCAATGAAAGCCTGACGCTCCAGCCATCCGCCGGCGCCGTCGGGCACCAGCTCGATCAATTCGATGCCGGTGGCCGTGACCGACACCACCCGACCGTCGCTCTGGCCCATGTAGACCCCCGGCCTGACGCGATGGGTGACCTTGTCCGGCGCCAGCACCAGGGCGGTGAGGTTCGGGCCGCTGCCGATGCTGCCGACCATGCTCAGGGTGTCCAGGGTGAAGGACTCGAGCGGCTGGCGGCGGCGGTTGAGGTCCGGACTGGGGCCGCCTGTGCTGGACATGCGGTTGAGCGGCGGCTTGCCGAACGGGTCGCGCAGGCCGTCCGGGCTGTACACCACCAAGGGCGGATCCTGCACCAGCGGCAGCGGCTCGAGCGCCGGCGCGGGGCGGTTCTTGACCTCGTTCAGCCATTGCCGCAGGTCGGAATCGCCCTTGGTGCAGGCCGACAGCAATACGGCCGAGGCCAGGATCAACAGGCGCGGTTTCAGCAGGCTCATGGCTGGCCTCCCGCCGCAGCGTCCGTGGCCGGCGTCTGCTCATCCGGATCCAGGTAACGGTAGGTCTTGATGGTGCCGGCCATTTCCAGCAGCTCGTTGTTGGCGCCGCGCGGCTTCAGCGAGATGTCGTGCATGGTCATGATCACCACGCGCGGCAAGGAAGCGACGCCGCTCATGAACGCGCCGAACTGGTGGTAGTTGCCGACCATGCGGATCGAGATCGGCTTCTCGGCGTAGAACTCGCGCGGCGTTTCCGGACCCGGCTGGAACAGCTCGTTGGTGATGCCGCTGGCCAAGGCCTGCTGCGACACGTCCACGATCAGGTCCGGCATCTCGTTCTTGCTCGGCAGCTGGCGCAGCATCTGCTGCAGGATCAGCTCCATCTGGGCCAGCTGCTGCTTGAGCGGCTCGAGGTTGGCGGCGCGCGCCTGCTTGTTCTCGAAATCGGCGCGCAGGGCGGCCTCTTCGCCTTCCAGGCGCAGCATCTCGTCGCGCTTGTCCTTGACCATCAGGAACCAGGCCACCAGCAGGATGATGACGATGACGAAGGCGCACACCGCGTACTTCAGCTGCATCGGCCAGGAGCCGGCGGTCTTGAAGTCGATGTCGCGCAGGTCGATGTTCTTCATTGTGCGCCTCCTTGTCCGGCATCGGCCTGTCCGGGTTCGGCGGCCGGCTGCTTGACCTTGGCGTTGAGGATGAATTCATACGGCAGGGCGCGGTCGCCGCCGCGGGCCTCGATCACGGTCAGGTCGGGATCGGAGATCACCGGCGAGGCCATGATGTTGCGCATGTAGCTGCTGACCCGCGCATTGGACTGCGCGCGGCCCTGGATCACCAGGTCGGCGCCGCTCTGGCGGATGGTGGAGATCTGGGCGCCGTCGGCGATGGTCTTGGCCAGTTCGGTGAACACATGCACCATCTCGTAGCGCTTGCCCTGCAGCTCTTCGATGATCTGCTTGCGCGCCAACAGGCTCTGCTTGCGCTTGTCGAGCTCCTCGATCTCCTTGATCTTGCTCTCGACCGCGGCGATTTCCTGGCGCAGCAGCTCGTTGCGCTGGTTCTGGCCGGTGACCTGGCCGGAGTAATACAGGTAGATCAGCGCGCTCAGCGCCAAGCCGGCGACCGCGGCCAGGCCGAGCAGACCGTTGAATTGGCGCTGTTGCGCCTTGCGGCGCTCTTCGCGCCAGGGCAGGAGGTTGATCTTGGCCATCAGTCGAAACTCCTCAAAGCCAAGCCGCAGGCGATCAGCAGGGACTGCGCGTCGGTCGCCAGCGCATGCGCCTGCACTTTCGGGCTGACGGTCATGGCGGCGATCGGGTTGGCGGTCAGGGTGTTGACGCCCAGATGCTGCTCGACCACGGTGTCGAGGCCTTCGATGGCGGCGGTGCCGCCGGCCAGCACGATCTGGTCGACGCGGGAATAGTCGCTGCCGGAGTAGAAGAACTGCAGCAGGCGGCTGATCTGCTGCGCCACGCCTTCCTTGAACGGCTCAAGCACCTCGGACTCGTAGCTTTCCGGCAGGCCGCCGAGCTTCTTGGCGGCGCCGGCCTCGGCGAAGCTCAGCCCGTAACGGCGCATGATTTCCTCGGACAGCTGCTTGCCGCCGAACACCTGTTCGCGGGAATAGATGCTGCGGCCGTCCTTGATCACGTTCAGGGTGGTCAGGTTGGCGCCGATGTCGACCACGGCGGTCAGGCCGCCGGCGGGGATGTCGAGCTGGTTGAAGATCAGCTTGAACGCGTTCTCCAAGGCGAACACCTCGACGTCGACGACCTTGGCCTCCAGCCCGGCGAACTCCAACTCGGCCTGGCGGGCCTCGACGTTCTCGGTGCGGGCCGCGGCGATCATCACCTGCACCGAATCGCTGTTCGGCACCGGACCGATGACCTCGAAGTCCAGGCTGACTTCGTCCATCTGGTACGGGATGTGGTTGGAGGCCTCGTCGTAGACCTGCTCTTCCATCGCCAGCTCGTCGTCGGTGGCCGGCACGGTGATCACTTTGGTGATCACCGAAGAGCCGGAAATCGCAACCGCGGCGTACTTGCTCTTGCTGCCGGAGCGGGCGACCGCGCGCTTGATCGCGGCGCCGACGGCCTCGACCTGGGCGGGGCTTTTGTCGTTGGCGACGTTCGGGGGCAGCGGCTCGACCGCGTAGTGCTCGACGCGGTAACGGCCCGCGCTTTTGCTGAGTTGCAGCACCTTGATGGCGGCGGAACTGATGTCAATCCCGAGCAACGGCACTGATTGTTCACCGAATAATTGCACTGTATCCCCCAATTAGGCACTTAAAGGCCATTCTTATGCCGTTACATTAAATAACGATTTTCCGTCAATTAGCAAGTTTTTTTGCCCTACCCCCGAAAAAGTCCGGGGCCGCCACCGGCCTGTCGGCCGCGCCGGAAAAGGTACAATGAGGTCCCTGCGGGCAACGACGATGCGGTATCCGATGTTCAGATTGATCAAGTGGCTGGTCGCTTTGGCGGTGCTGGGCATGGCCGGGTTGGCGTTGGCGCTGACCGTGGCCTACTTCAGCGTGGTGCCGACCCTGCCGGACGTGTCCGAGCTCAAGCGCATCGAGTGGCAGGTGCCGATGACCGTGTACAGCAGCGACGGCAAGTTCATCGCCGAGTTCGGCGAGAACCGGCGCTACCCGGTCCGCATCGAGGACGTCCCGGCCCAGACCCGCAACGCCGTGATCGCCATCGAGGACGCCCACTTCTACAAGCACATCGGCCTGGACTGGCGCGGCATCGCGCGCGCGGTCTGGCTGACCGCGACCACCCGCGACGAACGGGTGCCGGGCGGCAGCACCATCACCCAGCAGGTCGCGCGCAACTTCTTCCTCAGCAACGAATACAGCTATTTCCGCAAGTTCAAGGAAATGCTGCTGGCGCTGAAGATGGAGCGCGAGCTCAGCAAGGACGAGATCCTCGAGCTGTACCTGAACAAGATCTTCTTCGGCAACCGCTCCTACGGCATAGTGGCGGCGGCCGACTACTACTACGGCAAGAAACTGGACCAGCTGACCTTGGCCGAGTCGGCGGCGCTGGCCGGCATCCCGAAGTTCCCCTCCACCGGCAACCCGATCAGCAATCCGGCGCGCGCCATGATCCGCCGGAACTACATCCTGCAGCGCATGCAGGAGGAAGGCTTCATCACCCCCGGGCAGATGCGCGAAGCGCAGGCGCAGCCGAACACCGCCGCGCCGCACGGACAGACCACCGAGCTGCACGCGCCGTACCTGGCCGAGATGGTGCGCATCGAGATGGTCCGCCGCTACGGCCAGCGCGCCATCGACGGCGGCTATAAAGTGGTGACCACCGTGCACAGCAGGGACCAGCTGGCCGCCGAACGGGCGGTGCGCGACGGCCTGATGCAGTACGACCGCCGTCATGGTTGGCGCGGTGCGGAAAGCCGGATCGAACTGGCCGGCGGCGACGAAGCCGCCTGGCGCCGGGCCCTGCGCGCCCGGCCGTACATCGACGGCCTGCCGGCGGCCTTGGCGCTGTCGGTGTCCGACAGCCGCGCCGAATTCCTGCTGGCCGACGGCCGCCGCATCCAGAGCGGGCCGTCCGTCGCCGACGGCACCGGCAAGCGTCTGGCCGCGGCCGTCCGCGCCGGCGATG
>JAYSFF010000083.1:0-4875 GCA_041913425.1 Arenimonas sp. | reverse complement strand
GTTTGGAGCCCGTAATGACCCATCCCGTCCTCGCCGCCCTTGGCCTGTCCAGCACCGAATCCGGCACCTACCTCGGCCGTGGCGAATGGTCCAAGACCACCGACGCCGGCGTGCTCGAGCCGGTGAACCCGAGCACCGGCGAAGTCATCGGCAAGGTCTACGCCTCCAGCCAGAGCGATTACGACATCATCGTCGAACGCGCCCAGGAAGCCTTCCAGGTGTGGCGCAGCATGCCCGCGCCGAAGCGCGGCGAAGCCATCCGCCTGTGTGCCGACGCCCTGCGCGCCCACAAGGACGCCCTGGGTTCGCTGGTCGCCTTGGAGATGGGCAAGATCAAGCCGGAAGGCGACGGCGAAGTGCAAGAGATGATCGACATCGGCGATTTCGCCGTGGGTCTGTCGCGCCAGCTGTACGGCCTGACCATGCACTCGGAACGCCCGGGCCACCGCATGTACGAGCAGTACCACCCGCTGGGCATCGTCGGCATCATCTCGGCCTTCAACTTCCCGGTCGCGGTCTGGGCCTGGAACAGCTTCCTGGCCGGCGTCTGCGGCGACGTCTGCATCTGGAAGCCCTCGCCGAAGACCCCGTTCTCGGCCATCGCCTCGATGAAGATCTGCAACGAAGCCCTGGCCAAAGCCGGCTTCCCGGACATCTTCTTCCTGTTCAACGACGCCGGCACCGAAATCGCCCAGAACTTCGTGGACGACAAGCGCATCCCGCTGATCAGCTTCACCGGCTCCACCCACGTCGGCCGCCTGGTCGGCGAACGCGTGGCGCAGCGCATGGGCCGTTCGCTGCTGGAACTGGGCGGCAACAACGCCATCATCGTCGATGAAACCGCCGACCTGAAGCTGGCCATCCCGGCCATCGTGTTCGGCGCGGTCGGCACCGCCGGCCAGCGTTGCACCACCACCCGCCGCCTGTTCGTGCAGGAATCCATCGCCGACACCGTGATCGAGAAGCTGGTCGCCGCCTACAAGCAGGTCGAGACCAAGATCGGCGATCCGACCCTGCCGACCACCCTGATGGGCCCGCTGAACTCCAAGGAAGCCGTGGCCCAGTTCCTGAAGGCCATCGAGGGCGCGAAAGCGGCCGGCGCCAAAGTGCTGACCGGCGGCGCGGCAATCGAAGGCCGCGGCAACTTCGTGCTGCCGACCATCATCGGCAATATCAAGAACTCCGACGCCGTGGTGCAGGCCGAAACCTTCGCCCCGATCCTGTACGTGATGACCTTCAAGACCGTGGACGAAGCCATCGCCCTGCAGAACGCCGTGCCGCAGGGTCTGAGCTCGGCCATCTTCACCACCAACCTGAAGGCGGCGGAAGCCTTCCTGGCCGCCAGCGGCTCGGATTGCGGCATCGCCAACGTCAACATCGGCACCTCCGGCGCCGAGATCGGCGGCGCCTTCGGCGGCGAGAAGGAGACCGGCGGCGGCCGTGAATCCGGCTCCGACGCCTGGAAGGTGTACATGCGCCGCCAGACCAACACCATCAACTACTCGGATTCGCTGCCGCTGGCGCAGGGCATCAAGTTCGACGTCTGATGTATTCGCTGGCACGGCCCCTGCTGTTCCGCATGGACGCCGAGCGCGCGCACGCGCTCGGGCTGGCAGGGCTGGAAGCCGCGTACCGCTGCGGCCTGGTCTCCACCTTGGCGACCAGGCCCAAGCCGCTGCCGACCAAGGCCTTCGGCATCGAATTCCCCAACCCGGTCGGCTGCGCCGCCGGGCTGGACAAGAACGGCGAGCACATCGACGCGCTGATGGCGCTCGGCTTCGGTTTCGTCGAGATCGGCACGGTCACGCCGCGGCCGCAACAAGGCAACCCGAAGCCGCGCATGTTCCGCCTGCCCGAGCATATGGCGGTGATCAACCGCCTGGGCTTCAACAACGGCGGCGTCGACGTCCTGGTGCGCAACGTCGAGCGCGCCAAGCGCGAAGGCATCCTCGGCATCAATATCGGCAAGAACAAGGACACCCCGAACGAACAGGCGGTCGACGACTACCTGTACTGCCTGGAGCGGGTGCACGACTACGCCGACTACGTGACCGTCAACATCTCCTCGCCGAACACCGCCGGCCTGCGCGACCTGCAAAACGAAGAAGCCCTGCGCGTGCTGGTGAATGAACTGCGCGGCGCGCAGGAGGACCTGGCCGCGGTGCGCGGCCACCGCGTGCCGCTGCTGGTCAAGATCGCGCCCGACCTCTCGGAAGCCGAGATCGAGGGCATCGCCGGCGTGTTCAACGCCGCCCGCATCGACGGCGTCATCGCCGGCAACACCACCGTCGACCGTGGCCCGGTCATCGACCACCCGCTGGCGGCCCAGGTCGGCGGCCTGTCAGGCAAGCCGCTGTACGAGAAATCGACCCACACCCTGCGCCGCCTGCGGCTGCATCTGGACAACGCCATCCCGATCATCGGCGTCGGCGGCATCACCGAGGGCGCCGACGCGCTCGGCAAGGTCTCGGCCGGCGCGCAGCTGGTGCAGTTCTACACCGGCCTGGTGTACCGCGGCCCCGAGCTGATCAGCGAATGCGTCGACGCCATGCGCCGGCGCCGCTTGGGCGAAGGCTGATGCAGGGCCTGCGCTGGGCCGACGACGTCTCGCTGCAGGGCCGCAACACCCTGCATGTTTCGGCGCGCGCCGCGGCGATGTGCGACGTGCGCTCGGCCGATCAATTGCCCGAAGCCTTCGAACTGGCGCAGATGAAAGGCATGGAAGTGCTGGTGCTGGGCGAAGGCAGCAACGTGCTGTTCGCCGGCGATTACCCCGGCCTGGTGCTGCACCTGGGCTTCGACGACTGCCGCGTGCTGTCCGAGGACGGCGACAGCGCGCTGATCCGCGCCGACGCCGGCATGCGCTGGAACGACCTGGTGCACTGGACACTGGCGCGCGGCTGGAACGGGCTGGAGAACCTGGCGCTGATTCCCGGCACCGTGGGCGCCAGCCCGATCCAGAACATCGGCGCCTACGGCGTCGAAGTCGCCTCGCTGATCGAGACCGTGGAAGCCTATGACCGCGCCAGCGGCCGCATCAAACGCCTGGACAACGCCGAGTGCGCGTTCGGCTACCGCGATTCGCGCTTCAAGCGCGAGCGCGACGACTGGGTGGTGACCGCGGTCGAATTCCGCCTCGGCCGTCACCGCCCGCTGCAGACCGGTTACGCCGGCGTGCCCGAGGAACTGGCCGCGATGGGCGTGACCGAAACGAGCGCCGTGCATGTGGCCGAAGCCATCAGCCGGCTGCGCACGCGCAAGCTGCCGAACCCGGCCCTGCTCGGCAACGCCGGCAGCTTCTTCAAGAATCCGCTGGTGCCGGAAGCCCAGGCCGAGGCCTTGCGCGCCGCGCACCCGGGCCTGCCGGTGTATCCGGGAGGCCAAGACGGCGTGCGCAAGCTCTCGGCCGCCTGGCTGATCGAACAGGCCGGCCTGAAAGGCTACCGCGACGGCGACGCCGGCATCGCCGCCCAGCACGCGCTGGTGCTGGTCAACCACGGCCACGCCACCGGTGCGCAGCTGCTGGCGGTGGCGCGCACCGTGATCGACACCGTCCGCGCCCGCTTCGGCATCACGCTCGAGCCCGAGCCGCGCATCGTCGGAGCGGCGATGTGATGCCCTCGCGGCGCCGGCATCCGATCGCGCGCGCCGTGGCCCTGATGGCGTTCAGCACCGTACTGTTCGGGCTGATGGCGGTGGCCATCCGCCTGGCCTCGGACACCCAGCATCCGTTCCAGATCGCCTTCTTCCGCAACCTGTTCGGCCTGCTGTTCACCCTGCCGCTGCTGCTGCGCCACGGCGCCGGCATCCTGCACACCCGCAAACTGCCGCTGTACCTGCTGCGCTGCGCCATCGGCACGGTCGGCATGCTGTCCGGCTTCTGGGCCATCGTGCACCTGCCGCTGGCGCAGGCGGTGGCCATCTCGTATTCCACGCCGCTGTTCGTGACCATCGGCGCGGTCTGGTTCCTGGGCGAGACCGTACGCGCCCGGCGCTGGGCGGCGGTGCTGGTCGGCTTCGTCGGCGTCATCGTATTGATGCATCCGGGCCCCGGCAATTTCAGCGCCGCCAGCGTGGTGGCGCTGCTGGCGGCGGTGATGAGCGCCAGCGTGGCGATTTCGATCAAGTTCCTGACCCGCACCGAAAGGCCCGACGCCATCGTCATCTACACCACCCTGCTGTGGGTGCCGATGTCGCTGCTGCCGGCGCTGTTCGTCTGGCAGTGGCCGTCGGGCATCACCTGGCTCTGGCTGGTGCTGGCCGGCCTGTTCGGCACCGTGGCGCATATGTGCTGGACCCGCGCGTTGCAGCTCGGCGAGGCCTCGATGCTGACTCCGATCAGCTTCCTGCAGGTGCTGGTGGTCGGCCTGTTCGGCTGGTGGCTGTTCGGCGAACGGGTCGACGCCTGGACCTTCGCCGGCGCCGGCATCATCTTCGCTTCCATCCTGTACATCGCGCACCGCGAGACCCGCCTGCACCAGCGCGCGGTCACCGATCCGGACATCGCCTCGGAAACCTCGCAGCGCTGACGCCGGCGCCGCAACGCCGCGCCGGCATCGGGTACACTGTCGGAAAACCACATCGGGGGATGCAATGGCTACTTTGCTGGGATTCGGGCTGCTGGCGGTCGCGCTGGTCTGGGCGGTGATGGCGTACAACGCCCTGGTCGGCCTGAAACACAACGTGTCCAAGGCCTTCGCCAACATCGAGGTGCTGCTCGCGCAACGGCACGACGAGCTGCCGAAGCTGGTCGAGGTCTGCAAACACTATGCGCAGTTCGAGCAGGATACCCTGGAGCGGGTGATGCAGGCGCGCTCGGCGGTGTTCGCCGCCGGCCGCAGCCGCGACATCGAGGCGCTCGGCAGCGCCGAAACC
>JAYSFF010000082.1:0-4934 GCA_041913425.1 Arenimonas sp. | reverse complement strand
GCATCGTGCTGAACGAGCCGTCGGTGGTCGCCATCCGCACCGGCCGCAACAGCCACCATCCGCATATGGTCGCCGCGGTCGGCGCCGACGCCAAGCAGATGCTCGGCCGTACGCCCGGCAACCTCACCGTGGTGCGCCCGATGCGCGACGGCGTCATCGCCGACTTCACCTACACCGAAGAGATGCTCAAGCATTTCATCCGCAAGGTGCACACCTCGCGCATCCTGCGCCCGAGCCCGCGCGTGCTGATCTGCGTGCCCTGCGGTTCGACCCAGGTCGAACGCCGCGCGATCCGCGAATCGGCGCTGGAAGCCGGCGCGCGCGACGTGTTCATCATCGAGGAGCCGATGGCGGCCGCGATCGGCGCCGGCATCCCGGTGGCCGAAGCGCGCGGCTCGATGGTCATCGACATCGGCGGCGGCACCACCGAGATCGCGGTCATCTCGCTCAACGGCATCGTCTACTCGCAGTCGGTCAAAATCGGCGGCGACCGCTTCGACGAGGCCATCATCAACCACGTGCGCCGCACCCGCGGCACCCTGATCGGCGACGCCTCGGCCGAGAAGATCAAGCTCGAGATCGGCTGCGCTTTCCCGCAGCAGGACATCAAGGAAATGCGCATCTCCGGCCGCAACCTGGCCGAGGGCGTGCCGCGCGAAATCGTGCTGAACTCCAACGACGTGCTCGAAGCCCTGCGCGAGCCGCTGTCCGGCATCGTCAGCGCCATCAAGCTGGCGCTGGAGCAGACGCCGCCCGAGCTGTGTTCGGACATGACCGAGCGCGGCATCGTGCTGACCGGCGGCGGTGCGCTGCTGAAGGACCTGGACAAGCTGATTTCCGACAAGACCGGCCTGCACGTGCACGTCGCCGACGATCCGTTGACCTGCGTCGCCCGCGGCGGCGGCAAGGCGCTCGACCTGATCGACATGCACGGCGGCGGCGAGTTCTCGACGCGCGAATGATCCGTGGCGTCGGATAAATTCAGTCCGTCTTCCTCCAGTACCGGTTTCGGCGCCTGGCTGCCGGCGCTGTTCCTCGCGTTGCTGTCGATCGGCCTGATGGCGGTCGACGCACGTTTCGGGGTCGGACCGGTCATCCGCGTCTACGCCAGCGAGTTGGCCTCGCCCGTGTGGTGGCTGACCTCGCGCCCGGAAGCCCTGCTGCAGGGCGGCATGGATGCCGTGAACAGCAATGCCGAGCTGCGTGAACGTCTGGCGCGGCTGGAGCGCGAGCGGCTGCGCTCCGATCTGGCGTTGCAGCGCCTGATCGCCCTGCAGGCCGAGAACGCGGAACTGCGCGCCTTGCTGAAGACCCCGGCCGCACGCGTCCCCGCCGCCCGCGCGGTCGAGCTGATCAACGTCAATCCCGAACCGTCGCTCAAGCGCCTGGTGATCGGCGCAGGCAGCCGGCAGGGCGTGCGCGCCGGCCAGGTGGTGATCGACGCCGGTGGATTGGTCGGCCAGGTATCCGAGGTCTATCCGTCCAGCGCGGTGGTCATCGCCATCACCGACGCCGACCATGCGGTGCCGGTGATGGTGGCGCGGTCCGGCTTCCGCGCCATCCTGTTCGGCCAAGGCAACGACAACCGCCTGTCTTTGGCCAACCTGACGCCCAGCGACGACATCAAGGCTGGTGACGTGCTGCTGACCTCCGGCCTCGGCGGCCGTTTCCCGCCGGGGATTCCGGTCGGCGTGGTCAAGACCTTCCGCCAGGATCCGGCGTTGACCTTCCTCTCGGCCCAGGTCCAACCGTTCGCGCGCACCGGCTATGGCCGTCATCTGCTGTTGCTCGACGCGGTTCCGGCCGCGCCTGCGGCATCGGCTCCGGCCACTCCCAAGCCGGCCGTGGCGGAGGCCAAGCCGTGATCCGCCGCGACACGCCCGGTTTGCGCTGGACCAGCCTGGCGTTGGCCTTCTTCGTCATGCTGCTGCCCTTGCCGGAATGGCTGGCCGCGCTGCGGCCGTTCGTGCTGGCGCAGGTGATGGTGTATTGGGTGCTGGAGACCCCGCAGCGGATGGGTTTGGCCCGCGTGTTCCTGATCGGTCTGCTGCTGGATCTGGCCAGCTTCAGTCTGCTCGGCGAGCATTCGCTGCGTCTGCTGCTGATCGCCGCCGTGGTGCATGCCTTCCGCAACCAGTTCCGCTTCTATCCGGTCTGGCAGCAGTCGCTGTTCCTGCTCGCGATCCTGTACGCCGACTTGATCCTGCTGTGGTTGCTGAGGCGTTTCCAGGACGCGCCGTCGCCGTCGCCGGAGACTTGGCTCGCGCCGATCCTGGCCTTCCTGCTCTGGCCGTGGCTGTACATGCTGCTCGATAACCTGCGCCTGCGCAGCCGTTCGAAGTAGGCATGGCGGCGCCGATCAAGAACCCGTCGTTCGAAGCCGAGCTGTTCCGGCGACGGGCGCTCGTGGCGTTGGCCGTAGCCGCGGCGGCGCTGGCGCTGTTGGCGGTCGGCTATTTCCGGCTGCAGGTGCTGCAGTTCGACGAATACCGCCGTCAGGCCGACAGCAACCGCGTCAAGCTGCGGCCGACCATGCCCGCGCGCGGACTGATCTACGACCGTGACGGCATGCTGCTGGCCGACAACGTCTCCGCCTACCGGCTGGAACTGATTCCCGAGCAGGTCGAGGACGTCGACGCCACGCTGACCCGCATCGGCAAACTCATTTACCTCTCGCCCGACGACCTGCGCCGCTTCAAGCGCGCGCGCGACAACTCGCGCCGCTTCCTGCCGATCACCGTCAAGCTGCGCCTGAGCGAAGACGAGGTCGCGCGCTTCTCGATCAACCGCTTCCGCTTTCCGGGCGTCGAAGTGGTGCCGTACCTGACCCGCCGCTACGCCCATGGCGACCTGTTCGCGCACGTCATCGGCTATGTGGCGCGGCTGGACGAAGCCGATCTGAAGGCCATGGGCGACGAGCGCTACTCGGTGCTGACCCACACCGGCAAGACCGGCATCGAGCGCGCCTACGAGGAGAAGCTGCGCGGCACCATCGGCTACGAAGCGGTCGAGACCAACGCCCGCGGCCGTTCGCTCGGCGTACTCAACCGGCATCTGTCCGAGGCCGGCACCGACCTGCGCCTCAGCCTCGACATGGACCTGCAACAGGCCACGGTCGAGGCCTTCGGCGAGCGTACCGGTTCGGCGGTGGCGGTCGATCCGCGCACCGGCGAGGTGCTGGCGATGGTCAGCCTGCCGGCGTTCGACACCAACCTGTTCGTCAACGGCATCTCGGTTGCCGACTACCGCGCGCTGTCGACCGATCCCTCGCAGCCGCTGTTCAACCGCAACGTGCGCGGCGGCACGCCGCCGGGCTCGACCATCAAGCCGTTCGTGGCCTTGGCCGGGCTGGAGTCGGGCCTGCGCAAGCCGGAAGACACCATCTATTCCAGCGGCGAATTCTTCATTCCGGGCCAGCGCCGCGGCTACCGCGATTCGCACCGCGGCGGACACGGCATGGTCGACCTGTATTCCTCCATCGCCGAGTCGGTGAACACCTACTATTACAAGCTGGCGATGGACATGGGCATCGAGAAGTTCGATTACTACATGCGCCGGTACGGCTTCGGCCGACCGACCGGCATCGACCTGGTCGGCGAGGTCTCCGGCATCCTGCCCTCGCCGGAATGGAAGCGGAAACGCTTCAAGCAGCCTTGGTATCTGGGCGAGACGGTGATCGCCGGCATCGGCCAGGGCTACTGGGTGGTGACGCCGCTGCAGCTGGCGCAGGGCACCGCCAGCCTGGCCAACGGCGGCCGCCGGATTCCGTTGCGTCTGGTCAAGCAGACCCGAACCGGCCTGAATGCGCCCTGGAAGGCCTTGCCGCCGCCGGCGTGGAGCTCGATCGGCGCCACGCCGGAACAGCTGCAGGCCATCCGCACCGGCATGGAGGCGACCATGCATTCGCCGCGCGGCACCGGCTGGTCGATCGCCGCCGGCGCGCCGTACCGCATCGCCGGCAAGACCGGCACCGTGCAGAAGATCAGCCGCAAGGGCAGCATCAGCATGGATCCGCGCAGCCTGCCGCTGCATCTGCGCCACCAGGCGCTGTTCATCGGCTACGCCCCGGCCGAGGATCCGCGCATCGCCGTGGTGGTGGTGGTCGAGCACGGCGGTTACGGCGCCAGTTCGGCCGGCCCGATCGCGCGCCGGATGATGGACGCCTATCTGCTCAAACCAAAGCCCGCGCCGGCCGCCGCGCCGGCACCGGCGCCAACGGAGCCGCGTGATGGTTGAGGCGATTATCTCCCTGCGCCGCTTCATCCGCCGCCTGCTGGCGCGCGTCGACGCGCCGCTGATGCTGGCGCTGATGACGGTGATGGCGGTCAGCCTGCTGGTGCAGGCCAGCGCCGGCGAAGATCCGTTGCGTGCGGTGCTGGCGCAGGGCGCGCGCTTCGTCATCGGCTCGGCCGCGCTGGTGCTGATCGCCAACGCCTCGCCGGCCAACCTGCGCGCCTGGACGCCGTGGGTGTACGGCTTCACGCTGGCATTGATGCCGCTGGTGTTCCTGTTCGGCAGCGGCCGCAGCGCCAATCTCTGGCTCGATCTCGGCGTGTTCTACCTGCAGCCCGGCGAACTGCTGAAGCTGAGCGTGCCGATGATGCTGGCCTGGTACCTGAACCGGCAGGCGCTGCCGCCGAGCTGGCGCACGCTGCTGGTCAGCGCCGTCATCGTCGGCGTACCGGTGGCGCTGATCGTCAAACAGCCCGACTTCGGCACCGGCATGCTGGTGCTGGCGTCCGGCGGCTTCGCGCTGTTCCTGGCCGGCCTGCAATGGAAGCGCATCGCGTTCGCCGCCGCCGCCGCCGCCGCGGCGATCCCGATCGGCTACCAATTCCTGATGCCATACCAGAAGGACCGCATCCACGTGTTCCTGAATCCGGAAAGCGCGCCGCAGGGCGCCGGCTGGAACATCATCCAATCCAAGATCGCCA
>JAYSFF010000081.1:0-5059 GCA_041913425.1 Arenimonas sp. | reverse complement strand
GAGTTCATGCGGGTCTCCGAAGCGAGACCGGCATTTTACCCTTTTCCCGCACCGAGCCGGCTGAACACCTTGGCCCGCAGGCCATCCCAGTTGCCGCTGAAAATGATCCACAGCGCCAACGCCAGCTCGACCAGGGCCAGCGGCCAAAGCGCCGGCGTGGTCCACAGCTCGGTGATGGCATGGCAGAAGTACAGCAGGGACGCCACGCCGGCCCAGAACACCGCCGACGGCCGGCGGAATGCGGCCAGCAACGCGGCCGGCAGCATCGGCGCGACCGCCAAGCCGGCGGCCACCATCGGCGGGAACACGTCGGACGGCGCCAGGCGCAGCTGCCACAGCAGCTGCCAGACCAGCATGCCGGCCACGCCGAGCAGGGCGTAGCGCTTCGACAGGCTCATGCCGCGAGCTTCCGGGCGATGGCGGCGACGCGCGCGCCCAAGGCGCGGGCCAGCTCGGTCTCGTCCTCGCTGAACGGCGCTTTGGAATCGGCGCCGCTGACGTGACTGGCGCCGTACGGCGTACCGCCGGTGCGGGTGTCGGTCAGCCGCGCTTCGGTGAACGGAATGCCGACCAGCACGCAACCGTGGTGCAGCAGCGGCAGCATCATGCTGAGCAGGGTCGATTCCTGGCCGCCGTGCTGGGTCGAGGTGCTGGTGAACACCGCCGCCGGCTTGCCGGCGAGCGCGCCGCTGGCCCATTCGGCGCCGGTGCTGTCCAGGAAATACTTCATCGGCGCGGCCATGTTGCCGAAACGGGTCGGGCTGCCGAGCACGATGCCCGCGCACTCGGCCAGATCGCGCTTGCTCACGTACGGCGCGCCCTCGTCCGGCACCGCCGGAGCCGAGACCTCGTGGTTGGGCGACACCGGCGGCACCGTGCGCAGGCGCGCCACGCAGCCGGCCTGCTCGATGCCGCGCGCGATGTGGTTGGCGAGCTTCTCGACCGAGCCGTTGCGGCTGTAGTACAGGACCAGGATTTCCGTCATCGGGGCGCCTTGCGTTTGGTTGCTATACTTTAGCAATGCACCGGCTGAAAACAAAGCTGCTCGAGGGGCCGCATGCCGAGACCGTCGACCGGCTCGGCAATTTCGGCCGCTATCTGCTGCGCCGCTTCATCGACGACCGCTGTTTCGAAGCCGCCGGCTCGCTGTCCTACACCAGCGTGCTGGCCGCGGTGCCGTTCGCGGCGGTGGTGTTCGCGGCGCTGTCGGCGTTCCCGACCTTCGACCAATGGACCCAACAGGCGGCCGACTTCGTGTTCGCCAACTTCGTGCCGGAGGTCGCCCGCAATCTGGAAAACGCCCTGCGCGAGTTCGCCGGCAGCGCGCGCGGCTTGCCGGCCAAGGGCATTCTGGCGCTGGCGCTGTCGGTCGGGCTGACCATGTGGAGCGTGGAGAAGGCCTTCAACCGCATCTGGCGGGTGCCGTCGCCGAAGCCGAAACTGCTGCGCTTCCTGGTGTACTGGGGGCTGCTGACGCTCGGCTCGCTGCTGGTGGTGGCGCTGATGGCGCTCAACTCGGCGCTCAGCGTGTACGTCAATCTGGCCGATTACACGCCGTCGGTCCTGGACGGACTCGGCCTGCTGTTGGCGCCGCTGCTGCTCGAATTCACCGCCTTCACCGCCGCCTATTGGCTGATTCCTCACCGCGACGTGCCGCTGCGCTACGCGGCGGCCGGCGGCGCGGTCGCGCTGCTGCTGTTCGAGTCCCTGAAGTGGCTGTTCGGCGTATATCTGGGTTCGGTGTCGTTCGAGCGCATCTACGGCGCCATGGCGCTGGTGCCGATCACCCTGGTCTGGCTGTATTCGGCCTGGGTGGTGATCCTGCTCGGCGCCACCATCGCCGCCACGCTGTCCTCGTTCCGCTACCGGCCCCGGCACGTCCGCCAGGCGCGCGGCATCGATCTGTACTGGGTGCTGCGCGTTCTGGCGCGCATGGAGGAGGCCGGCCGGCGCGATGCGCGTCCGTCCTTCGACCAACTGGCGGCGCTGGAGCCGCACATCGCCGAGCCGATGCTACGCGGCTATCTGGCCGGCTTGGCGCGCATCGGCTTGGTGCAGTGCGATAACCACAACCATTGGTGGCTGGCTGCGCCGCTGTGCGACTTCCGGCTGAGGGACCTGCATGAAGGGCTTGGCCTGCGGGTGCCGGCCGGCGAAGCCGAACTGCCTTCACGGGGCGACCACATCGACGACCGGGTATTGCCTATAATCGCGGTACTGCGCGGCGCCCTCGAGGCACCGCTGCAACGCCCCCTGTCCGCCTGCCTTGAAGATCCCGCGCCATGACCCTCCGACCGATTTCCCTGCTGTTGCTGTTGGCCTTGGCCGGTTGCGGCGTCGAACAGGCCGATGCACCCGCCACGCCGGCGGCCCAGCCTGTCGCCTCCAAGCCGGCGTCCTCGAAGCAGATGCCGGCCTTGACGGTCGAAACCTTCCAGGGCGATACCTTCAACTTGGCCGAGCACCGCGGCAAATGGGTGGTGGTCAATTTCTGGGCCACTTGGTGCGCGCCGTGCCTGAAGGAAATCCCGGATTTCAATGCGTTCGCCAAGTCGCGTCCGGACGTGCAGTTCATCGGCCTCGCGTACGAGGAAATCGAACGCGCCGACATGGAAGCGTTCCTGAAGGACCATCCGATCGACTATCCGTTCGCCATCCTCGACGTCTACAACCCGCCGGCCGATTTCGACACCCCGCGCGGCTTGCCGATGACGGTGCTGGTCGCCCCGGACGGCAAGGTGGCCAAGACCTTCCTCGGCCCGGTCACCTCCGCCGATCTGGCCGCCGCCATCGGCGGCGCCTGAGGCGTCCGTTCAGCGCTGCCCGAACAGCAACGTGATGTTGATTCGGCGGTTTTCGTAGCCTTCCTTGAAAAGGATGTCGTCGGTCCTGTGGAACAGGTCCGAGTTGAACAGGACAGCCCGGTTCTGCCGGTAAGGCACCACCACGCGTTGCGCGCCGCTGTCGTGCAGGAAGTCGCGGATCCGCTGCTGGCGGCCGCCATCGCCGCTGTTGAAGTCGCCGAAGCGCCAATCGGCGGGCGCCTCCTTGTCCCAAATCACCAGTCCGCCGGATTCCGGATCGAGGTTGGCCTCGTCCGGGGTAATCCAGAAATTCAGGTTCACCGCCGCCACGTCGGCATGCGTCTGGATGCCGCGTAGGCGGCTGTCGTATTTGAAGGCCCACATCTGGAACAAGGGATAGTCCCGGAAGATGCCGGGCAGGTGGCGTTGCAGGTCTTCGGCGATCTGGAACAGCAGGGGCGCGGCGAAGCCGTTTTCCATCAGTGCGCCGAGATAGCCGTCCGGGTGGTGGAAGTCGAACCAGAAGGTGTTTTCCAGGCAGTAGCGGCGCAAGCCGGCCAGTGTTTCGTCCCTCAGGAAGCCGTCGATCCAGGTGATGCCGGGCGATCTGCGCCGGTAATCGTCTTCGATCGCCCGGAAGTCGAGTGCGCCGTTGACGGCGCCGCCATCCAGCCGTCCGGCCTCGCTGAACCGGTGCAGGCGGTTGTAGCCCGCGCCCAGTTCGGCGATCGCTTCCGGCGATAGGGTGATGATCCGGTCGTGCGGCAGGTCTTCCGGTAGCTGCGCCAGGAACCGCCGGTGCCGATCGGCCAAGGCTGCGAGCGCGGGGTCCGGCGCTCGTGCGCACAGATAGCCGTATTGCTCGATATCGTGCCGCAGCTTGGCTGGCGTGGTATGGACGAATTCCGGCCGCCAGCCCGCCGCGTCCGGCCCGAACACGGCGCGCATGCGTCCGGTGAAGTCGCGGTTGGCGGCGTCCGGCCGATGCAGCATCAGGTTGGCGTAGCCGCGGTGTTTGAGCGCATCCGCACTGCCATTGGACAACGCCACGGCTTTTTCCGCCGATTCCAGCGCGCCGACGCCATCGCCCAGGCTGCGTTGCGCCAAAGACAGCTGGATAAGGCATTCGGCCGATCCGGGCGTCATGGCGACCGCGGCCTTTGCGTGCTCGAGTGCCTGTTCCGGCCGCTGCCAGTCGTTGTACAGGATGGCCAAGCTGTGCCGGTAAAACGCATTGCCGGGATATTCCCGTACCAAGGACAGGAGCAGCGGTTCGGATTCGGCGTATTCGCCTAGGGCGTGGCGGCATTGTGCGCTAAGCAACCTTACCTGCTCCCGTTGCGGGTGGCTGCCGGGAGTCCGCTCGAGCCAGCTCAATGCGCTCCGGAAGTCGTTCTGTCGGATGGCCTTGATGGCCGTGTTGAGCGTTTCGACGTTCTGGCTTCCGGGGTCGTTGGACATGGGGTCTCAGCCGTAGCGGGATTTGATGGGTTTCGGCGCCACCGTGTAGCGCTCCTTCGCCGGTTTCCCCCGTAGCGGCTCGAAATGCGGACGCTCGTCCGGCGTGCGGGCGTCCGGAAAGCGCTCGATGAAATCGCGGATCAGGTTCAGACGCCCCAGCTTCTGGTTGTTGAAGTCGACCACGGTCCACGGCGCCTTGCGGGTGTGGCTGGCCTTGAACATGGCCTCGCGCGCCGCGGTGTATTCGGCGTATTTCCCGCGCGACTGCAGATCGACAGGCGACAGCTTCCATTGCTTGAGCGGGTCTTCGAAGCGCTCGCGGAAGCGTTCCTCCTGCTTGTCCTGGTCGACCGCCAGCCAGTATTTGAACAACAGGATGCCGTCATCGACCAGCAACTGCTCCAACGCAGGGACTTGTTTCAGGAATGCCTTGTATTCCTTGTCGGTGCAGAAGCCCATCACCTTCTCGACGCCAGCCCGGTTGTACCAGCTGCGGTCGAAGAACACGAACTCGCCGGCC
Organism: Arenimonas sp.; assembly: GCA_041913425.1. Lineage (GTDB taxonomy): Bacteria > Pseudomonadota > Gammaproteobacteria > Xanthomonadales > Xanthomonadaceae > Arenimonas. Next base: position 274 of record JAYSFF010000081.1, on the reverse strand, counting down.
GCCGGCAGATGCGCCAGATAGCGTTGGAAGTACCATTGCGAGGCCTCGGACGGGCTCGGTTTGCCGAGCGCCACGCTCCGGCACCAGCGGCTGTTCATGTGCGCCTTGATCGCGGCGATGACGCCGCCCTTGCCGGCGGTATCGCGGCCTTCGACCAGCACCAGCACGCGCTTGCCGTGTTGCTGCACCCAGCGCGCGATGCGGTTGAGCTCGACCTGGAGCTTCTGCAGCTCGGCCTCGTACTCGGACTTGCTGATTTTGGGCACGGATTCCC
>JAYSFF010000080.1:0-5073 GCA_041913425.1 Arenimonas sp. | reverse complement strand
CGCCGAGAAGCCGAGGCCGCCGTATTGCTTCGGGATGATCATGCCGAAGAACTTGTTCTTCTTGATGAAGTCCCACAGCTCCGGCTGCAGGTCGGCGTGCACGTGGGTGATTTCCCAGTCGTTGACCATCTTGCACAGCTCTTCCACCGGGCCGTCGAGGAAAGCCTGCTCCTCGTCGGTCAGCGTCGGTTTGGGCTGGCTCAGCAGCTGGTTCCAGTCCGGTTTGCCGGAGAACAGCTGGCCTTCGAAGCCGACCGTACCGGCTTCCAGCGCGGTGCGCTCGGTGGCCGACAGCGGCGGCAGGATCTTGGTGTAGAAGCCCAGCAGCGGCGAGGTGATCAGGTGGCGGCGGATCGGGGTGATCAGCAGCGGCAGCACCACCACGGCCAAGAGCCCGGCGGCCACCGCCAGCGAGGTCGGCTCGGCGCCGAGCAGGCCGCAGGCCACCAAGGCGGAGCCGGCGAGCGCGGCGAACACGGCGAGGGAATAGCGGTGGTAACTGGCGAAAGCGGCAATCAGCAGGACGGCCAACCAGGGGGCGATGACGCTCATATGCATTCTCCGGGAGTAATTCGTGGCGGGTGCGGCCGAACTTGCGGGCAACGACACCATACGCTAAAGTATCGTCAAGCCGGCGCGGGTTTGTCAATACGCGCCCGTATGGAATCTTCACGGACCCTTGCATGTCACTGAAAACCGAGGCCATTCAGGAAAAAAACCGTTTGTCGGCCGGCGATTGGCAGCAGGCGGCGTTGGACGCCCTGTCTGAGGCCGGACTGCAGGGCATCGCCATTGAAATGCTGGCCAAGCGCCTGGGCGTGACCAAGGGCAGTTTCTATTGGCACTTCGATTCGCGCGACGCCCTGATCCAGGCGGCCTTGGAATTGTGGGAGTCGCAGGAGCAGGAGCAGGTGTTCGGCAAGCTCGATACCCTGCCGGACGCACAGGCGCGGCTGAAGGCCCTGATCGCCCTGGTCGCCAGCGAGCTGCGGGCGCACAAAATCTACAGCGAGCTGCTCAAGGCCGTCGACCATCCCTTGGTCCGGCCGGTGCTGGAGCGCGTCTCCAAGCGCCGCATCGATTACCTGACCGCCAGTTTCCGGCAGGCCGGCCTGCCGCGCAGCGCGGCCATCAACCGCGCCCGGCTGACCTACGCCGCCTATGTCGGCTTCCTGCAGCTGAACATGCAGTTGGGCTATCCGAAGCTGAACCACGACGAGTTCGAGCAGTATGTTGCCCATCTGAGCGCCACATTGATTCCCGTCAGCGGTTAAAATAACCGCGCGTAACACCATAACAATGCCGGCAATCGCCGGAACCACCGCACAGAGAGAGCCCGATGAGCAGCAAACTTGCCGAATTGAACGCGTGGGTCGCCCACTATGCCGACCTGACCGGCGCCGACCGGGTGCACTGGTGCGACGGCTCCGACGCCGAAAGCGCCCGTCTGGTCGAATTGATGCTCGGCACCGGCGACCTCATCGCCTTGAACCCGCAGACCCATCCGAACTGCTTCCTGCACCGTTCCAGTGTCTCCGACGTGGCGCGTGTCGAGCACCTGACGTTCGTCTGCACCGGCAACCGCGACGATGCCGGTCCGAACAACCACTGGATGGATCCGGAGCAGGCCAAGGCCAAGATGGCCGCGCTCTACAAGGATTGCATGAAGGGCCGCACCCTGTACGTGGTGCCCTACTGCATGGGCCCGATCGACTCGCCGCTGGCCCGTTGCGGCGTGGAGATCACCGACAGCCCGTACGTGGTGGCCAACATGCGCCTGATGACCCGCATGGGCGCCGCAGCCTTGGCGCGCATCGAGCGCGAAGGCACCTTCGTCAAAGGCGTGCACTCGACCGGCGACCTGAACCCCGACCGCCGCTTCATCATGCATTTCCCGGAAGAGCTCGGCATCCAGAGCTTCGGTTCCGGCTACGGCGGCAACGCCCTGCTCGGCAAGAAATGCCACGCGCTGCGCATCGCGTCGTGGCAGGCGCGCCAGGAAGGCTGGCTGGCCGAACACATGCTGATCCTCGGCGTCGAGAACCCGCAGGGCGAGACCCACTACATCGCGGCCGCGTTCCCCAGCGCCTGCGGCAAGACCAACCTGGCCATGCTGATTCCGCCGCAAGGCTACCGCGAGGCCGGCTGGAAGATCTGGACCGTGGGTGACGACATCTGCTGGATGCGCCCGGGCGCCGACGGCCGCCTGTACGCCATCAATCCGGAGGCCGGCTACTTCGGCGTGGCGCCGGGCACCAGCGCCAAGACCAACCCGAACGCGTTGGCGATGCTGACGCATGACGCCATCTTCACCAACGTCGCGGTCACCGCCGACAACCAGCCCTGGTGGGAAGGTCTGCCGGACGGCGTGCCGGTCGCCGACTGGCAGGGCCGCGCGTTCGATCCGGGCAACGGCCCGGCCGCGCATCCGAACTCGCGTTTCACCGTCTCGGCCAGGCAATGCCCGAGCTACACCCCGATGGCCGAAGACCCGCAGGGCGTGCCGCTGTCGGCCATCGTGTTCGGCGGCCGCCGCGAATCGCTGGTGCCGCTGGTGTTCGAGGCCCGCGACTGGACCCACGGCGTGCTGGTCGGTGCCGGCATGGCGTCCGAGACCACCGCCGCCGCCACCGGCGCGGTCGGCGTGGTGCGCCGCGATTCGATGGCGATGAAGCCGTTCGCCGGCTACAACTTCGGCGATTACTTCGCGCACTGGCTGTCGTTCGACAAAGCCGGCGCCAAGCTGCCGAAGATCTTTCACGTCAACTGGTTCCGCAAGAACGACGACGGCAAGTTCCTGTGGCCGGGCTTCGGCGACAACATGCGCGTGCTGGAGTGGATGATCAAGCGCGTCAAGAACGAGGTGCCGGGCCACGCCACCGCCATCGGCATTCTGCCGGGCGAAGACGAGCTCAACCGCGACGGCCTGAACATCGACGCCGCCGACCTGCAGGCGCTGCTGCATGTGGATACCCACGCCTGGCGCACCGAGGTCGGCGCCATCGCCGACTATCTGGAAGAGTTCGGCGAACGCACGCCGGCCGCGCTGTTCGAGGAGCTGGACAAGACCGCGCGCCAACTGGTGTAAACCGGCGCCGCGTTCACCTGGCGAAAACCCCGCTCCGGCGGGGTTTTTCCTATCATGGGCGGATGCATGCCTATTACTGCCATCATTTCGTCTTGCCGTTGCCGTCGGAGCACCGCTTTCCGATGGCCAAATACCGTCTGCTGTACGAGCGCGTGCAGGCTTCGGCCGATGCGCTCGGCATCCGTCTGCACGAACCGCCGGCGGCGGAACTGGACGACCTGTTGCGTGTGCATTGCCCCGACTACGTGGCGCGCATGCTGGGCGGCCGCGCCGAGGAGCGCGAGATGCGCCGCATCGGCTTTCCCTGGTCGCCGCAGATGGTGGAACGCTCGCGGCGTTCGGCCGGCGGCACCATCCATGCGCTGAAGCAGGCCATCGTAACCGGCGGCGTGGCCGCCAACCTGGCCGGCGGCACCCATCACGCCGCTTTTGACCGCGGCGGCGGCTACTGCGTGTTCAACGACGCGGTCATCGCCGCGCGCCATGTGCGGCACCACGGCCTGGCGCGCAAGGTGCTGTTGGTCGACCTGGACGTGCACCACGGCGACGGCAGCGCCGCGCTGTGCGCCGCCGATCCGGGCGTATTCACCTTCTCCATGCACGCCGAGAAGAACTATCCGGCGCTCAAGCCGCCGTCCGATTACGACGTGGCGCTGGCCAGCGGTACCGGCGACGAGGCCTATCTGCAGGCCTTGGATTGGCACTTGCCCCTGGTGTTGAGCTTGGCCGGCGCCGATGCCGCGGTGTATCTGGCCGGCGCCGACCCTTATGCCGGCGATCGGCTGGGTTATTTGAAGCTGAGCAAGGCCGGGCTGGCCGAGCGCGACCGCCGGGTGCTGACGGCCTTGGCCGATGCCGGCATCCCGACCGCAGTGGTGATGGCCGGCGGCTACGCCGAGGAGGTGGAGGACATCGTCGATATCCATTTCGCAACCCTCCAACAGGCCGCGCTTTCGGCCGCAAGTTCCGTTGCCTGAGAGCCCGGTGCGCCCGGCACGGGAATGGGCGCAATTTAACGAAATAATAACGAAACTGACAAATTTGAGCTGGATTCGAATCTGAACGAATGCCGTTAAAGCCTTGCTAGCGGGTTTTTGATTTTCAATCATCTGTATGATTTATATGGATATTTTTATTATTCCCGGTGGGTTGGGCCATTCAGCTTGGGTGGCCTGGGATTAACGGAATTTTTTCAAGTCAAAGTGTTGGCATGACGTAAAAATTGCGTTAGAGTTGAAAACGCCTGAACCCGAATTAAACATCCGTCCGGGCTCACCAAAGGCTACTTTTATTAACTGGAGAGAGACAACCATGTCTAATGTGACCAAGCTTTCAGACGCGATCAAGTTCGCGTTGTTCGTTGGTGCCGCATCTTCCGCCGCCACGGTTTCCGCCGTTGCCCAGGAAAGCGAAGCCAAGACCCTGGACCGCGTTGAAGTGACCGGTTCGCGCATTAAGCGTGTCGACGCCGAAACCACCCAGCCGGTGGCCGTCGTTACCCGTGCCGACATCGAAAAGACCGGCCTGACCAACGTGTTCGACATCCTGAACAACATCACGTCCTCCGACGGTTCGGGCCTGTCCACCACCACCACCCAAACCAACGGCTCCGACGGTTCGCAGAACATCTCCCTCCGTGGCCTGGGCGCTGACCGCACCCTGGTGCTGGTGGACGGCAAGCGCTGGATTACCGACATCGACGGCACCGTCGACCTGTCGACCATCCCGGTCGCCATCATCGAGCGCATCGACGTCCTGAAGGACGGTGCCTCGGCGATTTACGGCTCCGACGCCATCGCCGGCGTGGTCAACATCATCACCCGCAAGAACTATGAAGGCGCCCAAGCCGGCGTCAGCTACGGCCAAACCGAAAAAGGCGACGGCGCCCAGCGTTCGGCCGATGTCACCATCGGTGCCGCCGGTGAACGCTCCTCCGGCGTGATCAGCGTCAGCTACTCCGAGCAGAAGGAAATCATGGCCGGCGA
>JAYSFF010000079.1:0-5104 GCA_041913425.1 Arenimonas sp. | reverse complement strand
GCAGCGGATTGCCCTCGCCCGAGACCGGCAGGTCGCTGACCAGCACGACCTTCGGACGTTCCTGGCGCTGCACCGACTGAATCAGCTTCGACAGCTCGTATTCGAGATGCTGTTCGGCCTCGGGCTTGATGAAGCCGATCGACTGGTTGCGGCCGCCGGAGTCGGCTGTCAGCCCGAAATACAGCGGTCCGGAGCCGTCCTCCAGCGGAATCGCCAGGATGCCTTTGCCGATGGCGCGGTCCTCGGCCGCCGAATACGGCTCGGGATCCACGGCCTCGAAACGGATGCGGCCTCCCGACTGCGCGGCGTATTCGCCGATCTTCTCGCTCACCCGATCGGCGTATTGACGGAACTGCGGGTACGGACGCGCCTCCTTTTCGGAGTAATACAGGGTCAGGGTCACCGGCTCGCGCGTCGCGGCGATGATGCGCCGGCTGCCTTCGCTGAGGCTGAACAGCCGGTTCTCGGTCAAATCGACCCGCAGCGGCGGCAACAGCTTCTGCACCGCGAACGCGAGCACCAGGTAGCAGACGACCGAACCGATGGCCGCCGACGGCAGCAACGCCGCGCGCTTCCAGAGCGGCAGGCCGCCCTTGCGCGCCTGCAGCAGCAGCACGTTGGCGCCGAGCCAGAACGCGGCGGTGATGGCGAAATACAGCAGGTCGCGCAGATCGAGCACGCCGCGGGTCACCGACTGCAGATGGGTGAGCATGCTGAGCGAGGCGATCAGGTCGACCACCGACTGCGGAAACAGCTCGCGCACCGGATTCAGCGCCAGCGGATAGCCGGCCAACAGATACAGCAGGATCAGCAATGCGCTGAGGATGTACACCACCAGCTGGTTCTCGCTCAGCGCCGACAGGCACAGGCCGATCGCCAGCATCGCCGCCAGCATGGCCGCGGCGCCGATATACCCGAGCGCGATGACGCCGTGGTCGGGATCGCCGAGCCAGGACAGGCTCAGCCACAGCGGAAACGACAGCAGCAACGCCGAGACCGCCACGCCCCAGGCCGCGGCGAACTTGGCCAGCACCGTCTGCCAAGGCGGCACCGGCAGCGCGTCGAGCAGTTCGATGGTGCCGGAACGGAACTCCTCGGACCAGGCGCGCATCGACAGCGCCGGCACCAGCAGCAGGCAGACCCACGGCAACAGCCGGAAATAGGACTGCATGCCGGCCTGGCCGGCCTCGAACAGGTCGCCGAGGTAGAACACGAAGCTGTTCGACAGCAGCAGGAAGATGACCACGTACACCAGCGCCAGCGGCGTGCGCCAGTACGCCCGCCACTCGCGCCGGACCAGGGCCGGGAAGGCGCTCATGCGCGCGCCTCGGCCACGGTCTTGGCGAACACCTCGTCCAGGCGGCCGTATTCGAGGCGCATGTCCTGATACGGCACCTGCTTCTGCGCCAGGCGTTCGGCGATGACCCGGGTCTGCGGCTTGCTGCCCTGCACGAACACGTACAGACGGCCATCGACCGCGTTCTGCTCGAAGCCGCTGACGCCCGACAGCCCCTCCAGCGCGGCGCGCGCGGCGATGCTTTCCTGCGCCACGAACGACACCGCGTTGTGGTAGCGCGACTGCTGCAGCAGCTCGTCGGTGGTCCTGTCGAGCCGGATGCGGCCGCCCGCCATGATCACCGTGCGCGGACACAGCGACAGCACTTCGTCGATCTGGTGCGTGCTCATCAGCACCGCGCTCTGTTTCGAAAGCTCGAGGATCATCGCGCGCACCTGCTGCTTCTGGATCGGATCGAGGCCGTCGGTCGGCTCGTCCAGCAGCAGCACCGGCGGGCGGTGCATCACCGCCGCCGCCAAGGCCACGCGCCGGGCCGAGCCTTTCGACAGGGTCGCGACCGGCTGGTAGGCGATGGCGTTGAGCGAAAGTCCGGCGAATACGGCCTCGAGCGCCTGCACGGCCTCGGCCCGCGGTAGTCCGCGGGCACGCGCGACGAAACGCAGGTAGTCCAGCACCGTATCCTCGCGGTAGATCGGGGCGTGTTCCGGCAGATAGCCGAGGCGGCGCCGGGCGTCGAGCCCCTGCCGCATGCTGTCGAAACCGGCGATCGCCGCCTGTCCGGCGTCCGGCCGCAGGAAGCCGGCCAGCATGCGCATGGCGGTGGTCTTGCCGGCGCCGTTCGGGCCGAGCAAGGCGACGATCTCGCCGCGCTCGACCTGCAACGTGAAGCCGTCCACGGCCTGGATGGCGGCGAACGCCTTGCAAAGTCCTTGAGCCTCGATCATCCGTCTGTCTCTGCCATGAGCGGCCAGTCTATCGGATGCGGCCGGCCGCGGACAAGAAAAAAGCGGGCAATGCCCGCTTTTTCCCGGAATCGACGATGCTTACTTGACCGGCCAATAGACCTTGAACTTGGCGTCCTCGGTCATCATCTGCGGCACCGGCACCAGATATTCTTCGTAGGCGCGGTCGCGGGTCGAAGCGCCGTTGACCAAAGCCCAGGCGCGCACGACCTGGCGCTCGCTTTCCAGGCCGGTGGCGTAGCCGGTGTAGTCGGTGGTCGCGGCGCGGCCGGCCGGCAGCTGCTCGAACACCACCTCGGCTTCGGTCTTCACGTCCCAGGCGCCTTCGGTCTGGCCGTCCTTGCTGACCGGCTGCACGACGTCGAAGCTGTAGCTGTCGGAGGTGAATTCGTTGGTCACGATGCGCATCGGGCCGGAGGCCTTCAGGCCGTTGGCGGCGATGATCTTGTTGATCCAGGCCATTTTGTTGACGATGGCCAGGGCGATTTCGTTGTTGTCGCGCTTGGCGATCACGGTCGCGCTCAGCACATTGGCGGCCGGCAGGTCGACGAAGCTGATCGGGTTCTCGCGGTCGGCGTAGCTCAGCTTCGGCACGGTGGCCAGGAAGGTGTTCAGGCGCTTGCCGCCGGCCTTCAGCTTGTCGCCGACGTTGCGTTCGACGTACATGCCGGCGTAGCGGCCCAACAGGTTCCAGCCGTAATCGACTTCATAGACCTGGCGGATTTCGACGTTCTTGTTCAGCGGACCGGTGCGCTTGAAGAAGATGGTCAGGGTCTTGTCGCTGCCCTGCGAGCTGTCCTCGATCTTGAACTTGATCTTTTCTTCCGGAATGCTCTCGACCAGCTCCCACTTGCCCGAACCGGTGGAGCGGTTCAGCGAGCTGTAGCTCATGGTCGCGCCGACGCCGGAGGCCGGGTCGCTGACCTGCGATTTCAGCATGCTGTCCGAACGCAGGACGCTCCATTCGTCGAAGCGGTTGAAGCCGTTGAGCACGTCGAACACGGTGCCGATCGGGCGGTTGCTTTCGGTTTTGTATTCCACGGTGCGCTGCGAGGGCAGGAACAGGGCCACGGCGGCGAACAGCACCACGACCACGGCCAGTGAAATCAGGAATTCGTAAATCCGGTTCATTTAAAGACTCTCTCCAAGGACAAACCGCCCTACCGGGCAATCAGTCCTAAAGGATACCACTTTAATGCCGCCGTGGTCAGTCCGCCGGGGCGTTTTTCAGCCCCGGGCGGGCGCCGTTCAGACGATCTTCAACTCGAAGGCCTTCAGCACCGCCCGGGTCCGGTCGCGCACGCCCAGCTTGGACAGGATGTTGGACACGTGGTTCTTGATGGTGCCTTCGGCCACGTGCAGGGAATTGGCGATTTCCTTGTTCGAGAAGCCGCCCGCCATCAGCCGCAGGATCTCGGTCTCGCGCTCGGTCAGCGGGTCCGGGCGTTCCAGACTGACGAAATGGTTGTTCAGGCCCTCCAGGCCGGACAGCAGGCGCTGCGACATGGCCGGCTGCACCAGCGAGCCGCCCTTGGCCACCACCTCGATGGCCTCGACCAGCTGCTCCAGGCTGACGTCCTTGAGCAGGTAGCCCTTGGCGCCGGCTTTGATGCCGGCCAGCACCAGCTCGTCGTCGTCGAAGGTGGTCAGGATGATGGTCGGCGGCAGCAAGCCTTTGGCCGACAGCTCCTGCACGGCTTCCAAGCCCGATTTGACCGGCATGCGCATGTCCATCAGCACCACGTCGGGCTTCAGCCCGGGAATGGTGTCGATGGCCTGCTGGCCGTCGCCGGCTTCGGCGATGACTTGGATGTTCTCGGCCAGGGACAGCAGGGATTTGACGCCTTGGCGCACCAAGGTCTGGTCATCGACCAATACGACGCGGATCATGTGCAGGCTCCCAAAGGTAGTGTGATGGTGACGCCGAAGCCATGCCCCGGCGCGGTCTGGATGCGCATTTGGCCTTTGGCGGCCTCGACGCGCTCCTTCATGCCGCGCAGGCCGTTGCCGAGCCTGCCCGGATCGCCGCCTTTGCCGTCGTCCTGGGACTTCAGGATCAACAGGTTATCGAGCTTTTGCAAGGACAATTCGAGCTTGCGGGCGTTGGCGTGCTTGATGGTATTGGTCAGCAATTCCTGCACGCAGCGGACGATGGCCTGGGCGCAGGCGGAGTCCTCGATGCGCAGCTCGGGGTCAGCCTGCAACGCGATGTCCAGGTTCGGCACCGATTCCAGCAAGGGTGCGATGGCGGCCAGCACGTCGATGGCCGGGCCGTGGCGCATCTCGGAAACCGCCTCGCGCACGTCCGACAACAGCAATTTGGCCAGCGAATGGCTCTGCTTCACATGCTCCTGGGCCTGCCCTTCGGTCAGGTGACCGGCCACCTCCAGGTTCAGGCTGAGCGCGGTCAGGTGGTGCCCGAGCAGGTCGTGCAGCTCGCGCGAGATGCGCAGGCGTTCGCCGATGCGCGAATCCTCGGCCAGCAGGGCGCGCGCCGCGCGCAGCTCGGCGTTCAGCCGGCGCTGCTCCTCGCGGGCCGCGGCCTGCAGCTTGGCGACATAGCCGGTGACGAACACGAAGGTCGAGAAGCCGGCGTACAGCAGGCTCTGCATCAGCGCCTCCCACCAGGTCAGGTCCATCGGTCCGAAAATGAACACCGGAACCACGGTCAGATGGCTGAGCACCAACCAGGCCAGTCCCAGAGGCAGCGGCAACAGCCAGGGCAGGATGCCGGCGATGACCATCAACAGCACGCTGCCCAGACCGGTCGAGGAGTAATAGCTGACCGCGATCGCCGAGGCGCTGAGCAGGAACAGATACAGGCCGTCGCGCCAGCTGGTGCGGT
>JAYSFF010000078.1:0-5136 GCA_041913425.1 Arenimonas sp. | reverse complement strand
CGCGGCTTGCGCGCGTCCGGGCCCATCGGGTTCACCACGCGGTGCGTGGTGGACGGATACACGTGGTTCGACAGGCGCTGCAGCATGTCGCCGATGTTGACCACGATGGTGTCGGCGTCGGCGGTGAAGTCGATCCACTCGCCCTTGCGCGACAGCACCTGCAGGCCGGCCGCGCTGGCGCCCACCAGCAGGGTGATGAAGTTGATGTCCTCGTGCGCGCCGGAGCGCACGTTCGGCACGTCGGGGTTGGTGATTTCCGGGTAATGGATCGGGCGCAGGATGGAGTTGCCGTAATGGGTCTTGTCGGCGAAGTAGTCCTCCGGCAGACCGATGTGCAGGGCCAGCGCCGACAGCACCTTCGAGCCGAGCGCGTCGAGCGCGCTGTACAGGCCGTACAGGTACTGCTTGAACTGCGGCACTTCCGCCGGCCACAGGTTCTCGCCCATGATGCCGGCGTATTCGGAATCGCGCGCGATCTCGCGGCCGACGTGCCAGAACTCCTTCAGGTCCGGGTACTTCGAGTCCTTGGCGGTCTCGATGCCGAACGGGGTGTAGCCGCGCGCGCCGCCGGTGCCCGGCTGGTGGTATTTCATCTTGACTTCTTCCGGCAGCGCGAAGAATGCCTTGGCGGCGTCGTACGCGCCCTGGATCAGCTCGTCGGAGATGCCGTGGCCGCGGATGCCGCAGAAGCCCCACTCGCGGTAAGCGGCGCCCAGTTCGGCCACGAAGGCGGCGCGGTCGGAATCGAAACGGCGGATGTCTAAGGTCGGGATCTGGCTCATGCGGCGGGCTCCGGGAAATTCAGGGCACAAGTATAGGGTCCGGTCGATGAACCGGACTTGATTGGGGTCAAACCGCGGCTTGCACCACGGCGGCGAGATCGTCGAGCACGCCCTGCATCAGCGCGGCGTCGTTGGCCTCCACGGTCACGCGCACCACCGGCTCGGTGCCGGAGGCGCGCAGCACCAGGCGGCCTTTGCCCTGCAGGCGGGCTTCGGCCACGGCGCGCGCGGCCTGAACGCTCGGGTGCGCCAGCGGCTTGGCGCCGGGTTGCAGGCGGACGTTCACGGTCTTCTGCGGGAACGGCGCGTAATCGGCCAACGCCTGCTGCAGCGTCTGCTTGCGGGCCGACAACGCCTCCAGCACCTGCAACGCGGCCACGATGGCATCGCCGGTCGAGGTCTTGTCCAGTACCAGCAGGTGGCCGGAGGCTTCACCGCCAAGCACACCGCCGTGTTCGGTCAACGCCTGGTGCACGTAGCGGTCGCCGACCTGGGTGCGCAGGAACCGGATGCCGCGCTGCTGGCAGTGCAGCTCCATCGCGTAGTTGGTCATCAACGTGCCGACCACCGGACCTTTCAAGCGGCCGCTTTCACGCCAATGGTTGGCCAGGATATAGATCAGTGCGTCGCCGTCATGCAGGTTGCCGTCGGAATCGACCATCTGCACGCGGTCGCCGTCGCCGTCGAAGGCGATGCCGAGGTCGGCTCCGCTTTCCCGCACGAACGCCTGCAGCGCCTCGGGGTGGGTGGAACCGACGCCGCGGTTGATGTTCAGGCCGTCCGGCTGCACGCCGATGGCGACCACGTCGGCGCCGAGTTCGGAGAACACTTCCGGCGCCAACGCGTAGGTGGCGCCGTGCGCGCAGTCGAGCGCGATCTTCAGGCCGCGCAGGGAGAGTGTTTCCGGCACCGTGCCCTTGCAGAACTCGGCGTAGCGGTGGTGTGCGTCGTCGATGCGCTTGGCCTTGCCGAGCCGGTCGGAATCGACCGTCTTCAGCGCCTCGCCGAGCTGGTCTTCGATGGCCGATTCCATGGCGTCGCTGAGCTTCTCGCCGTCGCCGGAGAAAAACTTGATGCCGTTGTCGAAATGCGGGTTGTGCGAGGCCGAAATCACGATGCCGGCGTCGGCGCGCAACGAACGGGTCAGGTGCGCCACCGCCGGGGTCGGCACCGGGCCGAGCAGGCGCACGTCGGCGCCGGCGGCCACCAGACCCGCTTCCAAGGCCGATTCGAACATGTAACCGGAGATGCGGGTGTCCTTGCCGATCACCACCAGCGGCTTGCCGGCCGATCCGCGCGCCAGCACGGTGCCGGCGGCCCAGCCGAGCTTGAGCATGAAATCCGGCGAGATATTGCCCTCGCCCACCTTGCCGCGGATGCCGTCGGTGCCGAAATAGCGCCGGGCCATGCTCAGGCGGCGCCCTTGTCGTGCATCGGCCGGTTCATCATCAGCGCCAACAGGTCGGCGATGCGGTCGCGCATCTGGCGGCGGTCGATGATCAAATCGACGGCGCCGTGTTCGACCAGGAACTCCGCGCGCTGGAAGCCTTCCGGCAGGGTTTGGCGCACGGTCTGTTCGATCACGCGCGGGCCGGCGAAGCCGATCAGCGCCTTGGGTTCGGCGATGTTGAGGTCGCCCAGCATCGCCAGAGAAGCCGAAACGCCGCCGGTGGTCGGGTGGGTCAGCACGGAGATGAACGGCAGGCCACGGGCGCGCATGCGCGCGATGGCGGCCGAGGTCTTGGCCATCTGCATCAGCGAGAACAGGCCTTCCTGCATGCGCGCGCCGCCGGTGGCCGAGAAGCAGACCAGCGGGCAGCGGTATTCGATGGCGCGCTCGGCGGCCAAGGCGAAGCGCTCGCCGACCACCGAACCCATGGAGCCGCCCATGAAGCGGAATTCGAAGGCGCTGACGCAGATGTCGCGGCCTTTCAGTTTGCCGTGGATGGACACCAACGCGTCCTTCTCGCCGACCGCCTTCTGCGAGGCCTTGATGCGCTCGGCGTATTTCTTCTGGTCCTTGAAGTGCAGCACGTCAGTCGGGCCGAGCTCGTCGCCGATCTCGAACACCTCGCCGTCGTCGAGGAACGCCACCAGGCGCTCGCGCGCGCCGATCGGCATGTGGTGGCTGCATTTCGGGCAGACGTGCAGGTGCTCGTCCAGCTCGGCGGCGTACAGCGCGGTGCCGCAGCTGTCGCACTTCTCCCACAGGCCTTCGGGAACGCCGCGCTTGCCCGAGCCTTGGGTCCGGATGCGCGCCGGCATCAGTTTGCTTAACCAACTCATCGTGTCACCTGGAATGGGTCCAAGGGCACAGTTTATCGCAAACCGGCGGGCTCAGGCCGGATCGACGGCCTCGCGCAACGGTGCCAGGAACGCCCGGGCGGCCGCAGCGGCGGCGTCCGGTCCCTCGCATTCGGCCAGCACCGACACCAAAGCACTGCCGACAATGACGCCGTCGGCGAAGGCGGCGCAGGCGCGGGCGGTGGCGGCGTCCTTGATGCCGAAACCGACCAGCACCGGCACGCCGGCGGCGGCGCGGATCGACTCGACCCGCTGGCGCAGGTCGTCGGCGTGCTGCAGACCGGTGCCGGTCACGCCCGCCATCGACACGTAGTACAGGTAGCCTTGGGCCTGCGCGCAGGCTTCCCGCAGGCGCGCGCCGCCGGTGGTCGGCGCCAACAGGGCGATCAGCTGCAGGCCGTGGCGGTTGAGCAAGGCGCGCGCATCGCCGGCTTCTTCCGGCGGCAGATCGACGATCAGCAGCGCGTCGACGCCGGCCTGCGCCGCCTGCGCGGCGTACCATTCCCAGCCGCGGCGCTCGATCGGATTCAGGTAGCCCATCAGCACCACCGGCGTGTCGGCGTCGCGCTGGCGGAACTCGGCCACCATGGCGAACAGGCCCGGCGTGTTCAGGCCGCGCGCCAGCGCGCGTTCGGAACTCTTCTGGATCACCACGCCGTCGGCCATCGGGTCGGAGAACGGCACGCCGAGCTCGATGATGTCGGCGCCGGCCGCCACCAGCGCGTGCATCACCGGCACGGTGGCGTCCAGGCCCGGATCGCCGGCGGTGATGAACGGCACCAGGGCCTTGCGGCCCTTGCTTGCCAGTTCCGCCAACCGGCGGTCGAGGCGCGAGACGGCGCTCACAGCGAGATCCCTTCGCGCGCGGCGATGGTGTAGATGTCCTTGTCGCCGCGGCCGGACAGATTGACCAGCACCAGCGCGTCTTTCGGCAGGGTCTTGGCGGTCTTCATCGCCTGCGCGACGGCGTGCGAGGATTCCAACGCGGCCAGGATGCCCTCGGTGCGCGCCAGCAGGTGGAAAGCTTCCATGCACTCGGTGTCGGTCACGCCCACGTACTGCGCGCGGCCGGTGTCCTTCAGGAAGGCGTGTTCGGGGCCGACGCCCGGATAATCCAGGCCGGCCGAAATCGAATGGGTTTCGGTGATCTGGCCGTCCTCGTCGCAGATCACGTAGGTGCGGTTGCCGTGCAGCACGCCCGGCACGCCGGCGGCCAGCGAAGCCGCGTGCTTGCCGGTTTCCAGGCCCTCGCCCGCCGCCTCGGCGCCGATCAGCGCCACGCCGGCGTCGTTCAGGAACGGATGGAACATGCCGATGGCGTTGCTGCCGCCGCCGACGCAGGCGATCACCGCATCCGGCAGACGGCCGTATTCGGCCAGCATCTGCGCACGCGCCTCGGTACCGGCCACGGAATTGAAATCGCGCACCAGGCGCGGATATGGGCTGGGGCCGGCCGCGGTGCCGATGATGTAGAAAGTGTCGTGGATGTTGGAGACCCAGTCGCGCATCGCTTCGTTCAGCGCGTCCTTCAGGGTCTTCGAGCCGGAGGTGACCGGCACCACTTCGGCGCCGAGCAGCTTCATGCGGAACACGTTGATGGCCTGGCGCTCGATGTCGACCGCGCCCATGTACACCACGCACTTCAGGCCCAGACGTGCGGCCACGGTGGCCGAGGCCACGCCGTGCTGGCCGGCGCCGGTTTCGGCGATGACCCGGGTCTTGCCCATGCGCTTGGCCAACATGGCCTGGCCGATGGTGTTGTTGATCTTGTGCGCGCCGGTGTGGTTCAAATCTTCGCGCTTCAGCAGAATCCGCGCGCCGCCCACGTGTTCGCTCAGGCGCTTGGCTTCGTACACCGGGCTGGGCCGGCCGACGTAATGCGCGTAATCGTACGCCAGTTCGGCCTTGAACGCCGGATCGGCCAATGCTTCCTCGTAGGCCCTTTCCAGCTCGGCCAAGGGCGCCATCAGGGTTTCGGAGACGAAGCGGCCGCCGTACACGCCGAAGTGGCCGTCGGCGTCGGGGTATTGGCTGTAATCCAGCGCGGGGG
>JAYSFF010000077.1:0-5214 GCA_041913425.1 Arenimonas sp. | reverse complement strand
TGCAGGGATTTGTCGCGGCCGTTGCCGGACTGCTTGAAGCCGCCGAACGGCGCGGTCATGTCGCCGCCGTCCCAGTAATTGACCCACACGCTGCCGGCGCGCAGCTTCTTGGCCACGCGGTGGGCTTTGCTCAGGTTCGAGGTCCAGACGCCGGCGGCCAGGCCGTAGTCGGTGTCGTTGGCGATGCGCACGGCGTCCTTCTCGTCGTCGAAGGCGATGACCGACAGCACCGGGCCGAAGATCTCTTCTTTCGAGATGGTCATTTCATGGGCGACCTCGTCGAACACCGTCGGCGCCACGTAATAGCCGCCGGTTTCGGTCATCACCCGCTCGCCGCCGAGCGCCAGGCGGGCGCCCTCGGCCTTGCCCTTTTCGATGTAATCGAGCACGCGGTTCATCTGGCCTTCGTCGACGATGGCGCCCATCGGCGCGCCCGGCTCGAACGGATGCTTGGGATGCAGGTGCTTGCCGGCCTCGACCACCATCGCCACGAACTCGTCCTTGATCGAACGTTCGACCAGCAGGCGCGAGGCCGCGGTGCAGACCTCGCCCTGGTTGAAGAAGATGCCGATGGCGGCGGCTTCGGCCGCGGCCTGCAGGTCGGGCGCGTCGGCGAACACCACGTTCGGGCTCTTGCCGCCGCACTCCATGTAGGCGCGTTTCATGTTGGAGCGGCCGGCGCACTGCAGCAGGTGCTTGCCGACGCCGGTGGAACCGGTGAACACCAGGCCGTCGACGTCCATATGCAGCGCCAACGGCTCGCCGGCACCCTTGCCGAAGCCCGGCAGCACGTTGAACACGCCGGCCGGAATGCCGGCTTCCATCGCCAACTCGGCGATGCGGATGGCCGACAGCGGCGATTTTTCCGAGGGCTTGAGGATCACCGAGTTGCCGGTGGCCAGCGCCGGCGCGAACTTCCAGGCCGCCATCAGCAGCGGGAAGTTCCAGGGCACGATGGCGCCGACCACGCCCAGCGGTTCGCGGGTGATCAGGCCGAGCTCATGCTGCGGGGTCGGGGCGATCTCGCCATAGACCTTGTCGATGGCCTCGGCGGTCCAGTTCAGACAGCGCACGCTGGCGGAAACGTCGATGGCCAAGGCGTCGCCGACCGGTTTGCCCATGTCGATCGATTCAAGCAGGGCCAGTTCCTCGGCGTGCTTTTCGATCAACAGCGCGAATTTCTGCAACGTCCGCTTGCGGTGCACCGGCGAGGATTCCGACCAGGCGCCGGACTCGAAGGCGCGGCGGGCCGCGCGCACCGCGCGCTCGACGTCCTCGGCCTCGCATTCGGCCACCCGGCCGCGGCTCAAGCCGTCGATCGGGCTGACGCAGTCGAAGGTCTTGCCGGACGCGGCGTCGACGTAGGCGCCGTCGATGAAGGCCCGGGTGCGCAGGTCGAGGGCTCGGGCTTTGGCTTCCCACTCGGCGCGGGTGAGTTTCTGGGGCATGGCGGATTCTCGGAAACGGGTGGTCAGAAGGACGGCGGCGTGTTGGCGCTCACCAGGATGGCCTCGGTCTTGCCGACGTTGCGGAACCGGTGCGGGGTCTTGCTTTCGAAGTAATAGGCGTCGCCAGGGCCGAGCACACGTACTTGGTCGCCGACGGTGAGTTCGATCTCGCCCTGGATGATGACGCCGCCCTCCTCGCCTTCGTGCAGGAGCATGTCCTTGCCGGTGTCGGAGCCCGGCGGCATGACCTCGCGCAGGATGCACATCTGGCGCTGCGGGCGGTTCTGGCCGACCAGGAAATAGTGGATGCCGCCGTTGCCGACGTCGATCTGCTCGTCCTTGCCGTAGAACGGCGAGTCGCCGCGCTCCTCGCCCAGATCGACGGTGAAGAAATCGGCCAGAGAAATCGGGATGCCGTCCAGCACTTTCTTCAGCGAGCTGATCGACGGGCTGACCTTGTTCTGCTCGATCAGCGAGATGGTGCTGTTGGTGACGCCGACCCGCTTGGCCAGTTCGCGCTGGCTCAGGCCTTTTTTGTTGCGGACTTCCTGAAGGCGTAACCCGATATCCATGGCGTTCTGCGGACTGTCAAATGCGATGTTGAATA
The DNA here is from genome assembly GCA_041913425.1 of Arenimonas sp. Taxonomy (GTDB): domain Bacteria; phylum Pseudomonadota; class Gammaproteobacteria; order Xanthomonadales; family Xanthomonadaceae; genus Arenimonas. The sequence continues at coordinate 3,159 of JAYSFF010000077.1, read as the reverse complement.
TTTAACACCCCTCGCCGGAAAGGTCAATCCGCATGTAAATATATTTTACAAATCCGGGGATTGTAAAATTTATTCAACACGGTATAGTGGCGAAACATCGCCTTGGACCGATACCGCCATGACCGACACCGCGCGCTTCCATCAGCACTACCAAAGCCAAGCCACACAGCACCCCGAGCAGATGGACGCGTTCTGGATGCCGTTCTCGGCCAACCGCCAGTTCAAGCAGAAACCGCGCCTGCTGGCCAGCGCCGAAGGCATGTATTACAAGACCACCGACGGCCGCGAAATCCTGGACGGCACCGGCGGCCTGTGGTGCTGCAACGCCGGCCACGGCCGGCGCCGCATCATCGACGCCGTGCAGCAGCAGATCGCCACGCTCGATTTCGCGCCGACCTTCCAGATGGGCCACCCCCTGCCCTTCATCCTAGCCGAGCGTCTGGCCGAGATCGCGCCCGAAGGCCTGAACAAGGTGTTCTTCACCAACTCCGGCTCGGAGTCGGTCGATACCGCGCTGAAAATCGCCATCGCCTACCACCGGGCCCGCGGCGAAGGCCAGCGTACCCGCCTGATCGGCCGCGAGAAGGGCTACCACGGCGTCGGCTTCGGCGGCATCTCGGTAGGCGGCCTGCCCAACAACCGCAAATGGTACGGCCCCGGCTTGCCGGGCGTGGACCATCTGCGCCACACGCTGGACATCGCCCGCAACGGCTTCAACCGTGGCTTGCCGCAGCACGGCCTGGAACTGGCGGAAGACTTGGAAAGACTGGTCGCCCTGCATGACGCCAGCACCATCGCCGCGGTCATCATCGAGCCGATTTCCGGCTCGGCCGGGGTCATCCTGCCGCCGGAAGGCTACCTCAAGCGGATTCGCGAAATCTGCGATAAGTACGGGATTCTGCTGATATTCGACGAAGTCATCACCGGCTATGGCCGGGTCGGCAAGGCCTTCGCCGCGCAGCGCTTCGGGGTCACGCCGGATCTGATCACCACCGCCAAGGGCCTGAGCAACGGCAGCGTGCCGATGGGCGCGGTGTTCGTGCACGACAACGTGCACCAGGCGTTCATGAGCGGCCCGGAGCATATGATCGACCTGTTCCACGGCTATACCTACTCCGGCCATCCGCTGGCCTGCGCCGCGGCGCTGGCGACGCTGGACATTTATGCCGAAGAGAACCTGTTCGAGAAGGCCATCGATCTGGAAAGCTATTGGGAAGACGCCCTGCACGCCCTGAAAGGCCTGCCGAACGTCATCGACATCCGCAATTTCGGCCTGATCGGCGCCATCGAACTCGCGCCGCGCCCGGGCCAGCCCGGCAGCCGCGCCTACGAAGTGTTCAGCAACTGCTTCCACGAAAAAGACGCGCTGATCCGGGTCACCGGCGACGTCATCGCGCTGTCGCCGCCGCTGATTCTGGAAAAACAGCACATCGATGCGTTATTCTCCCGCATCGCCGATGCGATCCGGGAAACCGCTTGAGATTCCGTTCCGCCCGCGCGATACCACACAAAAACGACATTTCGGAGTAATACACCATGCTTATCGGCGTCCCCAGTGAAATCAAGAACCACGAATACCGCATCGGCCTGACCCCGTCCGGCGCCCGCGAACTGGTCGCCAACGGCCACCAGGTGCTGGTGCAGCGCGACGGCGGCAAAGCCATCGGCCTGACCAACGAGGAATACCAGAAGGCCGGCGCCGAGATCGTCGACGGCGCCGAGGAGATCTTCCAACGCGCCGAGATGATCATCAAGGTCAAGGAGCCGCAGCCGAACGAATGCGCCATGCTGCGCCCGGGCCAGATCCTGTACACCTACCTGCACCTGGCGCCGGACCCGGTGCAGACCGCGGCGCTGGTGAAGTCCGGCTGCACCGCCATCGCCTACGAGACCGTGACCGACCGCAAGGGCGGCCTGCCGCTGCTGGCGCCGATGTCGGAAGTGGCCGGCCGGATGTCGATCCAGGCCGGCGCACACGCGTTGGAAAAAGCCCAAGGCGGCTCCGGCGTGCTGCTCGGCGGCGTGCCGGGCGTGAAGCCGGCCAACGTGCTGGTGCTGGGCGGCGGCGTGGTCGGCCTGAACGCGGCGCGCATGGCGATGGGCCTGAACGCCCGCGTCACCCTGCTCGACCGCTCGCTCGACCGCCTGCGCTACATCGATGAGCTGTACGGCGACCGCATCACCACGCTGTACTCGACCGTGGACGCCATCGAAAGCCTGCTGCCGCAGACCGACCTGGTCATCGGCGCGGTGCTGATCCCGGGCGCGGCCGCGCCGAAACTGGTGTCGCGCGCGCAACTCAAGCTGATGAAGCCCGGTTCGGTGCTGGTCGACGTCGCCATCGACCAAGGCGGCTGCTTCGAGACCTCGAAGCCGACCACCCACCAGAATCCGACCTTCGAAGTCGACGACGTGATCCATTACTGCGTGGCCAACATGCCGGGCGGCGTGGCGCGCACCTCGACCTTCGCACTGACCAACGCCACCCTGCCGTTCGCCGTGCAGATCGCCAACCGCGGCGCCAAGGCCGCATTGCTGGCCGACGAGCACCTGCGCAACGGCCTGAACGTGCATGCCGGCAAGATCACCTACAAGGCGGTGGCCGACGACCTGGGCTACGACTATGTGCCCGCCACCGACGCCCTGAACGCCTGACCGGAGCCCGCCATGACCGCCACCATCGCCCACTTCCTCAACGGCCGCGAGAACTTCGGCACCGGCAAGCGTAGCGCCGAGGTGTTCAATCCGGCCACCGGTGAGGTGAGCGGGCGCGTGGCGCTGGCGGATGCCGCAGACGTGGAGACCGCCATCGCCGCAGCGCAGGCGGCGTTCCCGGCCTGGGCCGCGACCACCCCGTTGGCGCGGGCGCGGGTGCTGTTCAAGTTCAAGCAATTGCTGGAAGCCCATGCCGACGAGATCGCGCTGGCGATCACCCGCGAGCATGGCAAGGTGTTCTCCGACGCCAAAGGCGAATTGACCCGCGGCCTGGAAGTGGTCGAGTTCGCCTGCGGCATCCCGCATCTGGTCAAGGGCGAGCACTCGATGAACGTCGGTACCGGCGTGGATTCCTGGAGCGAATACGCGCCGCTGGGCGTGGTCGCCGGCATCACGCCGTTCAACTTCCCGTGCATGGTGCCGATGTGGATGTTCCCGATCGCC
>JAYSFF010000076.1:0-5269 GCA_041913425.1 Arenimonas sp. | reverse complement strand
CGTTTGGTGTTTGGCCGGAAATCGGCGAAAATGGCGCGCTATGCACTCCCACCACTCCTTCGATGTGATTGTGATCGGCGGCGGCCACGCCGGCACCGAGGCCGCCATGGCCTCGGCGCGCGCCGGCGCGCGCACGCTGCTGCTCACCCACAACATCGAAACCGTGGGCGCGATGAGCTGCAATCCAGCCATCGGCGGCATCGGCAAAGGCCATCTGGTCAAGGAAATCGACGCCCTCGGCGGCGTCATGGCGCGCGCCGCCGACCGCGCCGGCATCCAGTGGCGCACGCTCAACGCCTCCAAGGGCCCGGCCGTGCGCGCCACCCGCGCCCAGGCCGACCGTGCCCTGTACAAGGCCGCGATCCGGGCCATGGTCGAATCGCAGCCGAACCTGAGCCTGTTCCAGCAGGCGGTCGACGACCTGGTGATCGAGAACGGCCGCGCCGTGGCCGCCATCACCCAGACCGGCCTGCGCTTCGAGGCGCGCGCCATCGTGCTGACCGCCGGCACCTTCCTGGCCGGTAAAATCCATGTCGGGCTCACCAACTACGCCGGCGGCCGCGCCGGCGATCCGCCGTCCAGCCGCCTGGCCGAACGCCTGCGCGACGGCCCGTTCCGGGTCGACCGGCTGAAGACCGGCACGCCGCCGCGCATCGACGGCCGCACTCTGGACTACTCGGTGTTCGAGGAACAGCCCGGCGACGATCCGATTCCCGGCTTCAGCTATATGGCCACCGGCCGCGAACACCCGCGCCAGATCAGCTGCTGGATCAGCCACACCAACGAGCGCACACACGACATCATCCGCGGCGGCCTGGACCGTTCGCCGATGTACTCGGGCGTGATCGAAGGCATTGGCCCGCGCTATTGCCCGTCGATCGAAGACAAGATCGTGCGCTTCGCCGACCGCACCTCGCATCAGGTGTTCATCGAGCCCGAAGGCCTGGACACCTACGAGATCTACCCGAACGGCATCTCCACCTCGCTGCCGTACGACGTGCAGCTGGAGCTGGTGCGTTCGATCCGCGGCTTCGGGAACGCGCATATCACCCGGCCGGGCTATGCCATCGAGTACGATTACTTCGACCCGCGCGGACTGAAGGCCAGCCTGGAGACCAAGGCCGTGGCCGGCCTGTTCTTCGCCGGCCAGATCAACGGCACCACCGGCTACGAGGAAGCCGGCGCGCAGGGCCTGATCGCCGGCCTGAACGCCGCCCGCCACGCACGCGAACTGCCGGCCTGGTCGCCGGGCCGCGACGAGGCCTACATCGGCGTGCTGATCGACGACCTGATCACGCACGGCACCACCGAACCCTACCGCATGTTCACCAGCCGCGCCGAGTACCGGCTGCAGCTACGCGAGGACAATGCCGACGCGCGCCTGACCCCGAAGGGCATCGAACTCGGTCTGGTGGACGATGCCCGCCGCGAGGCGTTCGAACGCAAGATGGCGGCGGTGGCGGCCGAAAGCGAACGCCTGCGCGCGCTGTGGGTGGCGCCCGGCGGCGTGCTGGCCAAGGCGCTGGAGCGCGATACCGGCATCACGCCCAGCCGCGAGGGCCATGCGTTGGACCTGCTGAAGCGCCCGGAACTGGGCTATGCCGCGCTGACCGCCGTTCCCGAATTCGGCCCGCCGGCCGAGTCGGCCAAGGTCGCCGAGCAGGTCGAGATCGCCGCCAAATACGCCGGCTACCTGAGCCGCCAGCACGACGACATCGCCAAACAGAAGAAGCACGAGAACACCGCGATTCCGGCCGACTTCGATTTCAGCGGCATTCCGGGCCTGTCGAACGAACTGCAGGGCAAGCTCAAGGCGGCGCGTCCGGAAACCCTGGGCCAGGCCCAGCGCATTCCCGGCATGACGCCGGCCGCCCTGTCGCTGCTGCTGATCCAGCTCACCAAACGCCGCCGCGCCGCCGCCTGATGCGCGCGCGCTGGCTCCGCCGCCGCAAACGGGTGCGCGCCCTGCTCAAGCCCTTGCCGCGCCGGGCCAACATCCACCGCTATCCGGTGCTGAAACGCTTCGCGGCCTACGCCCGCCGCTATCCGTTTCTGTGGTCGTTCCGGGACGCACCGGTGCTGCGCGCGATCTACTTGGGCAGCGTGCTGACCTTCATGCCCAGCTATGGCCTGCAGATTCCGATTGCGTTCGCCGCCGCCTGCCTGGGCCGGGCCAACCTGACCGTGACCGTGGCGATCCAGATGATCAACAATCCACTGACGCTCGGGCCGATCTACGTCGCCACCTATGCCATCGGACAGGCGCTGATGGCGCTGTTGCGGCTACCGGCCCGGAATGCGGCCGTGGACGGCGCCCTGGCCCTGATCCTGGGCGGCGCGGCCGTTGGCTTGGCCACCGCCCTGCTGCTGCACGGGCTGTGGGCCGCCGGCCGTTTCGAGGCCAGCCGCTTCCGGCAGCGGCACCGGCCAAACGGCGCCGGCCGGTCTCGGCCGAATTAGGGCTTTTACACTAGTCAGCCTGTAAATATTGGGTTAATGTAGCCGTGTCCGCGCCGTGCGCGCGGGTATGGGGCGTGTGCGCCATACCACGCGGACGGCGGTCATCCGGAATACCACACACCCAGAAGAGAGAGAACCCCATGCGTCTGTCCCATCTTTCCGCCGCCCTGGCCTTGGCCATCGCCGCCAGCCCCGCCGCCCACGCGCAAGTGTTCAGCAAGGTCGTCAGCTTCGGCGACAGCCTGACCGATGCCGGCAACGTCGGCACCCTGCAAGGCCTGCCGGCCGGCAGCAGCTTCACCACCAACCCGGATCCGGTGTACGCGCAGCTGGTGGCCTCCTATTTCGGCCTGACCCAAAGCAACAACTCGCCGCTGATTCCCGGCACCTCCACCGGCAGCAACTACGCCTACGGCGGCGCCTGCGCCATTTCCAACGGCGCCACCATCAGCCCGGTGGTGCCCAACCTGCCGACCTTCACCTGCAGCAACTCGCCGGGCAGCTTCTCGATCATGAACCAGTTCACCACGCATCTGGCCGGCAACGGCGGCGTGGCCGACCCGAACGCGCTGTACACCTACTGGGCCGGCGCCAACGACATCCTGTCGGCGACCTCGGTGATCGCGCCGAATCCCTCGTTGCCGTCGGGTTCGTTCCTGTATCAATACATCTACGTCAACGGCGGCAACCCGGCCAATGCCTCGGCCATCGCCCAGACCATCGCCGGCCAGGCCGGCGCCACCGCCATCGGCGAAATCCGCGCGTTGCAGAATGCCGGCGCCAAGACCATCGTGGTGTTCAACCTGCCGGATCTGGGCAAAACCCCGCTGAACGTGAACACCCCAAACCAGGCTGGCGCCTCGGCCTTGGCCACCATATACAACCTGCAGTTCAACGGCGGCCTGGCCACGTTGCAGGACGGCATCGTCGCCATCGACACCTACGGCCTGTTCAACGAGCTGACCGCCAACCCGGCCGCGTTCGGCTTCACCAATGTCACCGGCGTTGCCTGCGCCGGCACTTCGCTGGCCTGCGGCCCGGCCTCCGCCGGCTATCCGTACGCGCCGACCAGCAGCACCTACGCCTTCGCCGACTCGATCCATCCCTCGGGCCGCACGCACGCCATCCTGGCCAACATCGTGACCTCGACCATCAGCGCCCCGGGCCTGGTGTCGATGGCGCCGGAAGTGGCCCTGCAATCGGCTTTCGCGCATAACACCGCGATCAGCGAAGCGCTGGATTCGGAATGGGCGGCCGGCAGCGAAGTCGGCAAACTGCGCGGCTTCACCAGCGTGCAGTTCGGCCAGCAGAACGCCGACGCCAGCGATTACACCGCGGCGCTGGACGCCGACCACATGGGCCTGAACGTGGGCGCCACCTACCGCATGAGCGAAGCCGCCACCTTCGGCGTGGTCGCCAGCCTCGGCACCGTGGAAGGCAAGGCCGGCGGCCAGGGCGCCTTCGACGGCAACTCGGTCCTGTTCGGCGTGTTCGGCCAGTACGAAGTGAACGGCCTGTACGGCCGCGTCGCGCTGAGCGGCGGCAGCACCGACATGGACATCAGCCGCAACATCGACCTGTTGGCCAGCACCCGCGTGGAAACCGGCAGCACCGGCATCAGCCACCAGAGCGGCCGCGCCGAAGTCGGCTACGTGTTCAAGGGCGAGAACGTCAAGCACGGTCCGTTCGCGGCCGTGGAAGTGAACAAGGCCGAAGTCGAAGCCTACGTCGAAGACGGCGCCAACAGCACCGCGATGCGCTTCGACGCCTTCACCCGCGACAGCAACATGACCCACGTCGGTTACCAGTTCTCGGGCGTGTTCGGCAACTTCAAGCCGTTCGTGCGCGTGGCCTGGGCCAACGAGACCAACGCCGACCAGACCGTGGTGCGCGGCGGCACCGCCTCGCTGCCGGCCAACTTCAGCATGCCGGGCTTCACCCCGAGCGACGAAAGCTACATCGACTGGAACGTCGGCGGCAGCCTGCAGTTCTCGGAAGGCTTCGACGGCTTCATCAGCTACCGCGCCCGCACCGGCAACGACACCCAGGACAACGACAGCATCAACGTCGGTATCCGCAAGTCGTTCTGATCGGATCGCAACGAAAAGAAAAACCCCGCTTAGGCGGGGTTTTTCTTTTGGACTAAGAACGCGTGACGGCCAACCGCCGAAACGGGGAAAGCCGGTCAGCCGGCCAACACCGAGATATCGCCGACCGCGTTGAACTGCGCGGCGAGTTCGCGCAACAGCGCGAGGCGGTTGCCGCGCACGGCCAAATCGTCTGCGTTCACCATCACGCCCTCGAAGAAAGCGTCGACCGGCGCGCGCAGGGCGGCCAGACCGGTGAGCACCGCCACGTAATCGCGCGCGGCGCGCTTCGGCGCCAGCGCCGCGTCGGCCTGCTGCAGCGCCTGCCACAGCGTGCGTTCGGCGTCTTCGGCGAACAACGCGGCATCCACGCCGGCGGCGGCTTCATGGCCGGATTTCTTCAGGATATTGCCGGCGCGTTTGTTGGCCGCGGCCAAGGCGGCGGCTTCCGGCAGCTTGGCGAATTCGGCGATGGCGGCCAGACGCTTGGCGAAATCCGGCAAGGAAGCCGGCTCAACTTTCAGCACGGCATCGAACTGCTGCTCGCTGAAGCCCTGCTCGTTGAAATAGCCACGCAGGCGATCCATTACAAATCTCTCAATTGCGTCTTGCTCGACAGCGGCTACATCCGTTGTGTCATCAACGGATACTGTTGTACTCGCACCTGGTTGTAGCAAATGCGCCTTCTCGATTAAATCTGGCAAATCTAGCTCGAAATTGCC
>JAYSFF010000075.1:0-5549 GCA_041913425.1 Arenimonas sp. | reverse complement strand
TGCTGATCGCCGCCCAGGCCCTGGTCAAATACCAGGCGCTGAACGGCAATTTCGCGATGCGCCTGCGCTGGAACTTCCACCGGCACCTGCTCGGCCAAAGCATGGCCTTCTATCAGGACGAGTTCGCCGGACGGGTCTCGGCCAAGATGATGCAGACCGCCCTCGCGGTGCGCGACACGGTGATGATCGTGACCGACATCCTGGTGTTCGTGGTGATCTATTTCCTGACCATGACCGCGGTCGCCGGCGCGTTCGACGCCAAGCTGCTGCTGCCGTTCTTCGGCTGGCTGGCGCTGTACCTGCTGGCCTTGGCGTATTTCGTGCCGCGTCTGGGCAAAGCCGCCAGCGCCCAAGCCGATGCCCGCAGCCTGATGACCGGCCGCATCACCGACGCCTACAGCAACATCGCCACGGTGAAGCTGTTCTCGCACAACCAGCGCGAGGCCGGCTACGCCAAGCAGTCGATGCGCGAGTTCCTGGCCACCGTCTACCGGCAGATGCGGCTGGTGACCGGTTTCGAGGTGGTCAACCATATCCTCAGCATGGGCCTGATCCTGGCTACCGCCGGCGCCGCGCTCTGGCTCTGGAGCCTCGGCCAAGTCGGCATCGGCGCGGTGGCGGCGGCCACCGCCATGGCGTTGCGCCTGAACGGCGTCTCGCACTGGATCATGTGGGAGATGGCCAGCCTGTTCGAGAACATCGGCACCGTGCAGGACGGCATCGAGGCCCTGGCCAAGCCGGTGGCGATCCAGGACGCGCCGGACGCGGCGGAACTACGGGTCAGCAATGGCGACATCCGCTTCGAACAGTTGAACTTCGCCTATACACCCGATAAGCCGGTAATCGCCGATTTCGACCTGCACATCCGCCCCGGCGAGAAGATCGGCCTGATCGGGCGCAGCGGCGCCGGGAAATCCACCATCGTCAACCTGCTGCTGCGCTTCTACGCAGCCGGCGACGGCCGCATCCTGATCGACGGCCAGGACATCGCGCGCGTGACCCAGGATTCGCTACGCCGGCAGATCGGCATGGTGACCCAGGACACCTCGCTGCTGCACCGCTCGGTGCGCGACAACCTGCTGTACGGACGGCCGGACGCCGGCGAGGCCGCGATGCGGCAGGCCGCGCGCAACGCCGAGGCCGAGGACTTCATCCTGGCCTTGAGCGACGGCAAAGGCCGCACCGGCTTCGACGCGCACGTCGGCGAACGCGGCGTCAAGCTGTCCGGCGGCCAGCGCCAGCGCATCGCCATCGCGCGCGTGATGCTGAAGGACGCGCCGATCCTGCTGCTGGACGAGGCCACCAGCGCGCTCGACTCCGAAGTGGAAGCGGTGATCCAACGCGACCTGTACCGGCTGATGGAGGGCAAGACGGTGATCGCCATCGCGCACCGGCTGTCGACCATCGCGGCCATGGACCGGCTGGTGGTGATGGACCGCGGGCGCATCGTCGAGCAGGGCTCGCACGCCGAGCTGCTCGCGCGCGGCGGCCTGTACGCCCGCCTGTGGGCGCACCAAAGCGGCGGCTTCCTGGTGGACGAGGACGCGCCGGAACCGGCTTAGTACTGGGCCAGGCGGCCGAGCGCGGAATGGCTGGGTGACGTCGCCAGATCCAGCGGCGTCACCAATTTCGGATTCGGGTTGGGCACCACGCTGCCGGCGGCGGCCGGCGCCGGCGAGGCCATCAATCCATGCAGTCCCAGCCGCGCACGGACTTCGGCCATGCGTCCGGTCAGTTCCTCGTCCTGTATGCCGACGCCGAGCGTCTCCGGCGATGCCATGGCGCGCAACGCGGCGGCATGCGGGCGTGCCTGCAGCAATTCCCACATTTCCTTGGCGAACGCCACCCAGTCGATTTTGGGGAATGGCAGGCCGCTGGGCGGCGCCACCACCACGGTCGGGGTGACGGCGCCGGGCGGATCGACCTTGGCCAGCAGGAAGCAGTTGTAGACGAATTCGCTGCAGATCATCGCCCGGTCGTCGTTCTCCAGCAGATGGTCGAGCGCCTCGCGCACCAGATAGCGCGCCAGCGGATGCTCCGGCAGCTTCTGGCGCACGGCCGAGATGATACCGATTTCCAGCAGCTTGCCGAACTCGTACGGCGTGCCGAGGAACACTTCGCCGGCGGCGACCACGGCCGCGCGCTCGGCGTCCGACAGCGGCAGTCCGGCTTTGTTCACGCTGCGGAATGCGTCCAGATAGACCACCTCGGAACTGTCGGCCAGGCGCTTGGCCAGCGGATAGCGGCGCACGCAGGAGGCCGAGGCCTCCATCATGTCGCCGTTGTCGGCCATCAGCGCCGCATGGCTGTAGGCGGAGTCGCCGCACCAGGCGATCATGGCCGAGACCGGTCCGGTGCTGAGCATCAGGATCAGGTCGCCGCTGCGGATGGGAATGTCGGTCATGTTCTCTCCGTCAGGCCGGAAGCGTGTTCACGCAGTTGCGGCCGTTCTGTTTGCAGAAATAAAGCGCCTGGTCGGCGCGCTTGAGCGCGCCCTCGATGTCGGACTGGCCGTCGCGCAGCACCGAGATGCCGATGCTGACGGTGACCGGAATCACGGTGCCGGCGCAGACCACCGGACGTTCGGCGATGCGTTCGCGGATGCGCTCGGCGAGATGGCGCGCCTGTTCCTCGCCGCAGTCCGGCAGCGCGATCACGAACTCCTCGCCGCCGTAGCGGCCGAGCACGTCGCCGAAGCGCAGCACCGAGCGGATGCGCAGGGTCACGTCCTTGAGCACGTAATCGCCCACATCGTGGCCGTGGCTGTCGTTGATGCGCTTGAAGTGGTCGAGGTCGGCGAACAGCACGGCCATGCTGCGGCCGCTCTTCTCGGTCTGCACCGCGGCGATGCGCAGGCGTTCGTCCAGCGCGCGCCGGTTGTAGACCTCCGTCAGCGAGTCCATCCGCGCCAGATGCTCGTTGGCGTCGCGCTCGCGTTTGTACAGCAGAATGCGTTCGCCCAGACCGAGGTACAGCAGGATGCCGGCCAGCACATAGGTGGCCGGGAACACCAAGCCGACGAATTCGTTGAACGGCAGCCGCAGGCTTATTTCGACGATGCGCCAGAACGAGAACACCAGCAGCGGCGTCCAGGACAGCAGATACAATTTGCCCGCGCGCTGGCCGGCGCGGATCAGCAGGATGCTGGCCAGGATGCCGTTGACCGTGCCGGCGACGATCACCAGATTGCCCAGGATGGAGCCCAGCGGATTGTCGCGGAAGCCGGGCAGGAAGCTGCCGATCAGCAACAGCAGGAAGCCGCCGATGATGGCGCGCTGCACCAGAGCCAGGCGCGGCGTGCGCCGGCGCATCTCGAGGAAGATGTAGGCGAAATGGGTCATCACCGCGCAGGCGGCCAAGCCCATGATGCGTTGCAGCGGGTACTCGGCGTCCAGGCCGGCCAAGCCCGGATAATGGAACACGTCGCCGTTGTTGGTCAGCACGAACAACAGGCTCAGGAAGATGCCGGCGGCGAGGATCAGGAAGGTGGTCTCCCGCATGATCAGGCTCAGCACGAAGCCGGCCAGCACCAGGGCCAGGATGGTGCCTTCGACCATGCTGTGCCAGCGGATCTGCTCGCCGTCCTGCACGCGCAGTACGTCTTCTGCCGCCAGACCGAGCTTCAGCGGCGAGACCTCGCCGGTTTGCACCCGCCAGTACACCGAATCGCCGGCGCGCATTTCCGGCGGCAAGGCCACCACCATCAGGCGCGGCGAGAAGCCGTGGTTGCCCTGCCGGTCGAGCTGCGAGAAGCGCAGGGGCGCCGGGCTGCCCGGCAGCCAGACCTCCGAATGGGTCAGGCTGACCGCGCTCAGATGCAGCATCGGGTCGGAAATGCCGTCCAAGTCACGGCGGATTTCCACGCGCCACCAGCCGCTGGTTTCCGGCATCGGGCTGAACGCCTGTTTGTCGACGGGGATTTCCCGATCACGGTATTTGCCGGCCAGAACCGATTGCCATGGCAGGTCGGCCGGGCCGACGCGATAGACGCGCAATGGCGCATCGGATTGCGCCCACGACAAAACCGGCATGCAACATGCCAGCGCCAGCAGCAATCCGATCAGCCCCCTGATTTTCCCCATCGGCGCATCGTAACCGATTGTCCGGCTTTACAAAAGCCCGGGAACGGCGCACTTCCGCCGTCTTCCGGCGTCTGTTAGGATGGGCTTCCCGTCCTCGGAGCAGCGCCATGAAAGACCAAGACAGGAAAAAAGCCATCAAACTCCTCAATGAAATCATGGAGTTCGAACTCTCCGGCGTGGTGCGCTACACCCACTATTCGCTGATGGTGTTCGGCTACAACCGCATCCCCATCGTGTCCTGGCTGAAAGGCAACGCCGACGAAAGCCTGGCCCACGCCCGCAAGGCCGGAGAGCTGGTGACCATGCTCGGCGGCCATCCGTCGCTGAGGATCGGGGCTCTGCTGGAGACCGAGAAACACGACATCGGCGACATCCTGCGCGAAAGCCTGGAGCACGAGAAGCAGGCCGGCCAGTGCTATTACAAACTGCTCAAGCTGGTCGAAGGCAAATCGGTGATCCTCGAGGAATACTGCCGCGAGATGATCTACCAGGAAGAACTGCATCTGGACGAAGTCAACAAGATGCTGCGCAAGCCGGGCGAACTGACGCCGTTCAAGAATTGATCCGGCGCGGCGGGCCGGCCTTCGCCGGCTCGCCCCAATCGTCCATCAGAGCGATGTACAGCAGCTTCTCGAACTCGGGAATGAAGCGCCGGATCACCGCGTCCGGATCCGGCATCAGCTTGGCGTCGGCGATCAGGCCGAAATGCACCTTGCCGTTGTAGCTCAGGATGCTGACGCCCAGGCCAATCGAGCCGGTCTGCGGCACCCAGAACATCTGCTCGGCGATCTTCGCGCCTGCCAGATACAGCGGCATCTGCGGACCCGGCACATTGGTGGCGACGGTGGTGGCCTTGCGGCTGAAGACCTCGAACGCCAGGTTCTGCACCATCGGCGGCGCCATGCCCAAGGCGGCCAACAGGCCGTACACCACCACCGCTTGGCGCGACTGCTTGAGCTGCTTCATGCTTTCCACCACCCGCAGCAGTCGGCTGACCGGATGGTGCTCGCCGACCGGCAGGTCGAGGAACACCAGGCCGAAATGGTTGCCGAGCTTCTTGGCGTGTTCCAGCGGCCGCAGGTTGACCGGCACCGTGGCGCGGATCGACACCCCGTCCAGCGACTCGCCGCGCTCGAGCATGTAACTGCGCAGGGCGCCTGCCATCGAAGCCATCAGCACGTCGTTGACCGTGGCGTCGAAGGCGCGGGAAATCGCCTTGACCTCCTCCAGCGGCAACGGCGGCGCCCAAGCCACGCGCTTGCTGACGCCCAAGCGGCCGCGCAGCACGGTTTCCGGGTCATCGCTGAGCGACAGCGCCAGCGCCAGCTCGCGGGCGATCTCGCCGCCCTCCTTGGCCACCACGCCGGCCAAGGTCGGATCTCGGTAGAAATCCATGCTCTTGCCGAGCAGGTCCTCGCCGAGCTTCATGTAGCGGTCGATGACGCCCATGCGTGCACGCACCGCCCG
>JAYSFF010000074.1:3486-5779 GCA_041913425.1 Arenimonas sp. | reverse complement strand
AGATGCCGGCGTAACGCAGCGCCGGCTCGCGGCGGTCGTCGTGGCCTTTGTCGTCATGCCTGTCTTTGTTGTCGTGTTTGCCTTGCATGGCATGCGCCGGCGGACCTTTGTCGTCCGGCTTTGCGGCCAGAGCCGCACCGCTGACGGCGAAACCCGCGGCGGCGGCGAACAGGATGGCGTGCAGTATTTTCATGGCAGGCTCCTTGCGGGGGAAAATTCCGGCCTTTCATTAAGCACCGGCCGGCCATCCGATGCAAGCCGCCGCGATTCCGGTTCAGTACCCGTTCAACCCCGGCCTTGCCATTTGCCGGCGCCGTCGCCATACTGGGCGTGTTAGACGGATTTGTACCGCTCTCGGGGGTGTTCTGGCTTCGACGGGGGTTGCAAAGTTGTCTGGCGCATGCCGAGGGGGCGACTTTCCTCGTTAATCCAGTAGCAAAAATCTAGTTGCCAACGACGACAACTACGCTCTGGCCGCTTAAGGCCTAGCCCCGAACCCGCTTGTGTCCATGCTCGCCGGTGTAGGGTCATTATCATGGAATCGTCCGGGATGGCGACCCGTCAGTCCCGGATCAACCTAAAGCGGGTATGTCTGCAGGTGTGCTTCGTACGTTGTGTTGCCTGCCGACGAGATCGAACAACGGACTAAGCATGTAGTGCCGGGAATGGCGCGCTTTCGGACGGGGGTTCAACTCCCCCCACCTCCACCAATCGAAAACCCCGCCTCGGCGGGGTTTTTCGTGTCTGTAGCGAAATACCCCGAAAGCCTGCAAGGTGACAGGACCTCAAGGAATCCGCCTGCCTAACCGGAATTTCACTTCCGATTCAAGGCCTTGAGCTAGACTGAACGCCATCCTTTCGACCCGTAACGGGCCGACCCGGACCGCCGCCGGCGTTGCCGCGGTCCGGTGACGCCGCCTTCCCGAGAAACGCCTATGCCCCATGACGTCAGCCTGATCGCCATCCTTGCCGCCGGTTTCGGCCTGGCCATGATCTTCGGCTTCATCGCCGCCCGCCTGCGCATGCCGCCCCTGGTCGGCTATCTGCTGGCCGGCATCGTGATCGGACCGGCCACGCCCGGTTTCGTGGCCGATGTGGGGCTGGCCGGGCAATTGGCCGAGATCGGGGTGATGCTGCTGATGTTCGGCGTCGGCCTGCACTTCTCGCTCGACGACCTGATGTCGGTACGCCGCATCGCGGTGCCCGGCGCCATCGTGCAGATCGCGGTGGCGGTGGCGCTGGGCATGGGCGTGGCGCTGTGGTGGGGCTGGAGCCCCGGCGGCGCGCTGGTGTTCGGGCTGTGCCTGTCGGTGGCCAGCACCGTGGTGCTGCTGCGCGCGCTGGAGACGCGCGGCATCCTGAGCTCGATCAACGGCAACATCGCGGTCGGCTGGCTGGTGGTGGAAGATTTGGTGATGGTGCTGGTGCTGGTGCTGCTGCCGGCGCTGTCGGGCGTGCTCGGCGCGCCCGAAGCCGGCGCCACACCGGCCGATTCCGGCGCGCTGTGGCAGACGCTGGGCATCACCCTGGCCAAGGTGGTCGGGTTCATCGCGTTCATGCTGTTGGTCGGCCGGCGCGTGCTGCCGCGGGTGCTCTGGTTCGTGGCCCGCACCGGCTCGCAGGAGCTGTTCACGCTCAGCGTGCTGGCGGTCGCCATCGGCTTCGCGTTCGGCGCCGCCAAGCTGTTCGACGTCTCGTTCGCGCTCGGCGCCTTCTTCGCCGGCATGATGATGCGCGAATCCGAGTTCAGCCACCGCGCCGCCGACGAATCGCTGCCGTTGCGCGACGCCTTCGCGGTGCTGTTCTTCGTCTCGGTCGGCATGCTGTTCGATCCGGCCGTGGTCTGGAACGAGCCGGGCAAGCTGGTCGCCACGGTCGCCATCATCCTGGTCGGCAAGACCGTGGCGGCGGTCGCCATCGTGCTGCTGTTCCGCTACCCGCTGAACACCGCGCTCACCGTCGGCGCCAGCCTGGCGCAGATCGGCGAGTTCAGCTTCATCCTGGCCGGACTGGGCGTGGCGCTTGGCCTGCTGCCGCCTGAGGGCCAGAGCCTGGTGCTGGCCGGCGCGCTGGTCTCGATCGCGCTCAATACCGCCACTTTCGTCGGCATCGCGCCGATGGAACGCCTGCTGCGCGGACTGTTCCCGGCGGCCAGCGCCGATGCGCCACCGAGCGACCCGCTGTGCCGGCTCAGCGGCCAGGAGTCGCAATCCGGTGAACCGGTGCGCGCGGTGCTGGTCGGCCATGGCCGGGTCGGCCGCCGCATCAGCCGCGCCCTGCGCGAACAGGGCGT
>JAYSFF010000074.1:0-3386 GCA_041913425.1 Arenimonas sp. | reverse complement strand
TCGGCCATGGCCGGGTCGGCCGCCGCATCAGCCGCGCCCTGCGCGAACAGGGCGTGCGCCATGTGGTGGTCGAGCAGAACCGCGAGCGCGTCGACGACCTGCGCAAGGACGGGCTGTCGGCGGTGTACGGCGACGCCGAAAGCCCCGATGTGCAACGCCAGGCGCACGTGCCGGAGGCCGCGTTGTTGGTGATCGCCGTGCCGGACACCGTCGGCGTGCGGCAGATGATCGACACCGCCAAGACGCTCAACCCGGGCATCGCGGTGGTGGCGCGCACCCACAACGCCGAAGAGGCCGCGCTGTTCGAACACGAAGGCCTGGCCACGGTATTCCTGGGCGAGCGCGAGCTGGCACGCAACATGGTGGCCGACATCCAGCGCCGGCTGACCTGAATATCCCCCGCCAGCGGTTTGCGTATAATAGGCCCATGCCCCTCCGTTCCGTGTCGCCCCGCCGCCGCCCGCACTTCGCCCTGAACCGGCAGGACCGGTGGCCGGCATGACCTACACCCCCACCCGCAAACAGCCTGCGCCCGCCGACGACGGCGACGCCCTGCGTTTCTGCAGCACCTGCGCGTTCTCGCAGGCCTGCCTGTCGGAAGGTTTGGACAAATCGGCGCTGATGGATCTGCACGTGCTGGTCGAGCACATCGGCCCGTTCCACGAAGGCGACGTCATCTTCCGCGAGGGCGACGAGTTCAAGGCCATCGCCGCGGTGCGCGCCGGCACGGTCAAGACCACCGTGCTGGACGACAACGGCGACGAACAGGTGCTGGGTTTCTTCCTGCCGGGCGAGGTGGTCGGCCTGAACGCCATCCACCAGAACCGCTATCCGTGCAACGTGGTCGCGCTCGACACCGTGATGCTGTGCCGGTTCTCGTTCCCCAAGATGGCGTTGTTGGCGGCCAAGATGCCCGGTCTGCAGGCGCATCTGTTCCGATTGCTGTCGCAGGACATCAACAAGGCCGCGCTGCTGGCCGGCGATTACAGCGCCGAACAGCGCATGGCCGCGTTCCTGATCTCGATCGCCCGGCGCTACGCCGCGCGCGGCTTTTCCTCGAGCGAACTGCAGCTGGCGATGAGCCGCACCGACATGGCCAACTACCTGCGGCTGGCGCCGGAAACCGTCAGTCGCGTGCTGCGCCGCCTGCAGGACGGCGGCCTGATCGCGGTCGACCGGCGCGAATTCAGCCTGCGCGACCGCCCCGCCCTGGAAGCCCTGGCCAAGCCCGTCCTGCGCGATTGAGCGCGCTTGACCTGCGTCAATGCGTCCGGCCGGCCCGGCACGCGACCATGACACGACTCAAACGAGGATCGTGCAATGGATACGACAAGAAAACTGTGGGTGGGGCTGCTGACGCTGCTGACCATCGGCTTCGGGGTCCTGCTCTGGATGGGCGGGGAGATCCACCGGCAACAACCGCCGATACCCCAGCAGGTGGTGACCGAAAGCGGGCGGACCGTGTTCACCCGCGCCGACATCGAAACCGGCCGCCAGGTCTGGCAGAGCATCGGCGGCCAGCAGCTGGGCTCGATCTGGGGCCACGGCGCCCTGGTGGCGCCGGACTGGAGCGCGGACTGGCTGCACCGCGAGTCCGAGGCTTGGCTCGACCTGCGCGCCAAGGCCGGCTTGGGCAAGCCGTATGCCGAATTGGGCAAGGGCGAGCAGGCCAAACTGCAGGCCGAACTGCAGCCGGACATCCGCGCCAACCGCTATGACCCGGCCACCGGCACGCTGACCGT
The DNA here is from genome assembly GCA_041913425.1 of Arenimonas sp. Classification (GTDB taxonomy): domain Bacteria; phylum Pseudomonadota; class Gammaproteobacteria; order Xanthomonadales; family Xanthomonadaceae; genus Arenimonas. The sequence goes on along the minus strand of JAYSFF010000074.1, from coordinate 1,644 downwards.
TCCCGACCAGCGCGCCGAGGCCATCGCCGCGGTGGCGGCGCATTACGAAACGGTGTTCAGCGACGACCCGGCCGGCGCCGATCTGCGCGAGACCTACGCCATGAAGGACGGCACGGTGGATACCGCCGAGCACCGCCGGCAGATGACCGCATTCTTCTTCTGGACCTCCTGGGCCGCGGTCACCGAACGCCCGGGGCAGGCCATGAGCTACACCAACAACTGGCCGTTCGATCCGGCGGTCGGCAACAAGCCGACCTCCAGCACCTTCCTGTGGACAGTGTTCAGCGTGCTGTTCATGATCGCCGGCATCGGCCTGCTCGGCTGGCATTACGCCGTGTACCACGGCCGCGACGGCGCGCCGACGCCGCCGGCCAGCGACCCGCTCAAGGGCTTGGCGCTGACGCCGTCGATGAAGGCCACCGCCAAGTACTTCTGGGTGGTGTTGGCGCTGTTCATGGTGCAGATCCTGCTCGGTGCCACCACCGCGCACTTCCAGGTCGAAGGCCAGAACTTCTACGGCATCAACCTGGCCGAAGTGCTGCCGTACGCGCTGACCCGCACCTGGCACACCCAGCTGGCGGTGCTGTGGATCGCCACCGCCTGGCTCGGCACCGGCCTGTACATCGCGCCGGCGATTTCCGGCCATGAGCCGAGGTTCCAGCGCGCCGGCGTCAACTTCCTGTTCGTCTGCCTGCTGATCATCGTGGTCGGCGGCTTCGCCGGACAGTGGTTCGCGGTGATGCAGAAACTGGGCCTGGCCGACAACTTCTGGTTCGGCCACCAGGGTTGGGAATACGTCGACCTCGGCCGTTTCTGGCAGGCCTTCCTGTTCGTCGGCCTGATGCTGTGGCTGGTGCTGATGGGCCGCGCCCTGTGGCCGGCGCTGCGCCGCAAGGACGAGATGAGCTCGATCGTCGGCCTGCTGTTCCTGTCGACCGTGGCCATCGGCATGTTCTACGCCGCCGGCCTGATGTGGGGCGAGCACACGCATCTCTCCATGGTGGAATACTGGCGCTGGTGGGTGGTGCACCTGTGGGTCGAAGGCTTCTTCGAGGTGTTCGCCGTGGCGGTGATGAGCTTCCTGTTCGTCAAGCTCGGCCTGGTGCGCGGCAAGACCGCCACCGTCAACGTGCTGTTCGCCACCATCGTGTTCATGGCCGGCGGCATCCTCGGCACCTTCCACCACCTGTACTTCACCGGCACCACCACTGCGGTGGTCGCGCTCGGCGCCTCGTTCTCGGCGCTGGAAGTGGTGCCGCTGGCGCTGATCGGCTTCGAGGCCTACGAGAGCTGGTCGCACAGCAAAGCCACGCCGTGGATGGCGCGTTACAAGTGGCCGATCCTGTTCTTCATCGCGGTCTCGTTCTGGAACCTGGTCGGCGCCGGTCTGTTCGGCTTCCTGATCAACACCCCGCTGGCGCTGTACTACATGCAGGGCCTGAACCTGACCCCGCTGCACGGCCACACCGCCCTGTTCGGCGTGTACGGCATGCTCGGCATCGGCCTGCTGCTGTTCTGCCTGCGCGGCCTGAAGCCGGACGCGGTCTGGAACGAGAAATGGCTGCGCGGCAGCTTCTGGGCGCTGAACATCGGTCTGAGCCTGATGGCGCTGCTGACCCTGCTGCCGATGGGCCTGCTGCAGCT
>JAYSFF010000073.1:0-6004 GCA_041913425.1 Arenimonas sp. | reverse complement strand
TCGATCACCAGGCCTTCGTTGACGTCGAACACCAGGTCGCGGATTTCGGTGAAGCCCCACAACGCGCCGGATTCGACCCGGCGCGCGTACAGCTCATACACCTTGCCGGCGTTGAAGAAGCTGATTTTGTACAGCGTCTTGGCCATCATGCCAGCAGCATCATTCCGCCAGGGTGAGCAGGCTGGCGTTGCCGCCGGCCGCCGTGGTGTTCACGGTGAGCGTGCGCTCGGACGCGAACTTCAGCAGGTAGTGCGGGCCGCCGGCCTTCGGGCCGGTGCCGCTCAGGCCTTCGCCGCCGAACGGCTGCACGCCCACCACCGCGCCGATCTGGTTGCGGTTGACGTAGCAGTTGCCCACGCGCACGGTGCGCGCGATCCTGTTCACGGTCTCGTCGATGCGCGAGTGGATGCCGAGCGTCAGGCCGTAGCCGGTGGCGTTGATCTGCGCCAGGATGTCGTCGAGCTTGTCGGCGTCGTAGCGGATCACGTGCAGCACCGGGCCGAACACCTCGCGGGTCAGCTGCGAGAGCGAGTCCAGCTCGAACGCGTGCGGCGCCACGAAGCTGCCGTGGGCGCAGGTTTCGGGCAGTTCGACGGCCTTGATCAGGCGGGCTTCTTTCTTCATGCGCTCGATGTGCGCCAACAGGCCGGCCTTGGCGTCTTCGTCGATCACCGGGCCGACGTCGGTGCTGAGCAGGCCGGGGTCGCCCACGCGCAGCTCGTCCATCTTGCCGGCCAGCAGCTCCAGCACGCGGTCGGCGATGTCGCGCTGCACGAACAGCACGCGCGCGGCCGAGCAGCGTTGGCCGGCCGAGTCGAAGGCGCCGACCACGGCGTCGTTCACCAACTGCTCCGGCAGCGCCGAGGAATCGGCGATCAGCGCGTTCTGGCCGCCGGTCTCGGCGATCAGCGTGGCCAGCGGCGCGTTGCGCGCGGCCAGGGCGCGGTTGATGGCCCAGGCGGTTTCGGTCGAGCCGGTGAACACCACGCCGGTCACGCGCGGGTCGCGGGTCAGCGCCGCGCCCACGGTGGCGCCGTCGCCGGGCAGGAACTGCAGCACCTCGGCCGGCACGCCGGCTTCATGCAGGATCTGCACCGCCAGATGCGCGGTCAGCGTGGTCTGTTCGGCCGGTTTGGCGATCACCGTGTTGCCGGCGGCCAGCGCGGCGGCGATCTGGCCCAGGAAGATGGCCAGCGGGAAGTTCCACGGGCTGATGCACACGAACACGCCGCGGCCGTGCAGCTGCAGCTCGTTCGATTCGCCGGTCGGGCCCGGCAGTTTCTCGGGCGCGCCGAACAGCGTGCGCGACTGCGCGGCGTAGTAGCGCGCGAAGTCGACCGCCTCGCGCACCTCGGCCACCGAGGCCGACAGCGACTTGCCGGCTTCCTTCACGCACAGCGCGATGATCTCCGGCATGCGCTGCTCCATCAGGTCGGCGGCGTGCTCCAGGATCTTGGCGCGGGCGGCGGCCGGGGTGTGGTCCCAGCCGGGGAAGGCGGCGTGCGCGGTGTCCAGCGCGGTCGACACCTGCGCGGCGTCGGCGGCCTGCCAGCGGCCGACGACCTGACGGCGGTCGGCCGGATTGGTGACTTCGGTGAAGCCGGCGCTGGATTGCGTGCCCGGCACCAGCGGCGCGGCCTGCCAGGGTTTCAGCGCGGCGGCGATGTCGGCCGCCAGGCGGCTCAGGGTTTCGTCGTTGGAGAGCAGGACGCCCATGGAGTTCTTCCTTTCGTCGCCGAAGATGGCGTTCGGAGTGGGGATGTGCGGATGCGGTTTGACCGCGTTGCCGGCCACGGTGGCGACCGGATCGGCCACCAGTTCGGCCGGCGGCAGGCTGGCGTCGGTGATGCGGTTGACGAAGCTGGAGTTGGCGCCGTTCTCCAGCAGGCGGCGCACCAGATACGGCAGCAGGTCCTCGTGCGAGCCGACCGGCGCGTACACCCGGCACGGCACGGCCAGCTTATCGGCACCAATCACTTCCGCGTACAGGTGTTCGCCCATGCCGTGCAGGCGTTGGAATTCGAAGTCGCGGCCCGCGCTCATGCGGTGGATGGCGGCGATGGTCTGCGCGTTGTGGGTGGCGAACATCGGATACAGCGCGTCGTGCGCGGCGAACATGCGGCGCGCGCAGGCCAGATAGCTCAGGTCGGTGTTGGCCTTGCGGGTGAACACCGGATAGCCGGCCAAGCCGTCGACCTGCGCCTTCTTGATCTCGGAATCCCAGTAGGCGCCCTTCACCAGACGCACCGGCATGCGCCGGCCGGCCTTGCGGGCGGCGTCCACCAGGTAGTCGATGACGAACGGCGCGCGCTTCTGGTAGGCCTGCACGGCCAGGCCGTAGCCGTTCCAGCCGTCCAGCGACGGGTCGGAGAACGCGCCGACGATCACTTCCAACGACAGCTCCAGACGCTCGGATTCCTCGGCGTCGATGGTGAAGCCGATGCCCTGGGCCTTGGCCAGCTGCGCCAGTTCCAGCACCGCCGGGGTCAGTTCGGCCAACACGCGCGCGCGCTGGTTGAATTCGTAGCGCGGATGCAGGGCCGAGAGCTTGACCGAGATCGAGGGCGCGGCGAACACGTCGGGGTAGGGGCCGCCGGCGCCGATGGCGCGGATCGCGTCGCGGTAAGCCTGCAGGTAGCGTGCGGCGTCCTTGCGGGTCAGCGCGCCTTCGCCGAGCATGTCGAAGCTGTAGCGGTAGGCGGCGTTGTCGCCGCTGACCGAGCGCTTCAGCGCCTCGTCGATGCTGCGGCCCATCACGAACTGGTGGCCCATGATGCGCATGGCCTGGCGTACCGCCAGACGGATGGCCGGTTCGCCCATGCGCCCGACCAGGCGCTTGAACGAGCCCATGGCGTTGCGCTGGGTCTCGCCGGCCAGGTTCACCAGCCGGCCGGTCAGCATCAGGCCCCAGGTCGAGGCGTTCACCAATAAAGAGGTGGATTGGCCGAGGTGGGCGTCCCAGTCGGCGTCGCCGAGTTTGTCGCGGATCAGTTTGTCGGCGGTGGCCTGGTCGGGGATGCGCAGCAGGGCCTCGGCCACGCACATCAGCAGCACGCCCTCTTCGGAGCTCAGGTCGTACTCGCGCATGAAGGCCTCGACCATGGCCGGGTCGGCGGCGCGCAGGCGGGTGCGCTCCACCAAGGCCACGGCCTGGGCTTGCACGGCGTCGGCGTCGGCCGGCCCGATGGCGGCCTGGGCCAGCAGTTCGTTGACGTGTTCGGTCTCGTCGCGCAGATACGCGGCGGTGATGCGCTGCATCAGTTCCGGCCGTCGGGCCGGCAGTTCGGGGGCGATGATCGGGTCCACGGCGGGGTCCGGAAAGCGGAAGACTGCCAATTTTAGGGGGCTTTCCGCCAAAGCGTAACCCCTTGGGCCGTGAAATCGGCGACAATGGCAGGCCTTGCCCCAGCCGCCGCTTGGGCGTTAAAATTGCGTGTTGAGTAAAACTGAGGCCGGATATGAAATTTCCTCGCATGACCCAAGTCGCCGTCGCCCTCGCCGGTCTGTCGGCTTCCCTGCTGGCGTTCGCGCAGGCCGAACCGACCGAACCGGTCCGTTGGCAGCTGAACATGACCCCGGGCGTCACCCAGACCGCCGCCAACGCTTACAGCGCGCACATGATGATGCTGTGGATCTGCGTGGTGATCGGCGTGGTGGTGTTCGGCGCCATGGCCTACGCCCTGCTCAAATTCCGCAAGTCCAAGGGCGCGGTGCCGGACACCGGCCTGACCCACAGCACCAAGCTGGAGCTGATCTGGACCGTGATCCCGGTGCTGATCCTGCTGGTCTCGGCCTGGCCGGCGACCGAAAAGGTGATCGCCCAGTACGGCGCCGACCACAACGCCGAGAAGGACGAGATGGTGATCAAGATCACCGGCTACCAGTGGATGTGGCGTTATGAATACGTCGGCGAAGGCGTCGACTTCATCTCCCGCCTCGACCGCAAGTCCGACGACCTGCGCCAGGACAAAACCTCGGCCCAGACCGACATCCACGGCCACGACACCTATCTGCGCGACGTCGACAAGCCGCTGGTCATCCCGGCCGACACCCGCATCCGTTTCGTGATCACCGCCGACGACGTCATCCACAGCTGGTGGGTCCCGGCCCTGGGCTGGAAGCAGGACGCCATCCCCGGCATCATCAACGACGCCTGGACCAAGGTCGACAAGCCCGGCACCTACCGCGGCGTCTGCGCCGAGCTGTGCGGCAAGGACCACGGCTTCATGCCGATCGTGGTGAAGGTGCTGCCGAAGGCCGAATACGCCGCTTGGCTGGCCGCCCAGAAGCCGGCCGCGCCGGCCCCGGCCGAAGCCGCTCCGGCTGCGCCTGCTACCGAAGCCGCGCCGGCCGAAGCCGCAGGCGCCCCGGCCGCCGCCGAAGCCGTTACCGCCCCCGCCGCGGCTCCTGCCGTCTAACGCAATCCCGAAATTCAAGAAACGAGGCAAGTCATGGCCGATCATAAGCAAGGTTTCATCGAGCGGTGGTTCTACTCCACCAACCACAAGGACATCGGTACCCTGTACCTGCTGTTCGCCCTGGTGATGTTCTTCATCGGCGGCGCCATGGCGATGGTGATCCGCGCCGAGCTGTTCCAGCCCGGCCTGCAGCTGGTGAGCCCCGAGTTCTTCAATCAGATGACCACCACGCACGCGCTGGTGATGATCTTCGGCGCGGTCATGCCGGCCTTCGTCGGCCTGGCCAACTGGATGATCCCGCTGCAGATCGGCGCCCCCGACATGGCGCTGCCGCGCATGAACAACTGGTCGTTCTGGATCATGCCGTTCGCCTTCACCCTGCTGCTGCTGCCGCTGATCCTGCAGGGCTTCGGCATCGGTTCCGGCGGCCCGGCCGGCGGCTGGACCCTGTATCCGCCGCTGTCGCTGCAGTCCGGCACCAACATCTCGTTCACCATCTTCGCCATCCACCTGATGGGCGTCAGCTCGATCATGGGCGCGATCAACATCATCGCCACCGTGCTCAACATGCGCGCCCCGGGCATGGACCTGCTGAAGATGCCGATCTTCGTCTGGACCTGGCTGATCACCGCCTTCCTGCTGATCGCGGTGATGCCGGTGCTGGCCGGTTCGGTCACCATGCTGCTGACCGACAAGTTCTTCGGCACCAGCTTCTTCAACGCCGCCGGCGGCGGCGATCCGGTCATGTACCAGCACATCTTCTGGTTCTTCGGCCACCCCGAGGTCTACATCATGATCCTGCCGGCGTTCGGCATCGTGTCGGAGATCATCCCGACCTTCGCCCGCAAGCCGCTGTTCGGCTACCAGGCCATGGTGTACGCCACCGCCTCGATCGCGTTCCTGTCGTTCATCGTCTGGGCGCACCACATGTTCACCGTCGGCATGCCGCTGGGCGGCGAGCTGTACTTCATGTACGCCACCATGCTGATCGCCATCCCGACCGGCGTGAAGGTGTTCAACTGGGTCACCACCCTGTGGCGCGGTTCGATCAGCTTCGAGACCCCGATGCTGTTCGCCCTGGGCTTCGTGGTGATGTTCACCATCGGCGGCTTCTCCGGCCTGATGCTGGCCATCGTGCCGGCCGACTTCCAGTACCACGACACCTATTTCGTGGTCGCCCACTTCCACTACGTGCTGGTCACCGGCGCGGTGTTCGCCATCATGGCCGGCGCCTACTACTGGCTGCCGAAGTGGACCGGCCACATGTACAGCGAGACCCTGGGCAAGTGGCACTTCTGGCTGTCCACCATCTTCGTCAACGTGCTGTTCTTCCCGCAGCACTTCCTGGGCCTGGCCGGCATGCAGCGCCGCGTCCCGGACTACAACCCGGCCTTCGCCGACTTCAACATGTGGTCGTCCATCGGTGGTTTCGGCTTCGGCCTGAGCCAGCTGCTGTTCGCCTACATCGTCTGGAAGGCGGTGCGCGGCGGCGCCAAAGCCGAAGCGCGCAGCTGGGAAGGCGCCAAGGGCCTGGAGTGGACCGTGCCGAGCCCGGCGCCGCACCACACCTTCGAGAAGCCGCCGGT
>JAYSFF010000072.1:5662-6784 GCA_041913425.1 Arenimonas sp. | reverse complement strand
CCGGAAAGCGCGCCGCAGGGCGCCGGCTGGAACATCATCCAATCCAAGATCGCCATCGGTTCCGGCGGCCTCACCGGCAAAGGCTGGGGCGAGAGCACCCAGGCCAATCTCGACTTCCTGCCCGAACACACCACCGACTTCGCGTTCTCGGTGTTTTCCGAGGAGTGGGGCTGGCTCGGCGTGCTGGCGATCCTGCTGGTCTACTTCTTCATCATTTCGCGCGCGCTGTGGATGGCGATGAACGCCAAGGACGCCTATTCGCGCCTGCTGGCCGGCGCGCTGGCGCTGACCTTCTTCATCTACATCCTGGTCAACGCCGGCATGGTCGCGGGTTTCCTGCCGGTGGTCGGCGTGCCGATGCCGCTGATCAGTTACGGCGGCACCTCCGCCGTTTCGCTGTTGGCCGGCTTCGGCCTGGTGATGTCGGCGTATTCGCACCGCAAATATCTGGCCGACTGAGCGGCGCGCGCGCGCGACTGTGGTAATTTTACCGATATGACGCATATGCAGGACCGCTGACATGAACAGACACATTCCGCTGCTGGCCGTATTGGCCGCGAGCCTGGCCGGCTGTGCCGGTACGCCGGTGAAGACGCCGCCGCCACCGGTTGCCGCCAGCGCGCCCGTGCCGCCCGCCGTGCCGCCGCCGGCCGACGTCGAACCGCTGACGCAGGATGTCGCGGCGCGCAAGGCGCGCTTCATCAGCGATACCGCGGCGAAATACGGCATTCCCGTGGAGCAGCTGCGCGCGACCTTGGCCAGGGCGCAGTACCGGCAGGGTATCGTCAACGCCATGGCGCGCCCGGCAGAATCGACCCGCACTTGGGCCCAGTACCGACCGATCTTCCTGACCGACGGCCGCATCGCGCAGGGCCGCGCCTATCTGTCCGACAACCGCTTCGAGCTCAACCAGGTCGCCGAGCGCACCGGCGTGCCGGCCGAGATCATCCTCGCCATCATGGGCGTGGAGACCGGTTGGGGCGGCAACATGGGCAGTCATAACGTGCTCGACGCGCTGTACACGCTGGCGTTCCACTATCCGGTCATCGACGGCAAGGTCAACGAGGCGCGCATCGCGTTCTTCACCGACGAGCTGGCGCAGCTGTTCGCGCTGGCCAAGGA
>JAYSFF010000072.1:2773-5562 GCA_041913425.1 Arenimonas sp. | reverse complement strand
CGCGCATCGCGTTCTTCACCGACGAGCTGGCGCAGCTGTTCGCGCTGGCCAAGGAGGAGGGCTTCGACATCCTGGCGCTGAAAGGCAGTTATGCCGGCGCCATGGGCCTTGGTCAGTTCATGCCGTCCAGCTACCGTCGCTACGCGGTCGACGGTGATGGCGACGGCAAGCGCGACCTGTTCGGCTCGAAGCGTGACGCGTTCGCGTCCATCGCCAACTACTTCATCGGTCATGGCTGGCAGCCGGGCAATCCGGTGTTCGTGCCCGCTGCGGCCGCCGACGGCGCGGCGCCGTTCAAGCCCGAGAACTGGGAGGCGAAATATTCCCTGGCCGAATTGGCCGCCAAAGGCTACACCCCGGTGGGCGGTGCGGCCGATCTTCCGGCCACCTTGCTGACGCTGGAAGGCGCGCAGGGCACCGAACACTGGATCGGCTTCAAGAACTTCTGGGTCATCACCCGCTACAACCGTTCGCCGATGTACGCGATGGCGGTCTGGCAGCTGGCGCAGGAGATCGCGCAGCGGCCGTATGCGCCCGCGCCGCCCGCAACCATGCCGGCGCCCGGCGGCCGATGAGCGCCATGCGCTTCGCGCCCTTGCTGGCGCTGGCTTTGGTCGCCTGCGGCACCGCGCCGGTCAAGCGCGATGGCGCGCCGTTGCCGAAGGACGCGCAGCCGTCCGCGCCGGCGGCGTCTGCGCCTACCGGCGAAGCCGCGCAAGCCGCCGGTGACGCCGAGCGCAACAACGCGCGCGTCTGCCGGCAGGTGATGCGGCACGACGAACGCAACTACACCGCCGGCGGCCTGTACGCGCCCGGCGTCGCCGACGCCCATCCCGACGGCGAGCTGGACGTCAGCCTGCTGCGTGAACCGGTGCCGCGCGCCGAACCGAAATCGAAATACGGCAACCGCTCGCCCTACAAGGTCCTGGGCAAAAGCTATTACGTGCTCGATTCGGCCGAAGGCTACCGCGAGCGCGGCATCGCGTCCTGGTACGGCACCAAGTTCCACGGCCGCAACACCTCCAGCGGCGAGCCGTACGACATGTGCCAGTTCAGCGCCGCGCACAAGACCCTGCCGATCCCCAGCTTCGCGCGCGTGACCCGGCTCGACACCGGGCAATCGGTGATCGTGCGCGTCAACGACCGCGGACCGTTCCATCCCGGCCGCGTCATCGACCTCAGTTTCGCCGCCGCCAGCAAGCTCGGCATCAACCGCACCGGCACCGCCCAGGTCGAAGTCGAGGCCGTCACCGGCGACGCGCTGCCGCCCCCGGTACAGATCGAGGTGCCGGATGCCGCCAAACGCTACCTGCAGGTCGCGGCTTACGGCCAGGAGGACAATGCCAAGGCGATGGCGGCCCGCCTGCGCGACGCCGGCATCGACGGCGCGTTCATCCAGAAGCACCGCGGCGACGCCGGCACCGTCTGGCGCGTGCGCATCGGTCCACTGGGCGAGATCGAATCCCGGCAAGTTCAGGAAAAACTCGCCGGGCTCGGCCTGAAAGGGCTTCGGGTCGGGGCCGAATAGGCTTAAAATAGCGGGGTAGCCGTCCTTCTCCGGAGTTCCCCCATGCGTGTTTCCCGAATTTTCGCGGCCGGTGCCGCCTGTATCGTGGCCGTGGCCATGGCGCAATCCGTTCCTGCTCCCCTGCCGTCTGCGGCCGGCACGCCGGTGCAGATCCCGGCCGCGCCGGTGCCGGCCGGCGCCAGCGCCTGGCTGGTGATGGATTACGCCAACGGCCAGGTATTGGCCAGCCAGAACGCGGACCTGCGCGTCGAGCCGGCCAGCATCACCAAAGTGATGACGTCGTATGTGGTCGCCGCCGAGATCAAGGCCGGCAAGATCAAGCCGAGCGACCAGGTGCTGATCAGCGAGAACGCCTGGCGTGGCGGCGGCGGCGGTACCGACGGCTCGACCAGCTTCCTGCCGTTGGGCAGCACGGTCGCGCTGGAAGATCTCGAGCGCGGCATGGTCATCCAATCCGGCAACGACGCCGCCATCGCGCTGGCCGAGCATGTGGCCGGTTCCGAGCAGGCGTTCGTCGAGCTGATGAACAGCTACGCGAAGAAGATCGGCATGGCCAATTCGCACTTCATGAATCCGCACGGTCTGCCGGACCCGAACCACTACTCGACCGCGCGCGACCTGGCGCTGCTCGGCCGCGCCATGGTGCGCGATTTCCCGGAAGCCTACGCCTACAACAAGATCAAGGAATACACGGTCAACGGCATCCGCCAGCACAACCGCAACGGCCTGCTGTGGAAGGACGCCTCGGTCGACGGCATCAAGACCGGCCACACCTCGGCCGCCGGCTATTGCCTGCTGGCCTCGGCCAAGCGCGGCGAACAGCGCCTGATCTCGGTGGTGCTCGGCATCCAGAGCGATTCGCAGAAGCAGGGCTTCGATCTGCGCGAGAACGGCAACCTGGCGCTGCTGAACTGGGGCTTCCGCTTCTTCGAGACCCGCACCCTGTACACGCCGGACAAGACCATCGCCGCGCCGCGCCTGTGGAAGGGCGCCGAAGACAGCATCGCGCTGTCGGTGGCGACACCGTTTAACGTTACCGTACCGCGCGGCAAGTTCGAGGCCCTGAAGGCCAACATCGACGTGCCGAAGTACATCGTGGCGCCGCTGAAGGCCGGCCAGCCGGTCGGCACCCTGAAGATCAGCCTGGACGGCAAGGTCGTGGCGCAGGCGCCGCTGGTGGCGAAGGCCGCGGCGGAAGAGGCCGGCTTCTTCGGCCGCCTGTGGGACGGCTTCCTGATGTGGTGGGACAAGCTGTAACCGC
>JAYSFF010000072.1:0-2673 GCA_041913425.1 Arenimonas sp. | reverse complement strand
CCGGACCGTCTGGTGGCCGGCCGCTTCGCCTGCGTCGGCGACGCCGCCATCGGCATGCACCCGATCACCGCGCACGGCTACAATCTCGGCCTGCGCGGCATCGGCATGCTGGTGCGCCGTATCCGTTCCGCCATCGAAACCGGCGGCGATATCGCCGCGCCGGCGTTGTTGGCGGGCTACGAGCGCGAGTTCCAGGCCATCAGCCGGCCGCTGTACCTGGCGACGGAATCGATCGTCCGGGTGTACACCGACGACCGCGCGCCGGTGCGTTTGCTGCGGCGCGCCGGCCTGCGTTTCGGCGGAGGCTTCGCGCCGTTCCGGCATGCCTTGGCCACGACCCTGTCGGGCCGCGAGCTCTCGCCGCCGCTGCCATTGCGCGTGCTCGGCCGGCTGCTGTCGGCGCGCCGGCCGCGGCTGCAGGCGCCCTGAGCCTCGCGGCGGAATCCGGGCCACAAAAAAGCCGGCTTACGCCGGCTTTCTTGTTTTCAGCAATTGGCGATCACTTGGTTTCCGGCTCGGCGGTCAGGCCGCGGCGTTCCAGCAGCGGCTGGATGTCCGGCTCCTGCTCGGCGAAGTCGCGGAACAGCTGCAGCGCGTCCTTGCTGCCGCCGCGCGACAGCAGCTTGGCGCGGAAGCGGTCGCCGTTGGCGCGGGTCAGGCCGCCGTGGTTCTTGATCCACTCCACCGTGGTGGCGTCCAGCACTTCCGACCAGATGTAGGCGTAGTAGCCGGCCGCGTAGCCGCCCATGATGTGGCTGAAGTAGTTGGTGCGGTAGCGCGGCGGCACGGCGGCGTAATCCAGGCCGACGTCCTGCAGCGCCTTGGCCTCGTACGCCATCACGCCGTCGGCGTCCGGCAGTTGCTCGGCCGAGACCTGGTGCCAGCGCTGGTCGAGCAGGGCGGCGCCCAGGTATTCGGTGGTGGTGTAGCCCTGGTTGAACTTCTCGGCCGAGAGCACCTTGTCCAGTAGCTCCTTCGGCATCGGTTCGCCGGTCTGCCAGTGCACGGCGTAGTTGGCCAGCACCGACGGCCAGGTCGACCACATCTCGTTGACCTGCGACGGGAACTCGACGAAGTCGCGCGGCACGTTGGTGCCGCTGAAGTACGGGTACTTCACGTCGGAGAACATGCCGTGCAGCACGTGGCCGAATTCGTGGAACGCGGTGTTGACGTCATCCCAGGTCAGCAGCGCCGGCTTGCCTTCGGTCGGCTCGGTCACGTTCAGGTGGAACGCCACCACCGGCTTGGTGCCCATCAGCTCGGACTGGTCGACGTACGAGCTCATCCAGGCGCCGCCGCGCTTGGAGGAGCGTGCGAACGGATCGACGATGATCAGCGCCAGCTCGGAGCCGTCGGCGTTGAAGGCCTCATAGACCTTGACGTCCTCGTGGTACACCGGCAGGTCGGTGCGCTGCTTGAAGGTCACGCCGTACAGTTCGGTCACGGCGTGGAAGATGCCCTTCTCGAGCACGTTGTTCAGTTCCAGGTACGGCTTCAGCTGGTTCTCGTCGAAGTCGTACTGGGCCTTGCGCACCTTCTCGGTGTAGTAGGCCCAGTCCCACGGCTCGAGCGCGAAGGTCGGCTGCTTCTTGGCCTTCTGCTCCTGGTCGATCATGGCCTGCAGCACGGCGCCTTCCTTGCGGGCGTTGGCGACCGCGGCCGGCGCCAGCTTGGCCAGCATGGCGTTGACCGCCTCCGGATTCTTCGCGGTCTCTTCGGCCAGGCCGAACGCGGCGTAGCTGGAATAGCCCATGATCGCGGCGCGTTCGGCGCGCAGCTTGGCCACGCGCGCGACGATGGCGCGGTTGTCGAAGGCGTTGCCGCGGCTGCCGCGGGCGACCGACGCCTTGTGCAGACGCTCGCGCAGGGCGCGGTTGTCCAGCTGCGGCAGCAGCGGCTGGCCGGTGGTGTTCAGCAGCGCGATGCGGTACTTGCCCGGCATGCCCTTTTCTTCGGCGCTCTTGGCCAACACGGCGATCTGCTCGTCGCTCAGGCCGGCCAGTTCGGCGCGGTCGGACACGATCACCGCCGAGTCGTTCACTTCGGCCAGCACGTTCTGGCTGAACTGGGTGGTCAGCGTCGCCATTTCGGCGTTGATTTCCTTGACCCGGGTCTTCTGCGCGTCGGTCAGGTTGGCGCCGGCGCGCACGAAGTCGGTGTAGTAGCGCTCGATCAGACGAACGCCCTGATCATCCAGGCCGAGGCTGGCGCGCTTCTCGTAAAGCGCCTTGATGCGCGCGAACAGCTTGGCGTTCAGGTAGATGCTGTCGCGGTGCGCGGCGAACTTCGGCGAGTACTCGGCGTCGAGTTTGTCGAGCGCGTCGTTGGTGTTGGTGCTGGTCAGGTTGCCGAACGCGATCGCGGCGCGGGTCAGCAGCTGGCCGGAGCGCTCCATCGCCAGGATGGTGTTGTCGAAGGTCGGCGCCTTGCGGCTGTCGGCGATGGCCTGGATCTCGCGGGCCTGCTCGGCCATGCCGCGGTCGAAGGCCGGCGCGAAGTCGGTGTCCTTGATCTTGTCGAACTGCGGGTATTGGTAGGGCAGGGGGCTTTGCTGGAAGAAGGGGTTCATGGTCTGGCTGGCGTGGTTGGCGGCCGGTTCGGCCGGGGCGGCGCCGGCGCCCAGGCTGGCGGTGGCCAGGGCGAGCGCGATGGAGAGGGTGACGGGGTTTTTCA
>JAYSFF010000071.1:0-7461 GCA_041913425.1 Arenimonas sp. | reverse complement strand
CGTTGCGCTGCTGGTAGATGACCTTGCGCTGGTCGTTGGCGACGTCGTCGTATTCCAGCAGGTTCTTGCGCATGTCGAAGTTGTGCGCCTCGACCTTGCGCTGGGCGTTCTGGATCTGGCGCGAGACCAGGCCGGACTCGATGACCTCGTCCTCCTTCATACCCATGCGGCGCATCGCGGTCTGCACCCAGTCGGCGGCGAAGATGCGCATCAGGTTGTCTTCCAGCGACAGGTAGAAGCGCGAGGAGCCCGGGTCGCCCTGGCGGCCGGAACGGCCGCGCAGCTGGTTGTCGATGCGGCGCGACTCGTGGCGTTCGGTGCCGATGATGTGCAGGCCGCCGGAAGCCAGCACCTGCTCGTGGCGTTGCTGCCAGGCGGCCTTGGCCGCGGCTTTGGCGGATTCGCCGGCGTCTTCGCCGAGCGCCTGCAGTTCGGCCTCCAGGCTGCCGCCGAGCACGATGTCGGTGCCGCGGCCGGCCATGTTGGTGGCGATGGTGACCGCCTTCGGCGCGCCGGCGTTGGCCACGATGTGCGCTTCGCGCTCATGCTGCTTGGCGTTCAGCACCTCGTGCGGGATGCCGGCCTTGCGCAGCTCGCCGGCCAGCAGCTCGGAGGTCTCGATCGAAGTGGTGCCGACCAGCACCGGTTGGCCGGCCTCGAAACAGCGCTGGATGTCCTTGACCACGGCCTTGAACTTGGCTTCGCGGGTCAGGTACACCAGATCCGGATCGTCCTTGCGGATCATCGGGCGGTGGGTCGGGATCACCACCACTTCCAGGCCGTAGATGTTCTGGAATTCGTAGGCTTCGGTGTCGGCGGTGCCGGTCATGCCGGCCAGCTTGCCGTACATGCGGAAGTAGTTCTGGAAGGTGATGCTGGCCAAGGTCTGGTTCTCGCGCTGGATCGGCACGCCTTCCTTGGCCTCCACCGCCTGGTGCAGGCCGTCCGACCAGCGCCGGCCGGCCAGGGTACGGCCGGTGAACTCGTCGACGATGATGACTTCGCCGTCGCGCACGATGTAGTCGACGTCGCGCTGGTACAGCGCGTGCGCGCGCAGGGCGGCGTTCAGGTGGTGCACCACCGACAGGTTATGGCCGGAGTACAGGCCGTCGTCCTCGGCCAGGATGCCGGCTTCGCGCAGGATGTCCTCGGCGTGCTCCATGCCGGCTTCCGACAGGTGCACCTGCTTGGATTTCTCGTCGACCCAGTAATCGCCCTCGCCGTCCTCTTTCTCCTGGCGGACCAGCTTGGGCACGATGCGGTTGACCTTGAGGTACAGTTCCGGCGACTCGTCGGCGGGACCGGAGATGATCAGCGGCGTGCGCGCCTCGTCGATCAGGATCGAGTCGACCTCGTCGACGATGGCGAAGTTCAAGCCGCGCTGGAAGCGCTCGTCCTTGTGCCCGGCCATGTTGTCGCGCAGGTAGTCGAAGCCGTATTCGTTGTTGGTGCCGTAGGTGATGTCGGCGGCGTAGGCGGCTTTCTTGTCGTGGTGCGGCATGCCCGGCACCACCACGCCCACGCTCAGGCCCAGGAAGTTGTACAGCTTGCCCATCACCGCGGCGTCGCGGCGGGCCAGGTAATCGTTGACGGTGACCACGTGCACGCCCTTGCCGGACAGCGCGTTCAGGTATACCGCCAGGGTGGCGACCAGGGTCTTGCCCTCGCCGGTGCGCATCTCGGCGATGCGGCCGGAGTGCAGCACCATGCCGCCGATCAGCTGCACGTCGTAGTGGCGCAGGCCGAGCGCGCGTACCGAGGCCTCGCGGCAGACCGCGAAGGCTTCCGGCAGGATCTGGTCCAGGCTCTCGCCGGCGGCGATGCGTTGCTTGAATTCGGCGGTCTTGGCTTTCAGGGACTCGTCGTCTAGGGCCTTCAGCCCGTCTTCCAACTGGTTGATGCGCTGCACGCTTTTCTGGTACTGGCGCAGGACGCGCTCGTTGCGGCTGCCGAAAAGTTTGGTAAGCAATTGATTGAACATGGTTGAACCGGTGGGAGGAGGGGCCCGCGCGGGCGGGACTCGGGCCTCGGAGGCCTCAAAAAAAACGGCCATCCGGGGGGATAGCCGTGTATTTTAACCTGTGGGCGGATTTTCCGATATCAAGACCGTTTACTTGGCCCTGTCGGCCCAGCCGCTGGCGTCCAGGAACGCGCGCGGATTGACCGCGCGGCCGTCCTTGTGGACCTCGAAGTGCACGTGCGGGCCGGTCGAGCGGCCGGTCGAGCCGGCCTTGGCCACCATCTGGCCGGCGCGCACCACGTCGCCCTCCTTCACGGTGAACGCCGAATTGTGGGCGTACACGGTGACGTAGCCGTTCTGGTGGTCGATTTCGACCACGTTGCCGAAGCCGTTCTTCCAGCCGGCGTACTTGACCAGGCCGTTGCCGGCCGAGCGCACCGGGTCGCCGGTATTGGCGTCGAAATCGATGCCGTTGTGGTGGGCGCGGCCGCCCAGCACCGGATGCATGCGGTAACCGAAGCCGGAGGTCACGAAGCCGTCGCTCGGGCGGGTGGTCGGCTGCGATTTCAGTTCCAGCTCCTGCTCGAACAGCATCGATTCCAGCACCGACAGCTGCTGGGACGAGGCCTCGAACTCGGCCGAGACCTGCTTCAGCGAGGCCTTCAGCTCGGCCGCGCTGACGTCTTCGGCGGCTTCGTCGCCGCCGGCGCCGGGCACGCGCTCGAAATTGAATTCGCCGCCGCTGAGCTTGCTGTCGCGGGTCAGGCGGATGCCGAGCGCGTTCAGGCGGTTGGCCTGGGCCTGCAGCTCGGCCAGGCGCAGGGCCATGGCGTTCATGTCACGCTGGTTGTCGGCGCGCAGCTCGGCGATCAGCCGGTCCTGCTCGGCCACGCGGCTCTTCAGCTGCGCCACCTGCAGGTTGCCGAACACCGAATTGGCGGCGAAACCCAGGCCGAACACGGCCGACAGCAGGAGCAACGCCGCGCCGGTGACCGTCGCCGCGGCGCGGCGCTCGGCCAGATTGATTTTTTTCGGTGCTTTCAGGTGTTTTGAAACTAGAATGACGTTGAGCATCGAACCATCTCTGGAAATCATGGGCGCAGACAAGCCATCCAAACCCGAACGTTCCGCGCTGCAAGCGCTGGAACAGACGGGCCTTGCGGCCTTGGTCGCGCGGGCCGGTGAACTGGCGTCGCTGGACCGTTTACTGCGTCGGAACCTGCCCGAGGCCCTGGCCAAGCAGTGCCGCTTGGGGGCATGGCGCGAAGGCAGGCTGGTTTTTCAGGTGTCCAATCCGGTCTGGAAGAACAAATTGCGCCTGCACAGCCGGGAAATCCTCGACCACGCCAACGCCCTCGGGCTTCCTGCCCGTGAAATCCGGATTACGATCGACTTGGCCTTCCAGCCGGGGGACGATCGATGACCGGACAATTGTGGGGGAAAACCCGAAACAAAGGGTTAAGGGGTGGTTAAATTCAGGTTAAATGCCTGATTTTTCGTGTGATTTCTTAAAGCGGCACTCAGGCAACTGCGACCGGGTTCACATACGAGATGGGCGCTTCGGCGGGGTCTTCGAACACCACCTCTTCCCAGGCCTCGCGGTCGGCGATCAGGGCGCGCAGCAGCTGGTTGTTCAGCCCATGGCCCGATTTGTAGGCGTAGTAGGCCCCGATCAGGCTGTGGCCCATCAGGTACAGGTCGCCGATGGCGTCCAGGATCTTGTGCTTGACGAACTCGTCGTCGAAACGCAGGCCGTCCTCGTTCACCACCCGGTAGTCGTCCAGCACGACGGCGTTGTCCAGGCTGCCGCCCAGGGCCAGGTTGCGGTCACGCATGTACTCGATGTCCTTCATGAAGCCGAAGGTGCGGGCGCGGCTCACTTCCTTAACGAAGGAGGTGGTGGAGAAGTCGATTTCGGCGTTGGACGCCGATTTCTTGAAGGCCGGGTGCTTGAAATCGATGGTGAAGCCGACCTTGAAGCCCTCGTAGGGCTCGAAGCGGGCCCATTTGTCGCCGTCGGTGACCTGCAGGGTCTTCTTGATGCGGATGAAGCTCTTGGGCGCGTTCTGCTCTTCGATGCCGGCCGACTGGATCAGGAACACGAACGGACCGGCGGAGCCGTCCATGATCGGCACCTCTTCCGAGGACAGGTCGATGTAGGCGTTGTCGATGCCCAGGCCGGCCAAGGCGGCCAGCAGGTGTTCGGTGGTCTTGATCTTGACCTGGTTTTCGTCGACCAGCACGGTGCACAGCTGGGTCTGGCCGACCAGATGGGCCTGCGCCTTGACCTCAACCGGGGTCGGGAGGTCGATGCGGCGGAACACGATGCCGGTGTTGGCGGCAGCCGGACGCAGGGTCATGAACACCTTTTCGCCGCTATGCAAGCCCACGCCGGTGGCGCGGATGACATTCTTCAATGTGCGTTGCTTGATCATGACGGGATTTTACGCATCCGACGGTGTATGGAATGTAAACGGCGCCGTCTTGTGCTTGAATTCATTACGCTTATGGCGGTCGGTCATTGTAAAGCAAAATCCCTGTTTGGCGAAGAAGGACCCGCCGGCGGACCGGCGGGCCAAGTTCGGTCCGGGGCCGCAAGGACGACGGCCCCGGGATGACGCGGTCGCCGCTTCAGTCCGCCTGGCGGCGCAGGAACGACGGGATGTCGAGGTAGCTCTGGCCGGCCGAACCGGCCATGTCGTTCAGCGCGGTGCTCGGGCCGCCCACACTCGGCTCGGTCCGGCTGCCGCGGCGCAGGTTGGCCGAGATGCCGCCGGCCGACAGGCCCGGCGGGCTGACCGGATCGTACGGCAGCGGGCCGTCGGTGCCGGTGGCCTGCTGCCAGCGCGGTTCGGTCTTGACCAGCTCCGGCCGCACCTGGGCGCGGGCGCGGGCCTGGTTCAGGCCGGTGGCGACCACGGTCACGCGCACTTCGTCGCCCATGTTGGCGTCCAGCACGGTGCCGACCACCACGGTGGCGTCTTCCGAGGCGAAGGCTTCGATGGTGCTGCCGACCTCGTCGAATTCGCGCATGGTGAAGTTCGGGCCGGCGGTGATGTTGACCAGCACGCCGTTGGCGCCCTGCAGGTTGACCTCGTCCAGCAGCGGGTTGTTGACCGCGGCCTGGGCGGCGGCTTGGGCGCGGTCGTCGCCGCGGGCGATGCCGGAGCCCATCATCGCCAGGCCCATCTCGCTCATCACGGTGCGCACGTCGGCGAAGTCGACGTTGATGATGCCCGGACGGGTGATCAGGTCGGCGATGCCCTGCACGGCGCCCAGCAGCACGTCGTTGGCGGCCTTGAAGGCGCTGATCATGGTGGCGTCGCGGCCGAGCACGGTGATCAGCTTCTCGTTCGGCACGGTGATCAGCGAGTCGCAGTGCTTGGCCAGCTCCTCGATGCCCTGCAGCGCGGTCTGCATCCGGCGGCGGCCCTCGAACGGGAACGGCTTGGTGATCACCGCCACGGTCAGGATGCCGAGCTCCTTGGCGACCTGCGCCACCACCGGCGCGGCGCCGGTGCCGGTGCCGCCGCCCATGCCGGCGGTGATGAACACCATGTCGGCGCCGTCCAGCGCGCGGATGATGGTCTCGCGGTCCTCGAGCGCGGCCTGGCGGCCCACTTCCGGGTTGGCGCCGGCGCCCAGGCCCTTGGTGACGTTGGCGCCCAGCTGCAGCTGGGTCTTGGCGCCGCACTGCTTGATCGCCTGCGCGTCGGTGTTGGCGGTGATGAATTCGACGCCTTCGACGCCGGAGTTCACCATGTGCGCCACCGCGTTGCCGCCGCCGCCGCCGACGCCGACCACCTTGATCACCGCGTTAGGCGCGGCCTGCTCAACTAATTCGAAATATGCCATGGTTCTGTCCTCTTTGTTTTATGTATGAAAAACCGGAAACGCCCTGTACCGCTTTACCGCCCTGTTACCGCATCCTTACAACTCGCCTTTGATGATCCGGCCGAGCTTGCCCAGCCAACCGCCGACCGCGTTGCCGCCGCGGAAGCCCGGCCGGCGCGGGTTGTCGCTCAGCCGGCCCCACTGCATCAGGCCGACCGCCGTGGCGTAGGTCGGGTTGCCGACCACCTCGCCGAGGCCCTGGATGTGCTGCGGCACGCCTTCGCGCACCGGCATGTGCAGCATCTCCTCGGCCAGCTCGACCACGCCTTCCATGCGCGCGGCGCCGCCGGTCAGCACCAGCCCGGCGCGCACGAATTCCTCGAAACCGGAGCGGCGCAGTTCGGCGTGCACCATCTCGAAGATCTCCTCGTAGCGTTTCTCCACCACCTCTGCCAGGCTTTGGCGCGCCAGCCGGCGCGGCGCGCGGCCGCCCACGCCCGGCACCTGGATCGATTCGTCGGCGCGGGTCAGCTGCGCCAACGCGCAGGCGTAGCGGATCTTCAGCTGCTCGGCGTCCGGGTTGGACGTGCGCAGGATGTGGGCGATGTCGTTGGTGACCTGGTCGCCGCCGATCGGCAGCGAGGCGGTGTGCCGGATGTAGCCGCCGGTATAGACCGCGATGTCGGTGGTGCCGGCGCCCATGTCGACCAGCACCACGCCCGATTCCTTCTCGTCGGCGCTGAGCACCGCGTGCGAAGACGCCAGCGAGGACAGCACCAGGCCGTCGACCTGCAGGCCGCAGCGGCTGATGCACTTCTCGATGTTGGATGCCGCCGAGGTCGCGGCGGTGATCAACAGCGCGCTCAGCTCCAGGCGCACCGCCGACATGCCGACCGGATTGCGCACGCCCTCCTGGAAATTGTCGAGCCGGTATTCCCGCG
The DNA here is from genome assembly GCA_041913425.1 of Arenimonas sp. Classification (GTDB taxonomy): domain Bacteria; phylum Pseudomonadota; class Gammaproteobacteria; order Xanthomonadales; family Xanthomonadaceae; genus Arenimonas. Next base: position 726 of record JAYSFF010000071.1, on the reverse strand, counting down.
GAATGGCGTGGATGATGCGCTGGTCGGAGGAGATCGCCACCACCTTGGCGGCCTGCAGCGCCTGGTCGAGGTCGTGGTACTGCACTTCGCCGCCGGCCACCGGCGAGATGCCGGACGAACGCCGGCATTCGGTATGCGAGCCGGAGATCGAGGCGTACACCGAGCGGATCTCGCAACCGGCCATCACCTCGGCCTCCTCGATGGCGCCCTTGATCGACTCGACGGTCGACTCGATGTCGACCACCACGCCGCGGCGCATGCCGCGCGAATCGTGGGTGCCGAGGCCGATGACCTCGATCGCGTCGAGCTCGTGCGAGTACTCGCCGACCAGGGCGGTGACCTTGGAGGTGCCGATGTCGAGGCCGACGATCAGGGATTTGTCGCTTTTGCGGGTCATATGCGGATGTCTTCCGATGGGTTCGATGCGGCGGCCGGTGCCGGTACCGGCGCCGGTTGCCAGGTCAGGGCGAAGCCGTTGGTGTAGCGCAGGTCGGCGTGCGCCAGCCGGCGCGTCTCCTGGCGCTTGATCTTGGGCAGCAGCGCGACGAAACGGTTCAGGCGCGCGTCGGCGTCGTTGCGGCCGATGTCGAGCACCAGGCCGTCCGACAGCACGATGCGCCAGGCATTGCGCTCGCTGATGCTGAGCTCGCGGATGCCGAGCCCGACCGACTGGAACAGCGGCTGCGCGCGGCGGTAGAACGCGACCATGTCCTGCGCCTGCAGGGC
>JAYSFF010000070.1:0-7662 GCA_041913425.1 Arenimonas sp. | reverse complement strand
CGTACAGCGAGCCTTCGCCGCAGAACGCCAGGGTGCTGCGCAGCATGCCGAATTCGAGCCCGGACGGCGGCGTGTAGGCGTAGCGGCCGGCGAGCGTGTTGCAGTCGGCCTGGATGCTGACGTTGCCTTCGGCGTCGAACGCGATGCCGTAACGGCGGGCGGCGTCGGGCGTGACCGTGGTGTCATCCATGTATTCGATGCGTTCAAGCCGCCAAGCGCTGCCGGCCAGCGGATCGGCCGGCGCGGCCGGCACGCCGGCGCAGGCGCCCAGCAAAGCGGCGGACAACAACGGCAACGCGGTACGGATGCGGTGACGCATGACGGGCTCTCCCTCGGCGACATTGGCCGCCATCATGCCACGGCCGCGGCCGGCGCGCGAGTTCAGGCCGCGCCGGCGTTTTGTTCGAACTGCAGCCGCGCCAGTTCGGCATACAGGCCGTTTTCGGCCATCAGGCTCTGGTGCGTGCCGGTGGCCACCACGCGGCCTTTGTCCATCACCACGATGCGGTCGGCCTTCAGCACGGTGGCCAGCCGGTGCGCGATCACCAGCGTGGTGCGGCCGCGCATCAGGTGCTCCAGCGCGGTCTGCACGGCGCGCTCGGACTGCGCGTCGAGTGCGCTGGTGGCTTCGTCGAGCAGCAGGATGGGCGCGTTCTTCAGCAGCGCGCGGGCGATCACCAGCCGCTGCTGCTGGCCGCCGGACAGGCGCGCGCCGCGTTCGCCGAGCTCGCTGTCCAGCCCCTCGGGCAGGGCCTGGATGAAGTCCCAGGCCTCGGCCGCGCGGCAGGCGGCAATCACCGCGTCGTCGTCGGCGTTCAGGTCGCCGTAGCGGATGTTGTCGCGCGCGCTGCCGGCGAAGATCACCGGGTCCTGCGGCACGATGGCGATGCGTCCGCGCAGATCCGCCGCCGGCCACTGCCGGACATCGAGTCCGCCGACCGAGATATGGCCGGATTGCGGATCGAAGAAGCGCAGCAGCAGCTGGAACACCGTGCTCTTGCCGGCGCCGGACGGACCGACCAGGGCCACGGTCTCGCCGGGCCGGATATCGAGGCTGAAGCCGTGCAGGGCGCGTTCGTCCGGTCGGCTCGGGTAGCCGAACGCGACGTTCTCGAAGCGGATCGGCAATTCGCCCGCGGGCAGGCTATGCGCTTGCGCCGGCGCAGACAGGGCGCCGGTGCGGGCCAGCAGTTCGCCGATGCGGTTCATGCCGCCGCCGGCGCGCTGGACCTCGGCCCAGACCTCGGCCAGAGCGCCGACCGAACCGGCGCCGATCATGGCGTAGAACACGAATTGCGTGAGGGTGCCGGCGCTCATCTGCCCGGACACCACGCTGCGCGCACCGGACCACAGGATCAGGGTGATGCCGCCGAAGATCAGCAGGATCACCAGCGCGGTCAGTCCGGACTGCATCGAGATGCGCCGGCGCGCGGCCTTCAGCGCGTAGTCGATGGCCGAATCGTAGCGCGCGGTCTCGAAATCCTCGCGCGCGAAGCTCTGCACCGTGTGCACGGCGGCGAAGGCTTCGCCGGCGCGGGCGTTGGCATCGGCCAGGCGGTCCTGCGCGTTCTGCGAGGCGCCGCGCACGCCGCGTCCGGACAGCACCATCGGCAGCACCAGCAGCGGGATGCCGACCAGCACGAACACGCCCAGGCGCGGCGCGGTGACCACCATCATCGCCGCGCTGCCGATCACCGTGATGCCGCTGCGCAGCGCCACCGACATGCTGGAGCCGATCACCGAACGCAGCAGTTCGGCGTCGGCCGACAGCCGCGACAGCAGCTCGCCCGAACGCGTCTCCTGGAAGAAGCCCATGTCGAGCCGGATCAGGTGCGCGTACAGGCGCTTGCGCAGGTCGGCCACGACCTTCTCGCCGAGCAGGGACACGAAGAAGAAGCGCGCCGCGGTGGCCAGCGCCAACAACGCGGCGACCGCGAACAGCAGGATGAACCAGCGGTCGATGTCGCCGTCGCGCGAGAAGCCCTGGTCGACCAGATGCTTGATGGCGACCGGGAAGAATAGGGTGGCCGAGGACGACAGCGCCAACGCCGCCAGCCATAACGCCAACAGCGGACGGTGCGGGCGCAGATAGGGCAACAGGCCCTTCAGCGAGGTGATCGGGGAGTTCGGTTTATCGGTCATCGGAATTCACGGTAAGGGACAGGCTGCCGTCGGCCAGCCGGGCGTCGAGGCGCTGGCCGGACGCGGTTTGCCGGACGGAGTGGACGACGCGGCCGTCGCCGTCGCGCAGGATGCTGTAACCGCGGCTCAAGGTGGCCAACGGGCTCAGTGCGTTCATCGCGCCGCCGGCCTGCTTCAGGCGCGCCAACCGTGCGTCCAGCCCATGTTGCAGGCCGCGGTGCAGGCGCAACTGCAGCGCCGCGACGCCGGCGCGTTGCAACGCGATGCGGTGCTGCGGGCCGGCCCGCTCCAACCGGTGCGCGCAGCGGCGCACCGCTTCGGCCTTGCCGGCCAGCCGTTCGAGCAGGGAATGCCGCAGGCGCATCTGCAGGCCTTGCAGGTTCTGCCGGCCGGCCTGCAGGCGTTGCGCCGGACGCAGGGCCTGCAGGCGCAGATATGCGATGTCGCAGCGTTGCCCGGCCTCGCGCAGGCGGGCACCGAGCCGTTCGGCGAGTTTGCGCCGGCTCTGGCCGAGGCGCGCCAGCAGTTCGGCGCGGTCCGGCGACAGCAATTCGGCCGCGGCCGAGGGCGTCGGCGCGCGCAGGTCGGCGGCGAAATCGAGCAGGCTGACGTCGATCTCGTGGCCGATGGCCGACACCACCGGCACCGGGCTGTCGGCCGCCAGCCGCGCCAGGGCCTCGTCGTTGAACGGCCACAGGTCCTCCAGCGAGCCGCCGCCGCGGGTGATCAGGATGGCGTCGTAGCGGCCGCTGGCGATGGCGGCCTGCAGGCTGGCGCGGATCTGCGCCGCGGCATCACTGCCCTGTACCGGCACCGGCCACAGCTCCACCGGCAGAAGCGGGTGCCGGCGCGCCAATACCGTCAGCACGTCGTGCACGGCCGCGCCGCGCGGCGAAGTCAACAGCGCCAGCCGGCGCACGAAGGCGGGCAGCGGTTTCTTGCGTGCCTGGGCGAACAGGCCTTCGGCTTCCAGCTTGCGCTTCAGCGCCTCGAACGCCTGCTGCAGCGCGCCTTGGCCGGCGGGCTCGATCGATTCCACCGCCAGCTGGTAATCGCCGCGCGGCTCGTACAGGGTGACGCGCGCGCGCACCAACACCTGTTGGCCGTCCTTCACCGGCTGCGGCAGATACAGGGCGCGGCTGCGGAACATGGCGCAGCGCACCTGGGCCTGGCTGTCCTTCAGGGTGAAATACAGATGGCCGGAGGCCGGACGCGCCAGATTGCTGATTTCGCCCTCGACCCAGATCTGGGCGAAATTCGACTCCAGCAGGTCCTTGGCCAAGGCGTTGAGCTGGGCCGGTTTCAGCACGCGCCGCGCCGGCGCGGTGTGGGAGGATTCGTTCACCGCCATAGGATACCCGAGCCAGCCGGCCCCGGCGATTTCCATTAAACTAAGGACATCAGGAGGGCTGCATGTCGCGAGCGTACAGGGAATTGTCGGAGGGCCTGCCGCCGGGCGCGGTCACGGCCAACCCGCCGCCGCCCGCCGGCGGCCGCGCGCTCAAGCAATGGATCGACGACCTGCCGCGCCAGAACATCGTGCGTACCGGCGAATTCATCCGCGATGCCGGTTTCTCCGCGATGTCGACGCCGATGTCCGGCGCCGACCGCTTCAACCAGCTCGAGACCCTGCGCCCGGCCGCGATCGAGACCATTCTCTGGCTCGAACGCCAGTTCCTCAACAGCCCGCTGCCCCTCGCCGACGAACGGCTGTCGGCGGCGACCCTGGCGCAGCAGCTGCATATGGCCATGGCCGACGGCTACCGCATGGCCTGTGTCGAACTCTGCCATCCGGACGGCAAGATTCCGCTGTTGCGCGGCGGCAATGTCGCGGTCGCCATCGGCCGCGGGCTCTGGCACTACACCCAGGCCCTGCAGCTGACCTGGAAGATCTACCGTGATCCGCCCGAGGGCGTCTGGCTCGGCCTGCACCGCCTGTACCGGTTCGCCGCCGAATCCAAACTGCACCAGAAGACGGTCGACGACCCGCTGGTGCCCGGCGGCTACCGGCCGCAGCTGGAATACACCCAGACCGCGCTGTTGGCCTTGGTCAATCCGTTGGCGTTCGCGCCGGCCGAGCAGGACCGCATCCGGCAGCTGGTCAGCGAATGCGACGGCCACTGCGTGGTCACGGGCCCGTCCGGTTCGGAGCACCGCGCGCCGCTGCCGCAGGACGAGACGCGCCCCGTCGAACTCGACGAAGACGCCGGTTACATCGACTTCGCCCGGTTTTATGAGACCTTGTCGACCGCCGCCGCTGCGGCCCATGACGGCGTGGCGGTGCTGACGCCGCCGGGTGGCCGCGTCGAAGCGCCGGTCGCGCTGCTGCGCCGCATGCTGCGTGCGCTCGGCCAGGCCGCCGCGCGCGGCGCGCCGCGGTTGCCGGGCGGGTTCGCGCTGGAAACCGCGGTAGGGCTGAGCGCGGTGCACTACTTCGCCGCCGGCCGGATGGATTTCGACGGCTACATCCAGAACCTGTCGCGTCTGGGCAGCCAGGGCATCCGCCTCGGTGCCGATTGGCTGCATGCCGGCGAGCACGCCGTGCATCGGCTGTTGACGGCGCAGGTGCTCGATCACGGCTTGGGCGGTTACCGTCTGCAATGGCATGCCGGACAACAGCCGCGCGCGCGCATCGGCGAGCTGGTCGGACTGAACGGCGCCGCGCCGGGCCTGGAGCCGGACTGGATGTTGGGCGTGATCCGCTGGTTGCGTTACGGCGCCGACGGCGGCCTGATGGCCGGCGTGGAACTGCTGAGCCGGCGCTGTCTGGCGGTGGCCGTGCATCCGGGCGGCGACCGTCGCGGCCAGCCGGTGCGCGCCCTGGCCCTGCAACCGCTGGACGACGGCAGCGCCCCCGGCTATGTGTTGGCCGGCCGGTTGGAGAAGCCGATGTCCGGCTTCGACGTGCTGTACGGTTATGAGCCTTACCGTCTGGGTCCGCCGACCGGCGTACGGACGGTCAAGGCCTCGGTCGCGCATGCGGCGCTGGCCATGGATTACACCCTGCTCACCGAAGAATCCTGAGGAAACCCGCTTCCGATGAATGCTGAAACCCGCCCGGCCGCGCGCCGCGCCTGCCATACCGTCGCCGTCGGCCGCGTCCGCGTCGGCGCCGACGCGCCGATCATGGTGCAGTCGATGACCAACACCGACACCGCCGATGTCGCCGCCACCGTCAAGCAGATCGGCCAGCTCTGGCGCGCCGGCTCGGAAGTGGTGCGGGTCACGGTCAACAATCCGGAGTCGGCCAAGGCCGTGCCGCACATCGCCGACAAACTGGCGATGATGGGTATCGAGGTGCCGATCGTCGGCGACTTCCACTACAACGGCCACCAGCTGCTGACCGCCGAACCGGCCTGCGCCGAGCGCCTGGCCAAGTACCGCATCAATCCCGGCAACGTCGGCTTCGGCAAGAAGCGCGACAGCCAGTTCGGCGCCATCATCGAGTTGGCCAACCACTACGGAAAACCGGTGCGCATCGGCGTCAACTGGGGCTCGCTCGACCAGTCGCTGGCGCAGCAGCTGATGGACGAGAACGCGCAGCGCGCCCAGCCCTGGGATGCCGGCCGCGTGCTGCGCGAAGCGCTGGTGCGTTCGGCGCTGGATTCGGCCGAGCAGGCGCTGCGGCTGGGCATGCCGCACGACCGCATCATCCTCTCGGCCAAGGTCAGCGGCGTGCAGGAGCTGATCGCGGTGTACCGCGACCTGGCCCGGCGCTGCGAGTACCCGCTGCATCTGGGCCTGACCGAAGCCGGCATGGGCAGCAAGGGCATCGTGGCCTCCACCGCGGCCTTGGCGGTGCTGTTGCAGGAAGGCATCGGCGACACCATCCGCATCTCGCTGACGCCGGAGCCGGGCGCTTCGCGCACGCAGGAAGTGATCGTGGCGCAGGAACTGCTGCAGACCATGGGCCTGCGCGCGTTCACGCCGCTGGTCACCGCCTGTCCGGGCTGCGGCCGCACCACCTCGGAGTTCTTCCAGGAACTGGCCAAGACCGTGCAGGAACACGTGCGCGCCAAGATGCCGGAATGGAAGATCAGCCATCCCGGCGCCGAGAACCTGAGCCTGGCGGTGATGGGCTGCGTGGTCAACGGGCCGGGCGAATCCAAGCACGCCGACATCGGCATTTCCCTGCCGGGCACCGGCGAGGCGCCGGCCGCGCCGGTGTTCATCGACGGCGAGAAGAAGATGACCTTGCGCGGCGACAACATCGCTGCCGAATTCGTGGCCCTGATCGACGACTACGTGGACAAACGCTTCCGCGCGCGCTGAGCCTTCAGCGCCAACCGGCCACGGCCAGCGCGGCGAAGAACACGCCCAGGTGCAGCCAGGACCAGCGCCGGAAGCGCGCCGCCAGCTGGGTGGCGGAATAATTCGAGATGATGAAGGCGCCGCCGGATTTCGGCCGGCGGATCTGGTGCTCGGCCTGCGTTGGGCGATGGCTGCCACGCAGGACCTCCTGTTCGGCCTGCCGGCGCGCCGCCTCCCATTCGTGCATGTCGATGATGCCGTCGCCGTTGGCGTCGAAGCGTCGTTTCAGTCCGTCCTGGTCCTGCTTCCATTCCTGCAACAGGGCCGCGGCTTGGCGGTCCAGGCGGTGGCCGTCGGATTCGGTCCAGTCGTGCACGTATTCGCCCAATACATACAGCGGTTCGCCGGCCAGCAGCACCGATTCGGTATAGGTTTCGTCGCCGCTGCGCCAGCTCTGCCGGTGCCGGGAGATCACCCGTGCGCCGTCGGGCAGCACCATCGCCTGCCGGTCGCCGTCGCGCAGCACGAACGGCCAGGCGCTGGTGTCGGCGCGCACCACGCGCCGTTGCCGGCCCTCGCCGCGCTCCACGGTGTAATCGAACCACAGGCAGGGCAGGCCGGTCAGCGGACTGTGCACCGGATACCCGGGCATCGGCGCGCCGTTGCCCCGCAGTTCCACCCGGCCCTGCGCCGCCGAGGCCAGACGCACGGTCGGGATGTCGGCGATCTGCCGGTAGTGGTGGCGGGCGCGGATCCAGGCGGTCAGGGCGACCGCGGCGCCGGCATAGGCGAAGCCGGCCAAGCCGGTGCGCAGGCCGGCGTACAGCAGGAACGCGCAGGCCACGCTCCAGCCGGCCTCGCCCCAGAGCAGGGGCGAGCGCCAGTTGGCCGGCCACAGGCGCTCGTTGCCGCCGGACACGCGCGGCTCAGCGTTTGAACAGGTACGCGATGTCGACGTCGGCGGTCCGTTCGCGGCTGAAGCGCAGCAGCGTGAACGGACCGAAGCCGAACAGACGGGCGATGACGGTGTCCGGGAAGTGTTCGATGCGCACGTTGTTGAGGTTGACCGAGTCGTTGTAGAACTCGCGCCGGTCGACGATGGTGTCCTCGAGCGCGGTGATGCGTTCCAGCAGATGGCGGAATGTGTCGTTGGCCTTCAGCTCGGGATAGGCCTCGACCACCGCGTTGATCTGCCCCAGCCCGGCGCGCAGGCTGGTTTCGGCGCTGCCGAGCGCCTCGATGTCGCGGCTGCGGCCGGCGGCGAACACC
>JAYSFF010000069.1:0-7869 GCA_041913425.1 Arenimonas sp. | reverse complement strand
TTGCCTTCACACGGCAAGGGTCGCAGGTTCGAACCCTGCATCGCCCACCAAGACAGGAAAAACCCCGCTTCGGCGGGGTTTTTATTCGCCTCGGCGGCCGTCGAAACGCATGCAACCAACCTGCCTGTGCAAACACGCAAAACCAACGAAAGCGGTCTATTCTTCGATTCCGCGAATTACGGGAATCGAAGCGCATCCTCTATGGCCGACAGTGCATCAAGCCCGCCCATGGCCAAGCCGATGTCGTCCGTGCGACCGACTTCCGATTCCCTCACGTTGATGCGGATGAGTCGGCCGTTGTGCCGCCGGATGACCTGTTCGCTGAATCTGCGGACTGACGGAATAGCGGTGCCGGCCCCGATTTCGATGACCACCGGATGCTCGACTTGATTCAGCCATCGGGTTTGTATCGACGCCTGTAGCTGTTGCCTGCCATCCAACCATTCCCCGTCGCCGAACATCAGGACATTCGGGCGCGCCAGCTGGTAGCACTTCGGGCAGCGCGGCCGATCATTCAGAAGTAGGCAGTTGCGTTCATCCACTTCCGGCACAAAACGCTCGGCGGGCCAGATGAAGGGCGAGCACGGAACGGTACACTGGAGGTGATGAATCGAACCATGGCATTCGTGAATGCGGCTCGCCTCAAAGCCGGCTTTTTGGAACTGCCCGTCGATGTTGCTGGTGAACACCGAATAACCGTTGGGCATGGAACCGCCCCACGCTTTCAGCAAAGTAAAGCCAGCGTGGGGCACCGTAGCGCGGTATAGGTTCAGCCGGTGGCCGTAAAATCCCCATGATCGATCTGGATGGCGATGGAAGCCTTCCGGATTGGCAATATCTTCAAACGCGATGCCGGATTCCGCCAAAGCCGGATAGGCGCGCCAGAAACCTTCCTGGCCGCGGAAATCAGGCAGGCCCGAGTCAACGCCCATGCCGGCGCCCGCGGCGATGACAAGGCCATCGGCCTGAGCAATCAGTTCTGCTGCACGCGTGATGAGGGAAGAGGATGGCATGTGTCAATTGGATGATGTTGTCTATTCGCTCATTCCCGCACGATGGACTGCCCGAACTTCCACATCGCGCTCAGCTGCTCGGCTTCGGCGATCTCGTCCGCGTTCATGGTCTTGGCCAAGGCGTCGCGCGGCTTGCTGGCGGGATAGTGGCCACTCATGATGGCCACGTTGTACCAGGCGTAAGCCAGTACCGCGTCGCGCTTCACGCCGTCGCCCTTGGCGTAAAGCTGGGCCAGCTCGAACTGCGCCGCCATCTGGCCCTGCGCGGCGGACTGGCCGAACCAGTGCGCGGCTTCGCTCAGGCTGCGCGGCACGCCGTCGCCTTTCAGCAGCTTCATGCCCAGATCGTACTGGCTGTCCTTGTCGCCCTGTTCGGCGCCCTTGCGGTACCACTTCAGGGCTTCCTGCTTGTCTTCCTTCACGCCCTGGCCGGAGGCGTACATGAAGCCGAGTGCGCTTTGTGAATAGGCGTTGCCGGCGGCCGCGGCCTTGCCGAACCACTCGGCGGCCTTGGCGTAGTCCTGCGCCACATCGCGGCCGCGATAGTATTTGATGGCCAGGAACATCTGCGAATTCACATGGCCCTGTTCGGCGGCTAAGGTGTACCAATGCACGGCCGCCTTCGGATCGCGCGGCGCTTTCTCGCCGCTGTCGTACAGCAGGGCCAGCTTGTATTGCGACTGCAGATGGCCTTGCGCGCCGGCTTGCGCGTACCATTGCATGGCTTCGGGCACGTTCTCCGGCACGCCCTTGCCGCCGTAGTGCAGTTGGCCGACCTGATACTGTGCTTCGGCATCACCGAGCTTGGCTTTCTCCAGGTAAATCGCCATCAGCCGCCGGTAGAGTTTCACGGCTTCGGCCTGGTCCTTGCGCACGCCGATGCCGAACTCGTGCATATAGGCCAATTGTGCGATGGCCTGTGGATGGTTCTGCTTGGCCAAGGGCGCCAGCAGGCGCTCGGCCGCGACGTAGTCCTGATTGCGGTAGGCGAGCAGGGCCTGCTCGTAACCGCCGGCCTCGGGCGCGGCTGCCTTGCGCTTCCAGAACTGCGCCTCGGCCGCCGGCGACAGGGCAAAAAAAAGGGCCATCACAGCCCCGATACGTACGAATTCCATGCCGCTATTTTAGGCAAAGCCCCGAAGCCGGTTGTAAAGATTCCGTTTGCCCCCGGCCGCCGTTCAGGCGATCTGCTCGGCGGCGAAACGGCCGTCCAGATAGTCCATGGCGTCCAGCGGCGGCAACAGGCTGGCTTTCTCGAAGGCGTCGGCGGCGGCCTGTTCGTCGTTTTCGTCGAGCAGCAACAGCATCTGCGCGTGTTCCGCATGCACGATCGGCATCTTCGGCGCCAGCTTCAGCGCCGTGGCCATATGCTGTTCCGCCAATTTGCGCTTGGCGCCGTAGGTCAGCCCGCCCAAGGTGGATCCGACCTTGTTGACGATTTCGGCATGCCATAGGGCGCTGGCCAGATGCGCCTCGGCGTGTTTCGGATCGAGCGCGATGCAGGCATCCAGCGCGCTTTTGATCTTGCCGGCTAGACCGATCTTCAACGCCTTGGCGATGGACAGGCCTTGGCCGTAGCGGCCGTAACCGAAGGCCATGCGGTAGTGGCTGTTGGCTTCCTTGGGCAGGACCGCCACCGCGGCTTCGCCCAACTGCGCCACTTGCTCGAAGCGCGCCAGGCGCTCGGCGTCCTTCTTCACCAAGTAGGTGGTGTGGATGCCCAGGGCCTTGGCGGCCACGCTGGCGCCGACTGGGCCGAGCGCGACGCCGGTTTCATACGCCTGCTGGAACTCGCCGCTGTGGAAGGCGCGCCAGGCGTCCTGTAGGGCTTCGGCCAGCTCTGCGGCCGACAGGCCTTTCGGCGCGGCCTTGCCGGCCGCTTTCAGCAGGGCGGCGGCGCGTTTTTCGTCGGGGTAGGGTTCGCCATCGCCGAGGTGCAGGGCTTTCCAGTGCGTCTGCAGCAGCTTGCCGCTGAAATCGAAGTGCTTGCCGGTGGCGGCCCAGGCGGTTTTCTTTGCGGCCATGCGCGGATCTCCTCAGGGATGACGGCGTTGTGCGGCTTCGAAGGCCGCCAGTTGTTCGGGGCTGGCCTCGCGCTGGTGGCGGGCCTTCCAGTCGGCGAAGGGCATGCCGTACACCGCTTCGCGCGCGGCGTCCTTGTCCATCGGGATGTCGCGCTCGGCGGCGGCGTCCTGGTACCACTGCGCCAGGCAGTTGCGGCAGAAGCCGGCCAGGATCATCAGGTCGATGTTCTGCACGTCCGGCCGTTCCTGCATCAGGTGCGCGCGCAGGCGGCGGAAGGCGGCGGCTTCGAGTTCGGTGCGGGTGGCGTCGGGCAACATGGCGTTCACTCGGAAGATACGGGATAATAGCGTAACACCCCCATGGAATCGGGCGCACATGACGGCACAGGTACTCGACGGCAAACGCATCGCGGATACCCTTCTGGACGATCTGGCCGTGCGCGTGCAGACCCGGGTCGAATCCGGCCGCTCCCGGCCGGGGTTGGCGGTGGTCTTGGTCGGCAACGATCCGGCCTCCAGCGTGTACGTGCGCAACAAGCGCCGGGCCTGCGAGCGGGTCGGCATCCAGGCCTACGATTACGACCTGCACGCCGACACCACCGACGCCGAACTGACCGCCCTGATCGACCAGCTGAACGCCGACCCCAAGATCCACGGCATCCTGGTGCAGTTGCCGCTGCCGGGCGGCCGCGACGGCACCTGGCTGATCGACCGCATCGACCCGGCCAAGGACGTGGACGGCTTCCATCCGGCCAACGTCGGCCGTCTGGCCCTGCGCCAGTTCGGCCTGCGGCCCTGCACGCCGCGCGGCATCACCACCTTGCTGGCTTACACCGACCAGCCGATCCGCGGCCGCAACGCCGTGGTGGTCGGCGTCAGCAACCATGTCGGCCGGCCGATGGTGTTGGAGCTGCTGATCGCCGGCTGCACGGTCACCGCCTGCCATAAATTCACCCCGAAAGCCGTGCTGGAAGCCCATGTCCGCCAGGCCGATGTGCTGGTGGTGGCGGTCGGCAAGCCGTCCATGATTCCCGGCGAGTGGGTCAAGCCCGGCGCGGTGGTCATCGACGTCGGCATCAACCGCCTGGACGACGGCCGCCTGTGCGGGGATGTGGAATACGCCGCGGCCGCCGAGCGCGCCAGCTGGATCACCCCGGTGCCGGGCGGGGTGGGGCCGATGACGGTCGCCACCCTGATGCAGAACACCCTGGAAGCCTGCGAGGCGCTCGACCGCTGACATCGACAGGGCGGGCGCCCTTACGCTATAATGAAGCGCTTCACAAGCCCGGAGCTGTCCATGCTGCGCATTCTCGCTGAAGCCCTCACGTTCGATGACGTGTCCCTCGTCCCCGCGCACTCCGCGATCCTCCCCAAAGACGTCCGCCTCAGCACCCAGCTGACCCGCAACATCCGCATCAACCTGCCGATCGTGTCGGCGGCGATGGACACCGTGACCGAGGCCCGTCTGGCCATCGCCATGGCCCAGCTCGGGGGCATCGGCATCCTGCACAAGAACATGGGCGCCGCCGAACAGGCCGCGCAGGTCGCCATGGTCAAGAACTTCGAGGCCGGCGTCATCCGCGAGCCGTTCACCGTCGGCCCGGACACCACCATCGGCGAAGTGCTGAAACTGACCCGCGCCCGCAACATCTCCGGCGTGCCGGTGGTCGACGGCGGCCAGCTGGTCGGCATCGTCACCAGCCGCGACATGCGCTTCGAGAAGAAGCTCGACGACCCGGTGCGCAACATCATGACCAAGAAGGACCGCCTGGTCACCGTGCGCGAAGGCGCCAGCGACGACGAGGTGCTGGCCCTGATGCACAAGCACCGCATCGAGAAGGTGCTGGTGGTCAACGACGGCTTCCAGCTGCGCGGCCTGATCACGGTCAAGGACATCCAGAAGGCGCGCGACAACCCGAACGCCGCCAAGGACGCCGGCGAACAGCTGCTGGTCGGCGCCGCGGTCGGCGTCGGCGGCGACACCGAGGCGCGCGTCGAGGCGCTGGTGCAGGCCGGGGTCGACGTGATCGTGGTCGACACCGCGCATGGCCATTCCCAAGGCGTGCTGGAACGCGTGGCCTGGGTCAAGAAGCATTTTCCGAACGTCGACGTCATCGGCGGCAACATCGTCACCGCCGATGCCGCCTTGGCGTTGATGGACCATGGCGCCGATGCGGTCAAGGTCGGCGTCGGTCCGGGCTCGATCTGCACCACGCGCATCGTGGCCGGCGTCGGCGTTCCGCAGATCACCGCGGTGTCGATGGTCGCCGACGTGCTCAAGGGCAAGATTCCGCTGATCGCCGACGGCGGCATCCGCTATTCCGGCGACATCGCCAAGGCATTGGCCGCCGGCGCGTCCAGCATCATGATCGGCGGCCTGTTCGCCGGCACCGAAGAGGCCCCGGGCGAGGTCGAGCTGTTCCAGGGCCGCAGCTACAAGAGCTACCGCGGCATGGGCTCGCTGGGCGCGATGGAGATGGGCAGCAAGGACCGTTACTTCCAGGATGCCTCCGACGCCGACAAACTGGTGCCGGAAGGCATCGAAGGCCGTGTGCCGTACCGCGGTCATCTCGGTTCGATTGTGCACCAGCTGGTCGGCGGCATCCGCGCCTCGATGGGCTACGTCGGCTGCGCCAGCATCGAAGAGATGCGCACCAAGCCCAAGTTCGTGCGCGTGACCAATGCCGGCACCCGCGAAGCGCACGTGCACGACGTGCAGATCACCAAGGAACCGCCGAATTACCGCGCAGGCTGACATGACCGACATCCACAGCGACAAGATCCTCATCCTCGATTTCGGCGCGCAGTACACGCAGCTGATCGCCCGGCGCATCCGCGAGGCCGGCGTGTACTGCGAGATCTGGGCCTGGGACCACAACCCGGCCGACATCGCGGCGTTCGCGCCGAAAGGCATCATCCTGTCCGGCGGCCCGGAATCGACCACCGAAGCCGGTTCGCCGCGCGCGCCCGAGGAGGTGTTCGCGCAGAAGGTGCCGGTACTCGGCATCTGCTACGGCATGCAGACGATGGCGATGCAGTTCGGCGGCCTGGTCGAGTCCGGCCATCACCGCGAATTCGGCGCCGCGGTGGTCAATGTCGACCGTCCCTGCGCCCTGCTGGATGGCTTGGATGACCGCGTGGTACGGGCGAACGCTCCGGAATCCGCCCGTCTGAACGTGTGGATGAGCCACGGCGACCGCGTGACCCGCGTGCCGGACGGCTTCACCGTGACCGCCTCGACCGACACCGTGCCGATCGTGGCCATGGCCGACGAGAACCGCCGCTACTACGGCGTGCAGTTCCATCCGGAAGTGACCCATACCCAATCCGGCGAAGCCCTGCTGGCGCGCTTCGTGAAGGACATCTGCGGTTGCCGCGCGCTGTGGACCGCGGCCAACATAATCGACGACCAGATCGCGCGTGTGCGCGCCCAGGTCGGCGACGACGAGGTGCTGCTCGGCCTGTCCGGCGGCGTCGATTCCTCGGTGGTGGCGGCGCTGCTGCACAAGGCCATCGGCGACAAACTCACCTGCGTGTTCGTCGACACCGGCCTGCTACGCTGGCAGGAAGGCGACCAGGTCATGGCCATGTTCGCCGAGCACATGGGCGTCAAGGTCATCCGCGTCAACGCCGCCGAGCGCTATTTCGCCGCGCTCAAGGGCGTCGACGAACCGGAGGCCAAGCGCAAGATCATCGGCCGCCTGTTCGTGGAGATCTTCGAAGAGGAGTCGGCCAAGCTGTCGAACGTAAGATGGCTGGCGCAGGGCACCATCTACCCGGACGTGATCGAGTCGGCCGGCAGCAAGACCGGCAAGGCGCACGTGATCAAATCGCACCACAACGTCGGCGGCCTGCCCGAGCACATGAAGCTCGGCCTGGTCGAGCCGCTGCGCGAGCTGTTCAAGGACGAAGTGCGCCGCATCGGCGTCGAACTCGGCCTGCCGCCGCACATGGTGTACCGCCATCCGTTCCCGGGCCCGGGCCTGGGCGTGCGTATCCTGGGTGAGGTCAAGGCCGAATACGCCGAACTGCTGGCCAAGGCCGACGCCATCTTCATCGACGAGCTGCGAAAATCCGGCTGGTACGACAAGACCTCGCAGGCCTTCGCGGTGTTCTTGCCGGTGAAATCGGTCGGCGTGGTCGGCGACGCCCGCGCCTACGAGTGGGTCATCGCGCTGCGTGCGGTGGAGACCGTGGATTTCATGACCGCGCATTGGGCGCACCTGCCATATGAACTGCTCGGCACGGTTTCCAATAGGATAATCAATGAGTTAAAAGGCGTTTCTCGTGTGGTTTATGACATCTCGGGCAAGCCGCCGGCCACCATTGAATGGGAATGATGGGCGGATTCAGCGCCCAAGATGAGGCCTTCATGCGCCGCGCACTGGCGCAGGCGCAGGCCGCCGAAGCGGTGGACGAGGTGCCGGTCGGCGCGGTGCTGGTTTCCGCCGAGGGCGAGCTGTTGGCCGAGGGCCACAACCTGACCATCAGCCACAGCGATCCGTCCGCCCATGCCGAAATCAACGTGCTGCGCGAAGCCGGCCGGCGCTTGGGCAATTACCGTCTGCTCGACACCACGCTGTACGTGACGCTGGAGCCCTGCGCGATGTGCGCCATGGCCTTGGTGCACGCGCGGGTGAAGCGGGTGGTGTTCGCCGCCAGCGATCCCAAGACCGGCGCCTGCGGTTCGGTGTTCGATCTGCTGGAAGATCCGCGCCACAACCACCGGGTGCTCGGGCAGGGCGGCTTGCTGGGCGAGGAAGCCGGCGCGCAACTCAGCGCCTACTTCAAGGCCAAGCGCCGGCGCGATTAGGCCATTTCGTCGCGGATTT
>JAYSFF010000068.1:0-8110 GCA_041913425.1 Arenimonas sp. | reverse complement strand
GCGGCACCGGCAAGCTGGTGCATGCCGGCAAGCGCACGCACCTGTGGCAGGTCGACATCCACGACGAGGCCACCGGCAAACTGGTCTGCACCGGCCGGCTGACCGTGATGGTGGTGCCCAAGGCCGGCTGACGCCGTGTTAGACTAAACCGGTCATTGGGGAGTAGCCTCTCTTCTCGCAAGATGCCCGCGTCAACATACTTGGCCTGAACCGGCCATGGCGCAGCGGCCCGCCGGCCTGGCAAGACCTTTGACTCCTTCGCCCCCGCATCGGCCGGGCGGGCGGGGGGGTCATTCGTCCGTTTCCGGCCTGGAATCATCATTATGGAATCCCTGTTCGTCTCCACCGGTGTCGTTGCGTTGGCTGAAATCGGCGACAAGACCCAGTTGCTCGCCTTTCTGCTCGCCACCCGCTTCAAGAAGCCATTGCCGATCATCGCCGGCATCCTGGTCGCCACCGTCCTCAACCACGCCATGGCCGGCGCCCTCGGCGCCTGGATCACCGCCACCCTCAGCCCGGACGTCCTGCGCTGGATCCTAGGCCTGTCCTTCCTCGGCATGGCGGTCTGGACCCTGATTCCCGACAAGATCGAGGAAGAGGAGATGCAGGTGGCCAGGAGGTTCGGCGTGTTCGGCGCCACGCTGATCACCTTCTTCCTGGCCGAGATGGGCGACAAGACCCAGATCGCCACCGTGGCCATGGCCGCGCATTATCCCGATCCGGTACTGGTGGTGATCGGCACCACGCTCGGCATGCTGATCGCCGACGTGCCGGCGGTGTTCATCGGCGACCGCTTCGCCGCCCGCATCCCGATGAAGCTGGTGCACGGCATCGCCGCCGCCATGTTCGCGGTGATGGGCCTGGCCACGCTGTTCGGCGCCGGGTCCTCGCTCGGATTCTGAGCCCTGCGTCCGTTGCATTGGCGCAACGCAGATATCCGCCGCGGTCATGGTCAGACGCCGGCCGCGGCGGTACAGTGGACGCCTGTCCATATCCGGAGCCGAGTCATGGAAAACGCAATCACCCGCCCGCGCTCGGTCGAGCGCCTGGTCGCCGGCCAAGCCACGTCCGACGGCGCCGGTGTCAAGCTGACCCGGGTGCTGACCCAGGACCTGCAGCGCCGGCTCGATCCGTTCCTGATGCTCGACGCGTTCCGCAACGAGAACCCCGAGGATTACATCGGCGGCTTCCCGGACCACCCGCACCGCGGCTTCGAGACCGTGACCTACATGATCGCCGGGCGCATGCGCCACCGCGACAGCGCCGGCAACGAGGGGCTGCTCGGTCCGGGCGGCGCGCAGTGGATGACCGCCGGCAGCGGCTTGATCCACTCCGAGCTGCCGGAGCAGGAGCAGGGCCTGATGGAGGGCTTCCAGCTCTGGCTCAACCTGCCGGCCAAGGCCAAGATGGGCGCGCCGGGCTACCGCGACATCCCGTCATCGGCGATTCCCGAGCGCGTCGATGATGCCGGCGTACGCGTGCGGGTGATCGCCGGCGAGAGCGGCGGCCTGGCCGGCGCCGTGCGGCGCCCGGATACCGAGCCGCTGCTGCTCGACCTGCATCTGCCGGCCGGCAGCCGGTTCGCGCAGGCGCTGCCGGCGGGGCACAACGCTTTCCTGTATGTTTACCGCGGCGCCTTCGCGGTGGCGGGCATGGCGGTAGCCGACCGGCATATGGCGATCCTGGTCAACGACGGCGACGGCGTGCTGCTGCAGGCCGACGGCCCCAGCCGCGCGCTTCTGGTGGCCGGCCGGCCGTTGAACGAACCGATCGTGCAGTACGGGCCGTTCGTGATGAACACCGCCGAGCAGATCCACCAGGCCGTGCGCGATTACCAGGCCGGCAAGTTCGCGGCGGCGGCGGTGCAGGCGTTCTGAGTCGGCCGATCAGGGCGCGGCTTCGTGCCGCACGAAGGCTTCGAAGCGCTCCGGATCGAGCGGTCTGCTGTAGTGGTAGCCCTGGATTTCGTCGCAGCCGCTCTGGCGCAGGAAGTCCAACTGCGCCTGGGTTTCGACGCCCTCGGCGATGGTGCTCATGCCCAGGCTGCGCGCCATCTGGATGATGGCGACCACGATGGCCCTGTCTTCGGCCTTGGCGCCGATTTCGTCGACGAAACTCTTGTCGATCTTCAGCCGGTCGATGGCGAAGCGCTTGAGGTAGCTCATCGAGGAGTAGCCGGTGCCGAAGTCGTCGATCGACAGCCGGAAGCCGGATTCGCTGAGTCCGGCCATGATGCGCCGCGCCGCTTCGGGATTCTTCAGCGCCACCGCCTCGGTCAGCTCCAGTTCGATGTGTTCGGGCGACAGGCCGATGTCATGCATCTGCTTGGCGATGGCGGCGGCCAGGCCGGGCTGGCCGAATTGCACCGCCGACAGGTTGACCGCCACGGTCTCCAGCGGCAAGCCGGCGTCGCGCCAGGCTTTCAGCTGTTGCGCGGCGGTGCGCAGCACCCAATCGCCGATCGGCACGATCATGCCGCTGCTTTCGGCCAGCGGCACGAATTCGGCCGGCGACACGTTCCCCCATTGCGGGCTGCGCCAGCGCAACAGCGCCTCGGCGCCGGTCAGCCTGCCGTCTTGCAGGGATTTCTGCGGCTGGTATTCCAGGAACAGCTCGCCGCGCGCCATGGCGTGCTTCAGCGAATTGGTCAGCGCCAGCTTGCGCGAGGCCTGCGCCTGCATCTCGGGCGCATAGAAGCGGAAGCCGTTGCGGCCGTCCTGCTTGACCCGGTACATCGCCGATTCGGCGCACATCTGCAGCACTTCCAGGGTCTGGCCGTCGTTGGGGTACATGGCCAGCCCGACCGAGCCGCTGACCAGCAGTTCGTGACCGCCGACCTCGATCGGCAGCTGCAGCACGCTCAGCAGGTCGGCGGCGGCGGCGGCGGCGGCGTCCTGGTCCATGCCCGGCAGCACCAGCGTGAAGTCGTCGCCCGATTGCCGGGCCAGCACGTCCTGGTCGCGCAATTGGCCGCGCAGGCGCTGCGCCACCTCGCGCAGCAGCAGGTCGCCCATGCCGTGGCCGATGGCGTCGTTGATGTCCTTGAAATTGTCCAGGTCGAGCCACATCAGGCACAGCGGGTGGTGCTGGCGCTTCACCAGCTCGAGCGCGCCGTGGAAGCGCTGCTCCATCAGCACGCGGTTCGGCAGCCCGGTCAGCTGGTCGTAATGCGACAGCTGCTGGATGCGCTCGGCCGAGGCCTTGCGTTCGCTGATGTCCTCCTTGTGCGCGATGTAATGGGTGATGCGGCCGCCGGCGTCGCGCAGCGGGTAGATCAGCGCCATCTCGGCGTATTCGCCGCCGTCCTTGCGGCGGTTGATCAGTTCGCCTTTCCAGGGCTCGCCGCGCGACAGCCGTTCCCACATCTCGACGTACACGGCCGTCGGCGTCTTGCCCGATTTGAGCAGGCGCGGATTGCGGCCGAGCACTTCCGGCAGGCTGTAGCCGGTGATGTCGCTGAAGGCCTTGTTGACGAATTCGATGCGCGCCTCGGTATCGGTGATCACCAGCGAGTTCGGGCTCTGTTCGATGGCGGTCGACAGCCGCCGCAGTTCCGCGTCCCGCCGATGGCTTTCGGTGACGTCGCGCCCCGAGGCGTAGACCATGCTGCCGTTGGATTTGGCGCGCCAGGCGACGTTGCGGTAACTGCCGTCCCGGCAACGCCAACGGTTCTCCAGGTCGATCACGTCCTGGCTCGCCGCCAGGTCGCGGAGCTTGTGTTCGGATTCGGCCCGGTCGTCCGGATGCACGAAGTCCAGGAAGCGGCGCCCCTTCAATTCGGCCGGCGCATAGCCCAGGATGTTCTCGAAGCCGCGGTTGAGCCGGGCCAGGGTTCCGTCCAAGGCACCGATGCACAGCAGTTCCAGGTTGGTGTCGAAGAAATACTTGATTTCCTCCTGCTTGCTGCGGACCTCCTGGTTGAGCCGCCGGCGCTGCACCGCCTGCCAGAGCGACTCGCCGAACAGGCGCAGGGTGTCGATGTCCTGCTGTATGTAGTCCTCGGCCTTGTTGCCCATGCCGACCAGCAGACGCACCAGGCTTCCGTCCAGCACCGGCACCACCACCAGGCGCTCGAGCGCGGTGTGGCCGTCCGGCAGGCCGCGCTTGAGCGGCTCGCCGGCGTAAGCGTTGATCAGCAGCGGCTTGTGGGTGCGCACGGCTTCGGCCCAGATCCCGGCCTGGCCGATCGGCAGATGGCTTTCATGCGGGATGTCGCAGTCCGCGAGGGTGTTGCGTGACCAGGTCACCAGCTGCAGGCTGTCCTGGTCCTCGCTGACGAAGTGCAGGAAGGACACCGTGCTGCCGGTCAGTCGTTCCATCATCTCCAGGCCGAACTGCAGCAGTGCGTTTTCATCCAGGTGCAGGGCCGCCTCGGGCAGCTGCAGCAGCGCGCCGTTGATGCGCGCCTCCTGGGCCAGCGCCTGTTCCTGCTTCACCACCTCGGTGACGTCCCGCGACAGCACCAGATAGCTATGGCCTCCGTCCGGATTGTCTTTGCGTGAAATCGAAAGTCCGAAGTAGCGGCGGCCTTCGCGGACGTCGAGCATGATCCGGTGGCCGCGCGATTTCCCGTCGCGCTTGGCCTCGGCGATGGCTTTCAGGGTGATGTCCACCGCCTCCGGCGGCATCACCTCGCGGATGTTGCTCCCCAGCAGGCTTTCTTTCGACGCAATCAATTTGTTCGAATCGCGGGTGTGTATGCCCACATGCGTGCCGGCCTCGTCGATTTCGAACAGCAGGTCGGGCAGGGTGTCCAGCGTCGCGACCAGATTCCCTTCCGATTCGCGCAGCTGCTGGTAGGGACGCTCCACGGTTTCGGCGAACAGCGCCTCGTACAGGAATACGTAGCCCACGATCTTGAACAGATGGCCGAGCAGATTGTGGAAATCGGTCACGTCGACGTACAGCGTGAACAGGAATTCGCTCATCGCGATGATGCCGGTCGCCGCCAACAGGGCGGAGGCGTTGAAGGTCCGCAACGACCGCATACGCAGGTAGCACAGCCCGGCGACCGCCAGATGGGCCGCGATCAAGACATACTCATAGCCGATCTTGAATGCGGTCAGGCCTTTGCCGTCGATATAGGTGACCGGCAGCCAGTCCGGCCGGAACAGCAGCAGGATGCAGATCGGTATCACCATCGCCAGCACCAGGCCGACCAGCAGACTGCGTGACAGCAAGGCCGGTTTCTGCCATGACAGGGTCACCGCGGCCAGCAAGGCGAGGGCGGCGAAGGTTCGGGCCGCCAGCCAGAAGTCGACCGCTTTCTGCGGACCGCTGGCGGTGATGAAGTCCGGCATGCTGCGGAAGGTCAGCAGGTGCATCAAATCCAGGATGGCGATGCCCAGGAACAGGCTGGATACCACCAGTACCGCCTGTGGTCCGCTATGCCGGCTGCTGCTCCAGCCGATGGCGAAAATCAGGCCGGCGACCACCACCGAGAGCACTTCCATGATGCTGTGTACCGGCACGTAGTAGCGTATGCCGTTTCCGAGCTGGTCGGTCGGTAGCACCAGAATCGCCAGCAGCAATACCCCGAACAGGGTCAAGGCGCCGAGGGCGCGCCGTGCTTCGGGGGCGTGGCTGGGATGGATCATTACGGAATCATAGCCCATTCCCGTCGGACCGTCCGCCCGCCGGCACATGGAAGACCGCCGTGCGGCTGAGCCCCTGCGACTTTGCCCGGTACATGGCCTGGTCGGCGTGCGCCACCAACGCCACAGCGTCCTCGCCGTGTTCGGGATACAGCGCGATGCCGATGCTGGTGCCGCATGCGATACGCTCGCCCTCGATCTCGAACGGCGCCGCCAACACGGCATGCAGCTTGGCCGCCACGCGTTCGGCGTCCTCGAGCCGGGTCACCCGCCGCAGCAGCACCACGAATTCGTCGCCGCCGATGCGCGCGATCAGGTCCGATTGCCGCAGGGCCGCGCATAGGCGTCCGGCTACGCCTTTCAGGACTTGGTCGCCGAAGCGGTGGCCGAAGCGGTCGTTCACCGTCTTGAATCCGTCCAGGTCGAGGAAGAGCAGGCCGAAGCCTTCCTTGTTGCGTTTGGCCGAGGCCAACTCGGCTCCCAGATGGCTGTCGAACACGCTGCGGTTGGACAGCCCGGTCAACGCGTCGTGCAGGGCCAGATGCCGCAGGGTGCTGCGCGCCCGTTCGTTGTTCATGATCAGCAGTCCGACGGTGATTAGGATTACCGTCACCATCGCGCCGCCGAGATGGATGGCCTCGGTCAACGCCGCAGGGCCGGAGGGCTCGAGATGCCCGGCTTGATTGGCCACCTCCCACATCCGCCACAGGATGATCGCGACCAGCGCGAGCAGGCCGGTGGCGATCAGCGGCCGGCCGCGCCCGACGTCTCCGGTCTGCTTGGCGTTCAGCAGATGCAGGGCTAGCAGGATTTGGCCGATGAGCAGCAGACTGCCGAGCACCACACGCAAGGCGAAGTTGTCCGCGGTCAGGGCGAACACCACGCCCGCCAAGGCTACCGGCAGCCAGACCAGCCAACGGCGCGCGGGATTGGCATGGAACTGCATGAGGCCCTGCCCGAGCAGGGCATAGGAACCCGAAAGCAGCATATTGGCCGCGTATATCCGAACCGCCAACGATTCCGGACCGCCGATGCCGCCGATGATCAAGCTCAGCGCGTAAGCTGCCAAGGCCACGGCCCACAGCCGGATGCCGGCCGCCTGGTGGTGGGCGGCGAACAACAGCACCGCGGCGAGAGTAAGGCTGATCAGCAGGAAGCTCAGGGCAAGGGTGGGAACGTGGGCTGTCATCGGCAATGTTCGGTGGCGGGTGGCATCATGCCGCGCGGAGGGCGCAAGGCATGATTTCAAGCCGCCATGCTAGCGCCTGCCGCGCCGCCATGTCTTGACCCAAATCATTGCCGACGTCCCCCGGTCGGCCTAGACTCGCCTCAGTCTACAACGGGAGCGTGCCATGAAGCAGATAAGATTTGTGGGGATTTTGGCCGCCGCCATCGCCTCCGGACTGGTGCACGGTGCCGAGGGCGATGCCGGAAAATGGCTGTTCGAGGCCCGTTGGCGGCTGGAGAACGTCGATGATGCCGCCTTCGCCCGCGACGCCGAAGCCGATACTTTGCGCCTGCGCGCCGGCTATCGCACCGCCGTGCACGCAGGCTGGAGCGCCGTGATCGAGGCCGAGGCCACCCGGCACCTGTTCGTCGAGGACTTCAACAGCAGCGCCAACGGCCGGACCGCGTTCCCGACCGTGGCCGATCCGGACAACACCGAGCTCAACCAAGCCTATGTGCGCTACGCACCGGACGCCGATACCCGGCTGACGCTCGGCCGGCAACGCATCCAATGGGACAACCAGCGCTTCTTCGGCAACGTCGGTTGGCGCCAGAACGAGCAGACCTTCGACGCCGTCGATTTCAGCCATCGTTTCGGCAGCGGCTGGGCCTTGCGCTACGACTATCTCGGCCGGGCCCAGCGCATCTACGGCGCCGACCACCCCAATCCCGACATGGGTCGTTACCTGCTGGACGCGCACCTGCTCGGGCTGAACCGGCCGCTGGGGCCGGGCACGTTGAGCGGTTATGCGCATTTCATCGACAACGAAACCCTGCCGGCCGGTTCGCACCGTAACCTGGGCCTGCGCTACGCTGCCAAGAAGGACGTGCCGGACGGCCTGGGCTGGACGGCGACGGTCGAGTACGCCCGTCAGGACGCCTATGCCGACGGCAGCGATCTGATCGATGCCGATTACCGCCTGCTGGAGGCCGGAGTCGTCTGGCGCGGCCATAGCCTGAAGGCCGGCCGCGAGGTGTTGGGCGGCGATGGCCGGTACGGCTTCGCCACCCCGTTTGCCACCTTGCATGCCTTCAACGGCTGGGCCGATAAATTCCTGAGCACGCCGGCCGGCGGCCTGCAGGACACGTATCTGGGCTGGAACCGGAAGTTCGGCAAGTTCAACGCCGCCGCCGCATGGCACGACTTCCGCGCCGATGCCGGCAGCGTCCGCTACGGCAGCGAGTGGGACGCCTCGCTCGGCTACGCCTTCGATCCGCACTGGAGCGGCCTGCTGAAGCTGGCCGATTACCGCGCCGACGGTTTCGCGCGCGATACCCGCAAGCTCTGG
>JAYSFF010000067.1:0-8377 GCA_041913425.1 Arenimonas sp. | reverse complement strand
CGGCCGAATCCCAGACGCCGTACAGGCCGACCAGGGTGTAGGCGTCCTGCACCAGGCCCGGACGGTTATCGACCGACAACCAGGTTTCGCTGCGGTAGGAGGCATCGGCGCCGACGCTGAAGGTGCTGCCGTTGGCCAGACTGAAGCCGTGCTGCAGCGCGACGCGGGCGGTGAACTCCGGCGAGAACGGTACGTGGTCGTGCAGGTTGGCCAACGCCGGATTCAGGTCGACGCGCGGATCGACGAACTTGTCGTAACGCGCGTCCATCCAGCCCAGCTGGGTCGACAGACGGGTGGACTCGCCCAGCAGCGCGACGCCTTCGAACTCGATGCCGTCGATGGTCAACTCGGCGGCGTTCAGCACCGGGAAGCCGAAGCTCGGAACCGGCGCATCCGGATTGGTGACTTCCGAGACGCGGGCCTGGAAGTCCTCGTAGCTGCTGTGGAAGGCCGCCAGACGGCCGCTCAGGCGCTTGTCGGCGGATTGCATCTTGACGCCCATTTCATAGGTCCAGACGAACTCCGGTGCGAACTCGGGGTTGCTGGCCTCGAACGCCGAGTTGGCGCGGCCGTTGAAGCCGCCCGACTTGAAGCCGCGGTTGGCCGAGACATAGCCCATCACGTTGTCGCTGAACGCCTTCTGCAGGCTGGCGGACGGCGTCACCGCCGACCAGGACTTATTGGTGTCGAGCGAAACGGTTTCGTTCAGGAAGCTGTAGAGCCCGCCCCAGAAGGTGCTGGTGGTGCGGTAGTAGTCCTTGTGGTCCTGGGTCCAGCGCACGCCGGCGGACAGGGTCCAGGTCGGTGCGAAGTCCCAGCTGGCATGCGCGAACGCGGCCTTGCTGTCGGTTTCCAGATCATCCTGGATGGTGCGCAGAAACGACACGCCGTAGAAGTCGTCGGCATAGGATTCCTGGTAGGACGGCACCTGCTCGTTCATGTAGTACAGGCCGAACGTGGCCTTCAGGCCGGCGCCGCTATCATACTGCAGCTGCACTTCCTGGCTGCTCTGCTGCTGGTCGAGCGCCACCAGCACATCGCCGAGTTCACGCTCGGAGGCGTCGATGTCGATGTAGGATTCGGTCTGCAGCGTGCGGTGGGCGTTGATCGCCTTCAGCAGCCAACGGTCGTTGATTTCCCAGTTGATGGCGGCGGTGACGCCCTTGTGGGTCATCTCCTGGCCCTTGTCCGGGGAGAACGAGGTACGGGTCTCGAACTCGTATTCGCCGGTCGGCGCGGGAAGCCCGGGCACGGTGGTCAACGGCGCGGTCGGACGGCCCAGGGTCAGGGCGTTGTCCTGGCGGGTGTAGTCGAAGGCCACGGTGATGTCGAGGTCGTCGCGCGGACGCAGGGCCAGCTTGGCGCGGATGGCGCTGGTGTCCTCGTCGTTGTAATCCTGCTTGGTCACCGGGTCGGTCACATAGCCGTCACGGGTGATCTTGGCGGCGGCCACGCTCATGGCCACCACGTCGTTGAGCTTGCCGCTGGCGTAGAAGCGGCCTTCGGCGCGGCCGTAGTTGCCGGCGGTCAGCTCGACGGCGCCGCCCTCGTCATCGAACGGGTTCTTGGTGGTGATCTTGACCGCGCCGCCGGTGGAGTTCTTGCCGTACAGGGTGCCCTGCGGACCGCGCAGGACTTCGACCTGCTGCACGTCGAACAGCGAGAACAGCGCGCCGTTGATGCGCGAGTAATACACGTCGTCGACGTACATGCCGACGCCCGGATCGAAGGTCTGCAGCGCGTCCGGCTGGCCGATGCCGCGGATGAACACGTTGACGCTGTTCGAGGAGCCGCGGCCCTGGACGATGTTCATGTTCGGCACCGAGCCCTGCAGGCCGTCGATGTTGGTCGCCTGCAGGTCCTTCATGTCGTCTTCGCTGAAGGCGCTGACCGCGACCGGCACGTCCTGGATGGACTCGGCGCGGCGGCGGGCGGTGACGGTGACGCTGTCCAGCGTCTTGGCCGCGGAGCCGTCGGCGGGCTTGGCGGTTTGGGCGTCCTGCGCCTGCGCCATGCCGGCGACGAGCGAAAGGCCGATGGCCAGACTCAGATAATTCTTGTTCATAACTCTCCCTGGTGTTTGGGTACTGTTGTCCGCGGTTGGAATACCGGTTGCATGGCAGACTATGCCGTTTGCGCGGAGGCCGCAGTTGTACCTTGGTACAGTATGAGGGCGGGGGCGCTTTCACCGACACTGCAGGCCGGTTTCCGCTTCGAGTCCCCGCATGGATCTGCTGATCATCCTGGCCGCCCTGTTGTTCCTGATGTGGATCGCCTACCGCGGCCACAGCGTCATCCTGTTCGCGCCGGTGGCGGCGCTCGGCGCGGTGCTGGCCACCGACCCCACGCTGGTGGCGCCGATGTTCACCGGCCTGTTCATGGACAAGATGGTCGGCTTTTTGAAGCTGTATTTCCCGGTATTCCTGCTCGGCGCGGTGTTCGGCAAGCTGATCGAGCTGTCGGGCTTCTCGAAATCCATCGTCGGCGCCGTGATCCGGCTGTTCGGGCCGCAGCGGGCGATGCTGTCGATCGTGGCCGTGTGCGCCCTATTGACCTACGGCGGCGTGTCGCTGTTCGTGGTGGTGTTCGCGGTCTACCCGTTCGCGGCCGAGCTGTTCCGCCAGGCCGACATCCCGAAGCGGCTGATTCCCGGCACCATCGCGCTCGGCGCGTTCACCTTCACCATGGACGCCCTGCCCGGCAGTCCGCAAATCCAGAACATCATCCCGACCTCGTTCTTCGGCACCGACACCTGGGCCGCGCCCTGGCTCGGCAGCCTGGGCGGCGTGTTCATCCTGGCTGTCGGCCTGCTTTATCTGGAATGGCGCCGGCGCGCCGCGCTGGCCAAAGGCGAAGGCTACGGCGACCCGGACAGCCTGCACAACGAGCCGGCCGCGTTCGGCGGCGACCGCCTGGCGCATCCGCTGGTGGCGCTACTGCCGCTGGTGCTGGTCGGGGTCGGGAATAAATTGCTCAGCGGCTGGATTCCGCTCTGGTACGGCGACAGCCACAGCTTCGATCCGGCGGTGATCGGCAGCGCCGCGCCGGTGGTGCAGGAAATCCCGAAAGTCGCCGCCATCTGGTCGGTGCAGGGCGCGTTGCTGGTCGGCATCCTGGCCGTGCTGGCGCTGGCCTGGAAGCCGGTGATCGGCCGCTTCAGCGAAGGCGCGCGCGCCGCCGTCGGCGGCGCCATGCTGGCGGCGATGAACACCGCCTCGGAATACGGTTTCGGCGCGGTGATCGCCGCCCTGCCCGGCTTCCTGCTGGTCGCCAACGCTTTGGGCGCGATTCCCAATCCGTTGGTCAACGAAGCGATCACCGTGACCGCGCTGGCCGGCATCACCGGTTCGGCCTCCGGCGGCATGAGCATCGCCTTAGCCGCGATGTCGGAGACCTTCATCGCCAACGCCGATGCGGCCGGCATCCCGATGGAGGTGCTGCACCGGATCGCGGCGATGGCCTCGGGCGGCATGGACACCCTGCCGCACAACGGCGCGGTGATCACCCTGCTGGCGGTCACCGGCCTGACCCACCGGCAGGCCTACAAGGACATCTTCGCCATCACCCTGATCAAGACCTCGGCCGTGTTCGTCATCATCGGCCTGTATTACGCCTTCGGGCTGGTCTGAACGGCGGCGGCCGCATCGCGCCGGCGCAAGGCGTTCAACGCCTCCAGAATCAGCGAATCGGTGCGCAATAGCGGCGGCAACTCCGCGGCTGATTCCGGCGGCCGCTGTTTCCGCAGGCGTGCCGCCGGCACGTGGATGTCGGGATGCAAACCGCTGCGGCCGATGCTGGAACCGTCGTCGAAATAGTAGCGGGCGATGGTCAGCATGACATCCTGCGCGCCGTCGAGGTGCACCTGGCTTTGCACCGAGGACTTGCCGTAGGTATCGTGGCCGACCAACAGCGCGTCGCGCCGGTGGTCGAGGATGCCCGCCAGCAGTTCGGCCGCCGATGCCGTCATGTGGTCGACCAGCACCGCGACCCCGGCCTTCGGCACCAAGCCGGCCGGTTTGGCCAGAAACAGCATGTTGGCGATGTCGGTGCGGCCGCGGGTGCTGGCCAGCACGCCGTCGTCGACGAATTCGTCGGCGACTTCGATCGCGGCGCTGATGGTTCCGCCGCGGTTGTCGCGCAGATCCAGCACCAGATGGCGCAACGGGGCGCGCCGGACGTGCGGCTCCAGGGCCGCATGCACGGCCTTCGCGGTGCCGGCGTGGAACGACGGGATGCGCAGATACAGCGCGCCGTCCGCCAAGGACGCGGCGAACACCGGCTTGTGGCCGAGGCGTTCGATTTCGGCCAGGTCGCGGGCATCGACGAAATGGCTGTGGCCGTCGAGACCCTCGATATGGTCATGGCCGGCCAGCGCGTCCAGCCGCTGCCGATCGAGGTCCTCGACATACAGCTCATGGACCACGGATTGCATGGCCGGCTGGTCGGAAAGCGGCGGCGCATCGGCCAACGGCAGCAACAGGGCAAACAGCAGGAATCGATCGGTCATTCGGCATTCTCGCCGCGACCGGACGCCGACGCAAGCCGGACCGGACGGCCCGATGGTATTCTTTCAGGGTAACCGCAACCCCGGATGACCCGATGCGATACCGCCATTTCCTGATTCTCCCCTTGCTCGGCCTGTTGGCCGCCTGCGCCAGCAGCCCCGCCGTGCGCCACTATCCGCCGCAGGCCAGCCTGCAGCAGCTGCAACGCCTGCCGGACGGCAGCTGGCAGGCCCAGGTCCGCCTGCAGAACTTCAGCACCGGACCGGTGGCGTTCCGCGAACTGGCGCTGAAAGTGCGCATCCTGGACGGCGAATGGAGCGAACTCAAAGCCGCCGAACTGCCGAAGATCGGCGCCAACGCCGCCGAGGTGGTGAATGTGCCGGCCGCGTTCACGGCGGCCACACGCGCCGAGCTCGACAATCGGCTGGCCAAATCGCAGCCGCTGCGCTACCGGCTGGAAGGCAGCGTGCGCAGCGTCGACCCGAGCCGCCGTTACGAGCTGCAGTACGACGGCCGCCTGAACCCCGCCCCGGGCCTGGACGGCGTTTACCGCTGAAGCCCGCCAACCCTTGCTTGAAGACACTGCGATGAACACCTACAAAGCCCCGCTGAAAGACATGAAATTCGTGCTGTTCGACCTGCTCAAGGCCGAACGGACCTACCGTGAACTGGACTTCGCCGCCGCCGACCGCGAGCTGCTGGACGCCGTGTTGGAGGAAGCCGCCAAGTTCGCCGAAACCGTGCTGGCGCCGCTCAACGCCGACGGCGACCGCGAAGGCTGCCGTTTCGACCGCGACAGCGGTGCGGTCGCCACCCCGCCCGGCTTCCGCGAAGCCTACGCGCAGTTCGTCGAAGGCGGCTGGAGCGGACTTACCGCACCCGAGGAATTCGGCGGCCAAGGCCTGCCGGAAAGCCTGGCCTGCGTGTTCAAGGAAATGATCGACGCCGCCAACCTGAGCTGGGGCAACTACCCGCTGCTGTCGCACGGCGCCACCGAGGCGCTCAAGCACCACGGCGAGGACTGGCAGCGCGAGGCGTTCCTGAAGCCGATCGTGGCCGGCCGCTGGACCGGCACCATGTGCCTGACCGAGCCGCACTGCGGCTCCGACCTCGGCTTGTTGAAAACCCGCGCCGTACCCGAGGCCGACGGCAGCTACGCCGTCACCGGCACCAAGATCTTCATCACCGGCGGCGAACACGACCTGACCGACAACATCGTGCATCTGGTGCTGGCGCGCCTGCCGGACGCGCCGGCCGGCGTGAAGGGCATCTCGCTGTTCATCGTGCCGAAGCTGAAGACCGCGCGCGACGGCAGCGCCGGCGGACCGAACGCGCTGCGCTGCGGCTCGATCGAGCACAAGATGGGCATCCACGGCTCCGCCACCTGCGTGATGAACTTCGACGGCGCGCAAGGCTACCTGATCGGCCAGCCCAACCGCGGCTTGAACGCGATGTTCACCATGATGAACTCCGCGCGCGTGGCGGTCGGCCTGCAGGGCCTGGGCCTGATGGACCGGGCGACCCAGAACGCGCTGGCGTACGCCCGCGAGCGCCTGCAGATGCGCGCCGCCGCCGGCGCCAAGTTCCCCGACAAGCCGGCCGATCCGATCATCGTGCATCCGGACGTGCGGCGCATGTTGCTGACCTGCAAGGCGCTGACCGAAGGCGCCCGCTGCCTGGCCTACCAGGCCACTGTGGAAATCGACAAGGCCGAACGCGCGGCCAGCCCGGAAGCGCGCGCCGAGGCCGAGCTGTTCCTCGGCTTCCTGACCCCGATCGTCAAGGGCGCGCTGACCGAATGGGCCAACGAATGCGCCTACCACGCGCTGCAATGCTTCGGCGGCCACGGCTACGTGCGCGAATGGGGCATGGAGCAGCTGGCGCGCGACGCCCGCATCACCACGATCTACGAGGGCACCACCGGCATCCAGGCGCTCGACCTGCTCGGCCGCAAGACCCTGCACACCCAGGGCGCCGGCCTGAAGCGCTTCATCGGTTTGATCGAGGCCTTGGTCGCGGCCGAACCGGACGGCGAGTTCAGCGCGCGCCTGCAGGACACCGCCGCGCTGTGGGCCGCGGTCACCCGCGAAATCGGCGGCGCGGCCGCCGGCGACCCGGATGCGGTCGGCGCGGCTTCGGTCGACTACCTGTTCCTGTCGGCCTACGCCTGCCTCGCCTACTGGTGGGCGGAGTCGGCGCGGACGGCGCAGACCTCGGGCGACGCCGCCCTGGCCAAAGCCAAGCGGGAAACCGCGCGCTTCTACTTCGACCGCATCCTGCCGCGCGCGGCGCAGCACGCGGCGGCGATCCGCGCCGGCAGCGCCAGCCTGATGGCCTTGGACGCCGAGCTGTTCTGAACCCGGCAACGGGCGAAAAAAAAGAGCCGCGATGCGGCTCTTTTCCGTTTGGTCGGGACGGCGGGATTTGAACCCACGACCCTCTGCCCCCCAGGCAGATGCGCTACCAGGCTGCGCTACGCCCCGAATCAGCGGACATTATACCGCACCTGCCTCCGGCTCAGCCGAGAATGCGCAGGATTTCCTCCAGTTCGCGGCGCATGCCCTGCAGCAGCTGCGGATCGGCGCCCTGCGGCGTTTCCTGCCGGCGGCCGCCCTCCAGACGCAGACGCGCGCCGCCGATGGTGTAGCCCTGCTGGTACAGCAGGTCGCGGATCTCGCGCACCTTCAGCACGTCGTGGTGCTGGTAGTAGCGGCGGTTGCCGCGGCGCTTGACCGGATTCAGGCTCTCGAACTCGGTTTCCCAGTAACGCAGCACGTGCTGCTTGACGTCGCACAGCTCGCTGACTTCGCCGATGGTGAAGTAGCGCTTGGCGGGGATTTCAGGGAGTTCCTTGTTACTGCCCGGATCCAGCATAGTTCTCCACGCGCTCTTTCAGTTTCTGGCCAGGACGGAAGGTTACCACGGTGCGCGCGGTGATGGGGATCTCCTCGCCGGTCTTGGGGTTGCGGCCCGGACGCTGGTTCTTGCGGCGCAGGTCGAAATTGCCGAAGCCCGACAGCTTGACTTGGCGGCCCGATTCGAGCGCGCCGCGCAAGGTGTCGAAGAACAGATCGACGAATTCTTTCGCCTCGCGTTTGTTCAATCCCACTTCCTCGAACAAACGGTCGGCCATTTCTGCTTTGGTCAATGCCATGAGTTAGGTTTCCGATTCCGAAATGAAGGTCAGCTGCGCAATACGGCTTGGCACTCGTCGGCCAGGGCGGTCAACACGCCGGCGATCGACTGCTCGACCTCCGATTCGTTTAGAGTGCGCGAAAAATCATGCAAAATCAAGCCAATAGCGAGACTTTTGGTGTTTTCCGGCAGGCCGGCGCCGCGGTAGACGTCGAACAGCAGCACGGCCTGCAGGGATTCGCCCAGACGACGGCGGACGCAGGCTTCGATGCGCGACCAATCGACCGTCTCCGGCACCAGCAGGGCCAGGTCGCGGCGCACGCTCGGGAAACGCGACACCGGCGCCGCCTGCGGCAGGGCGCGCGGCGGCAGGGCCGAGAGGTCGATTTCGAACGCGTAGACGTCGCCCGGCAGATCCAACGCCTTGTTCAAGGCCGGATGCAGGGCACCGATCAGGCCGACCGCTTGCCCGGCGATGCGGACTTCGGCGCTGCGGCCGGGATGCAGGTGCGGCACCGTGGCCGGCATGTATTCGGCGCGGAAGCCGATGCGCGCCAGGGCCGCGTCCAAGACCGCCTTGGCGTCATAGAAATCGACCGGCGCCGACTTGCCGCTCCATTGCTCCGGCAGGGCCGGGCCGCTGAACACGGCGGCCAGGGTATTGCGCTCCGAGGGCGCGGCGTCGCCGCGGCGATGGAACACGCGGCCGATTTCGAACAGGCGCAGGCGCGTCTGCT
>JAYSFF010000066.1:0-8936 GCA_041913425.1 Arenimonas sp. | reverse complement strand
CTTCCTCGTTGGCGTTGAACACCGACACCGAGTTCCAGTTGGAGTTGGCGACCGAGGAAGTCAGCGGGCTGACTTCGGTGGCCTTGGTGTTGGTGAAGCCCAGGCTCCAGTCCAGCTCGTCGAAGGCACGGCCGGAGAAGGCCACGGTGAAGGCGCCGCCGCCACCCTTGCCGGTGCGCTCGGCCAACAGCACGTTGTTGAAGCTGCGGTTGCTGAGGGCGCGGGTCCGCGACATGTTGGTCGGGGCGCCACAGGTTGCGCCACTGGTGGTGGTGACCAGCGATCCGGAGGCGTTGTAGCTGTAGCAGGTCGAGTTGTAACCGACCGGATGGTAGAACAGGTCACGGCCGTCGACGCCCTGCAGGGTCGGCGCGCCGAGGTTCAGGTGCTTGTAGAAGATGCCGTCTTCGACGATGGTGCGGACGTATTCCAGCGACATGGTGACGCCGCCTGCCAGCTCCTGTTCGAACGCCAGGTTGGCTTTCCAGACCGACGGCTGGGCCAGATCCGGCGACAGGAAGTCGACGTTCGGCGCCGGCGGAGTACCCGCGATGCCCGGCTGGTTGCCGGTATCCGGGGTGAAGAAGCCGTCGGTGCGCGGACAGGCGCTGGAGCCGGTGCCAGAGCAGCTGATGATGCCGGTGGTGACGCCGGTGTTGGAGTACGGATTCGACAGCCAGACGTTGGCGGCGGCGCCTTCGAACAGACCGAAACCGCCACGGACCTGCATCGGGCGCTCGCTGTCGAAGGTGTAGTTGAAGCCGATGCGCGGCTGGAACAGGCTGTTGCCGTCCAGTGTGTGCGAGTTGTCGTAACCGAAGCCGCCGGTGGCGCGGGTGGTCGTGCCGCTGGTCGGATTGCTGGTCTGACCGGTC
This sequence comes from Arenimonas sp., assembly GCA_041913425.1. Classification (GTDB taxonomy): domain Bacteria; phylum Pseudomonadota; class Gammaproteobacteria; order Xanthomonadales; family Xanthomonadaceae; genus Arenimonas. The sequence goes on along the minus strand of JAYSFF010000066.1, from coordinate 8,061 downwards.
ACGAAGCCCGACACCGTAGCGGCGGCGGCGGCGGCGTTGTAGGCCGGGGAAACGCCCATCGACTTGCGGTCGATGCGGGCGCCGAAGTTCAGGGTCAGGTTGGTGTTGACCGCCCAGGTGTCCTGCAGGAACAGGCCGAGGTTCTGGTAATCCCAGTTGGCCACGCCATCCTCGAGGCCATAACCGTTGATGCCGACCTGCACGGCATAGCTCAGCGGGCGGCCGCGGCGGAAGTTCTCCAGCATGGCGGCGGTGTATTGGCTGCGGGTCAAGGCGCTGCAGCTGAAGTTGCCGAGACCGGTCAGGGCCGCATCACTGTAGGTGAAGGTGGCAGAGGCGTTGATGCAGTCGAAGGTGTAGTTGCCACGGGTATCCTGCAGGAACGCGTTGTAGACCTCGTTGTCGTCGTAGTCGAAGCCGAACTTCAGCTGGTGGTCGCCCAGGAACCAGTTGGCGGCGCCGTAGTAGTTCCAGGTCTCGGTGGCCAGGTCGTTGAAGTGGCGGCTACGCTCGGTGCCGAAGATCAGGCCGGCCGAGGTGCTGCTGAAGGTCGGCGAACCGGCCGGCAGCGCACCGGTGAAGTTCAGGCGGATCTGCGGCAGGTCCGAGTTGTTGATCGGGGCGCTGTTGTAGTCGCGGAACGAGGCCTTGAACTCGGTCGAGAAGTTGTCGCTCCAGTCGGAGAACAGCTGGCCGACCCAGGTTTCGATGGTCTTGGCCTGGGTGTACCAGTGCGAGCTCAGCGACATGGCGAAGCCGCCGCTGGTGAAGTTGCTCGGATACAGCGGCTCGTTCTGCTCGGTCTTGCTCCAGCGCAGGCTGGCGCGGTGCTTCTCGCCCAGGTTGGCGTCGATCTTGATCAGGGAGTCCTTGACCTTCAGCTCGGCGGCGGCGGCATCGGCGGTGCCGATGTCCATGCCCCAGGTGGTGGAGGCGATGCTGGTGGCGGCGGCGATTTCGGCGTCGCTCAGCGGCACGTTGAAGCGGTCGCTGCCGATCGGGCCGGCGGCCGGACCGCCGCGGGTGCTGGTCAGCTCCTCATAGGCGGCGAAGAAGAACAAGGTGTCCTTGACGATCGGACCGCCGAAGGTGAAGCCCTTGGTGGTTTCCTCGAACGCCGGCGGATCGATGTAGCTGTCGGTCGAACGGATGTAGCGGTCGCCGGCGCCGTTGTCGTCGCGGTACACGTAGTAGACCGAGCCCTTGAACTCGTTGGTGCCGGACTTGGTGACGGCGTTGATGTTGGCGCCGGTGTAGCCCTTCTGGGTCACGTCGTAGTTGGAGATGTTGATCTGCACGGACTCGATGGCGTCGATCGAAATCGGCTGCTTGGCGGTCGGCAGGTTGTTGGCTTCCAGGCCGAAGGTGTCGTTGGTGGCGACCGAGTCGATGGTGATCGAGTTGAATCGGGAGTTCTGGCCGCCGACCGAGATTTCGCCGCGTTCCTTGTCGGTCTGCGACAGGCGCGGATCCAGGCGGGCGTAGTCCTGCAGGTTGCGTTGGATCGAGGCGAAGGAGTTCAGCTGCTCGCCGCTGATGTTGGTGCCGGCGCCCATCTTGTCGGCGCTGAACACGTCGGAACCGGTAGCGACGCCGACGACCTTCACGGTGTCGAGCACTTTCGGACCGCCCAGGGAGGCATCGACCGACTTGGTCTCGGCCAGCTGCAGGTAGACGTTATCGCGGGTTTCGGTCACGCCGTCCTTGGTGATGGTGATGGTGTACGGGCCGCCCACGCGCAGGCCGCGCGAGACGTAACGGCCGTTGGCATCGGTCACCGCCGTGCTGACCGAACCGGATTCGATGTGCTTGATGGTGACGGTGGCGCCGGCCACCGGCTTGCCTTCCGTTCCGGTGATCTGGCCGCCGACGGCGGACGAGGTGTTCTGGGCCAGAACCGGCGAGGCCGACAGGGCCACGGCGAGGGCCATGGAAAGCTGCGAAATCCGGACGCGTTTGGAAGAATTCATGAGTGATTACCCGTTTTGTAGGTGAATGGCGAATGACTGCTACAGGGAAGCTGTATGACTACCCGCTGAACTACGGCGGAATTTTACCACCGAATGTTAATTCTATGTATGTTTTGTGACAGGAAAATGACTTACGGGGCGGTGGTCAGATAGGCCCTGATGCCGTCCATCAGCATCTGCACCGAAATCGCCACCAACAGCATGCCCATCAGGCGCTCCAAGGCCACCAGGACCCGGGTTCCCAGTACCTTGTAGAGGTAGGTCGAGGACAGCAGGATCAGGGCCGTGCCGAACCAGGCCAAGGCCAGCGCCAGGGTCCAATCGCCCATCCGGCTCGGGTCCTGGCTGCCGAACAGCATCACCGCCGCCATGGCCGAGGGACCGGCCACCATCGGGATGGCCATCGGCACGATGAACGGTTCGCCGCCCTCGCCCTCCCCGAACATGCCTTCGGGGCTGGGGAAGATCATCTTCAGGCCGATCAGGAACAGGATGATGCCGCCGGCGATGGACACCGACTCCTGGCGCAGGTGCATGGCCTCGAGCACGTATTTCCCGCCCCAAAGGAAACCCAGCAGCACCAAGAAGGCGATCAGCAGTTCGCGCACCAGCACCACGCGCTGGCGCTTTTTCGGCAAGGGCTTGAGCAGGCTCAGGAACACCGGGATGTTGCCCAGCGGATCCATGATCAGGAACAGCAACAGCGCGGCGGACACGGTTTCCATGGCTTATCGGGCCTGGTCGGGACGGAGGATGCGGCCGCGGTCGGCGATGCCGGCGGCGGACAGCAGATGGACGCAGGCCGGCGCATACACGGCGGCCTCCGGGCAGTCGGTGGCGGCCTCCTCGACATAGGCCCGGGCGCGGATGCTGGTGCGCATCGGGCCAGGTTGCAGGGCGGCGACCCGGACGCTGGAATCTTCGGTCTCGTCGTGCAACATCGAGACCAGCCCTTCCAGGCCGGCCTTGGCGATGCCATAGGCGCCCCAGTAGGCTTTATTGACGCGGCGCAGGTCTTCGGCCACGAACACCACGGCGGCGTCGCCGGATTGGCGCAGCACCGGCAGACAGGCCTGGGTCAGCAACCAAGGCGCAGTCAGGTTGACGTGGATCTGGGTGACGAACTCTTCCGGGCTGGTGGTTTCCAGCGGGCGCAGACCGGAGAAATCGGCCGCGCAGTGCAGGATGCCGTGCAGGCCGCCCAGTTCGGCCGCGATCTTGTCGGCCATGGCCTCGTAATCGGCCGGATCGGCGCCGCGCATGTCGAGCGGATACAGGGCCGGCTCCGGGCCGATCTTCTTGAGGGTGTCGTACACCCGGTTGAGCTTGGGCACTTTCTTGCCGAGCAGCACCACCGTGGCGCCGGCCGCGGCCGCGGCCTTTGCCGCCGCCTCGCCCAAGCCGCCATAGGCACCCGTGACCAGGATGACCCGGCCGGCCAGGCAGTCCGGTGCGGGCGTCGGCAGCGGGCTCATGCCGCCTTTTGCGCGTCCGCCACCATCGCGGCCAGATCGCCGCTTTCGAACAGCTCCAGGGTGATGTCGCAGCCGCCGATCAGCTCGCCGTTGATGAACAGCTGCGGGAAGGTCGGCCAGTCCGAGTAACGCGGCAGGTTGGCGCGGATTTCCGGCTCCTCCAACACGTTGACGGTGTGCATCTGGGCGCCGACGGCCTTCAGGGCCTGCACGGTGCGCGAGGAAAAGCCGCACATCGGGAACTGCGGAGTGCCTTTCATGAACAGCACGATGGGGGCGCTGGCGATTTCGGCTTTGATGCGGTCGTTGATGGGATTGGTGGACATGCGACGCTCCGGTGGTCTGTGGGACATACATCCCGTTCACGAACAGGGTAGAATTATAAGCCTTATTCCCCCGTCACGGACTGCCCCGGAGAACCCCTATGGCCATCGAACTGCCCGCCCTGCCCTACGACCGTACCGCGCTCGAACCGCACATCTCGGCCGAAACCATCGACTACCACTACTCCAAGCACCACCAGACCTACGTCACCAACCTGAACAACCTGATCGCCGGCACCGAATTCGAGAACGCCGACCTGGAAACCATCGTGCGCAAATCGCAGGGCGGTCTGTTCAACAACGCCGCCCAGGTCTGGAACCACACCTTTTATTGGAATTGCCTGAAACCGAACGGCGGCGGCGCCCCGACCGGCAAGCTGGCCGAAGCGATCGATGCCGCGTTCGGCAGCTTCGAAGCATTCAAGGCCGAATTCACCAAGACCGCCATCGGCACCTTCGGTTCCGGCTGGGCTTGGCTGGTGCAGCGTCCGGACGGCAGTCTGGCCCTGGTCAGCACCTCCAACGCCGCCACCCCGCTGACCGGCGCCGACAAACCGCTGCTGACCTGCGATGTCTGGGAACACGCCTACTACGTGGACTACCGCAACGCCCGCCCGAAATACGTGGAAGCGTTCTGGAACCTGGTCAACTGGGATTTCGTTGCCGCCCAGATGGCGTGATGCCGCGCTAGGGGCGAACACATAGGTTCGCCCCTACAGCGGTTACACCGAATGAAAAACGCGCCCTCGGGCGCGTTTCTCGTTTCAGCCCAAGCGGGCGATGACCGGCGCGACCTGGGCCTGCCGGCCGAGGGCGGCACCGACCCGTACCAGGGATTCGGCCAAGGCCTGCGGCGAATCCGCGCGCAGGGTGGCGTGCCCGACCTTGCGGCCGGCCCGCTGGGTCTTGCCGTAATCGTGCCAGTGGCCGCCGGCCTCGCGCAGCACCGGCTGCGCGTCCGGCATCGCGCCGATCCAGTTCAGCATGCAGCTGGCGCCGACCGAACGCGTGCTGCCAAGCGGCAGGCCGAGCACGGCGCGCAGATGGTTCTGGAATTGCGAGGTTTCCGCGCCCTCGATGGTCCAATGCCCGGAGTTGTGCACGCGCGGCGCCATCTCGTTGGCCATCAGCCGGCCGCCGTGCAGGAACAGCTCCAGCGCGAACACGCCGACGTAATCGAGTTTTTCCGCGACCTTGCGGGCGTAGGCCACGGCGTCGGCCTCGAACGCGGCGGTGCCGGTGGCCGGCGACAGGCTGGCCGACAGCACGCCCTGCTCATGCCAGTTCTCGGTCAGCGCCCAGTGGCGGAATTCGCCGTCGCGGCCGCGCACGGCGATCACCGAAATCTCGCGCTCGAACGGCACGAAGGCTTCCAGGATCAGGCCGACGGTGCCGGCTTGCGCGCCGAGCGCCTGCCAGGCGGCGTCGATGTCGGCGTCGGAGCGGATGCGGAACTGGCCCTTGCCGTCGTAGCCCAGACGCCGGGTCTTCAGGATGCACGGCATGCCGAGCTCGGCAATCGCGGCGCGCAGCGCATCGAAGCCGTTGATGTCGCGGAAGTCCGGAACGTCGATGCCCAATTCGCGGAACAGGGTCTTCTCGGCCAGACGGTCCTGCGAAACCGCCAGCGCGTCGGGGTTGGGGAATACCGGAATGCGGGCGTTCAACCAGCGCGCGCTTTCGGCCGGCACGTTCTCGAAATCGAAAGTGGCGACGTCGACCTTGGCCGCGAACTCGGCCAAGATGGTTTCATCGCGGTAGTCGCCGACCAGCATCGGCGCGAACTGGCCGGCGCAGGCGTCGGCGACGTTGTCGAGCAGCAGAAAGCGCAGGCCCAGCGGCGCGCCGGAAAGCGCCATCATGCGGGCCAGCTGCCCGCCGCCGAGGATGCCGACCGCGGTCATGGCAGGCGCGGATCGGGCGCGGCCAGCACTGCGTCGGTCTGTTGCCGGCGGAAGGCGGCGAGCTTGGCGGCCACGGCCGGGAACTCGGCGGCCAGCATCGCGGCGGCGAACAGCGCGGCGTTGGCGGCGCCGGCCTGGCCGATGGCGAAAGTGGCGACCGGAACACCGGCCGGCATCTGCACGATCGACAGCAGGGAATCCTGGCCGCTGAGCGCCTTGCTCTGCACCGGAACGCCCAGCACCGGCACGGCGGTCTTGGCGGCCAGCATGCCCGGCAGATGCGCGGCGCCGCCGGCGCCGGCGATGATCGCGCGCAGACCGCGCGGCTGGGCGCTCTCGGCGTAGGAGAACAGGAGATCGGGGGTGCGATGGGCGGAGACCACCTGCACCTCGTGCGCGATGCCGAAGGCCTCGAGGTGCTTCACCGCGTGCTGCATGGTGTCCCAATCGCTGCGGGAACCCATCACCACGCCAACCAGTACCGGACTTGAATCAGCCATAGCGCTAACCCCATCTAAAGGCGTATTCTATGCGCTTATCGCTGAAACTTCCACGGCCCATGGACAAAAAACTGCTCGACATCCTGTGCTGCCCCGCCAGCAAACAGCCGCTGCATCCGCTGCCCGCCGACGCGCTGAAACGGCTCAACGCCGCGGTCGCGGCCGGCGCGCTGGCCGATGTCGAAGGCCGCGCGGTCAGTGCGCCCTACGCCGAGGCCCTGATCACCGCCGACGGCAAACTGATCTACCGCATCGACGACGGCATTCCGGTGCTGTTGGCCGACGAAGCCGTCGCCGCGTCCGCGATCGACGGCCGCGATGCCTGACATGCGCGGCGTTCCCGCGCCGCCGCAGGCGGTGGTCGAGGCCGATGCCGAGCGCAGCCTGGCCGAGGACATCCAAGGCGGCGACGTCACCGCCGAACTGCTCGAGGACCGGATCGGATCAGGTTACGTCATCGCCAAGGAGGCCGCTCGGGTCTGCGGCCGGCCGTGGTTCGATGCCTGTTTCCGGCAGCTGGACCCGGATGTCGAACTGCACTGGCTGGTCGCCGAAGGCGACGAAGTCGCCGCCGGCACCGTGCTGGTCCGCTTCCGTGGCCGCGTGCGCGCCTTGGTCGGCGCCGAGCGCAGCGCGCTGAACTTCCTGCAGACCCTGTCGGCCACCGCCACCCAGACCGCGGCCTACGCCAAGGCCCTGGCCGGCACCAACACGCGCGTGCTCGACACCCGCAAGACCCTGCCCGGCCTGCGCCAAGCCCAGAAATACGCGGTGCGCGTCGGCGGCGGCGTCAACCACCGCATGGGCCTGTTCGACGCGGTCATGCTCAAGGAAAACCACATCCATGCCGCCGGCTCCATCGCCGCGGCGGTCGCCAGATCGCGCAGCCGGCATCCGGACATCCCGGTCATCGTCGAGGTCGAGACGCTGGATGAACTGCGCGAGGCGCTGGCCACTGACTGCAGCCGCATCCTGATTGACGATTTCAGCGACGCCGACATGCGCGAGGCGGTGCGTCTGGCCGGCGGCCGCAAGCCGCTGGAGGTTTCCGGCGGCGTCACATGGGAACGCCTGGCCGCCATCGCCGCGGCCGGCGTCGATTTCGTCTCGGTCGGCGCGCTGACCAAACACATCCGCGCCGTCGATTTCTCGATGCGCCTGGGCGACCCGCCGTGAATGCGGTCTGGTTCATCCTGCTGGCGTTTCCGCTGTGGGCGTTCTGGTCGGCGGGCCGCGCCGCGGCCGAAGAGGCCGCGCGCTTCAGCCGGCAGCTGTGCATCCGCGCCGGCGTGCAGTGGCTGGACGACAGCGTGCACCAGATCCGGCTCGGCCTGACCCGCGACGGTGGCCGCCTGCGTTGGCGCCGGACCTACCGTTTCGAATACTCGCACGACGGCCACGACCGCCACCCCGGCAGCGTGACCCTGCTCGGCGACCGCGCGGTGAGCTGGAGCGAACCGGTGGCGCGCACGGCGCCGGACCGGCTTATTTGACGATGCGCAGATGGCCGCCCTTCGGGGGCGGTGGCGTCCGGTCGTCACCGGTCTCTTCCGCGTCGGATTCGGCATCGGCCGCGGCCTGCTCGGCCGAAACCGCATCGACGTCTTCCGATGCGCCCTCGTCCGGCGGCAGCATCATGCCCTGCCCGGTTTCGTGGGCGTAAATGGCGATCACCGCCGCCACCGGCACATACAGGTACTGGCTGACCCCGCCGAAGCGGGCCTTGAAGCTCAGGCCGTCGTTGCCCAGGTCCAGCGCCTCGACCGCGCGCATGGCGATGTTCAGCACCACTTTGCCGTCCTTGACCGCCGAGGCCGGGACTTGAACGCCGGGCTGCCGGGCGTCGACCAGGATGTAGGGCGTCAGGTCGTTGTCGTTGATCCACTCGT
>JAYSFF010000065.1:0-8947 GCA_041913425.1 Arenimonas sp. | reverse complement strand
GGATGCGGCCGGTGATGTGGTCGCCGGTGCGCAGGTTGAAGCGGCGGATCTGGCTCGGCGAGATGTACACGTCGTCCGGGCCGGCCAGGTAGCTGGCGTCGGCCGAGCGCAGGAAGCCGTAACCGTCCGGCAGGATCTCCAGCACGCCTTCGGCGGCGACGCCGGCCGGATGGCGGGTCAGCACCTTCAGCAATTGGAAGGTCACGTCCTGGCGGCGCATGCGCGCCACGCCTTCGTGCAGGTTGAGCTGCTCGGCCATCTCCAGCAGCTTATGCATCGGCATGCGCTTGAGTTCGGTCAACGAGTAGTTCGGGAAGTCCGGCGGCAGCTGCGGCGGTTGGTAGGCCTGACGCGGTTCGCCCTCGCCCTCGTCGCCGCCTTGGCGGTCGTTGCGGTGCTGGAAGCGGTCGCGGTTGCGCTCGTTGCGGTGCTGGAAACGGTCGCGGCGGTTGTTGTGCTGATGGCCGTGGCGCGGGCGCTGTTCCTGGCCGCCTTGCGGCTGGCCTTCACCGTCCTGGCCGGCTGGGGCTTCGCCTTGCGCGTTCGGCGCCGGGGTCCGCTCGGCCGCTTCCGCGCGTTCGGCGCGCTGCGGCGCGGCCGGCTCCGGATCGACGTGCACGACCACTTCGGCCGGCGCGTCGGCGGCGGGCTTGGCGGTTTTGCTCAGGCGGGGTTTACGGACTTTCTTGGCGACGGCGTCGCCGCTTTCGTTTTCGGATTCTGACACAGGGGATTCCTCGCGAGTGCGAGCGGGGGAGAAGGAGATGGGGATGCGTAAAACCGGGGCGCGGAACGCGCGTTCGGCATTAAAGTAGCACTTAAGCCCTTGCCGGGCAAGCATCCGGCGGCTTTGCGCCGCCGGACGTTCAGGCAATCAGATGTTGGAATCGACGAACGCGGCCAGCTGCGCCTTGCCGACGGCGCCGACCTGGGTGGCCTGGACCTTGCCGTCCTTGAACAGCATCAGGGTCGGGATGCCGCGCACGGCGAACTGGCGCGGGGTGCCGGGATTCTGGTCGATGTTGATCTTGACCACCTTGACCTTGCCGGCGTGACTGTCGGCGAGTTCGTCGACCAGCGGGCCGATCATCTTGCAGGGGCCGCACCATTCGGCCCAGAAGTCGACCAGAACCGGGGTGGATGACTTCAGGACGTCGGCGTCGAAGCTGGCGTCGGTGACGTGGTGGACTTTATCGCTCACGAAATACTCCTTGAAAATGGCGCGGAACCGTGCGGGTACGGGCTTTAGGGTAGAATGGGGGCGCTGAAACGAAAATCCATCCCGAAATCGCCCGAATATCCTGCGCAGTGTGCGCCGAGCGGGGGCGTATTGCAAGCGGCCGAGGCGCCGCGGAATCCCAAAAATGACAGATAAAGCACTGACCGATATACCTTTTTCGAATTTCGACATCACCCCCGTGCTGCTCCAGGGCCTCGAGTCCGCCGGCTTCTCGCGTTGCACCCCCATCCAGGCCCTGACCCTGCCGATCGCCCTCGCCGGGCGCGACGTCGCCGGCCAGGCCCAGACCGGTACCGGCAAGACCCTGGCCTTCCTGGTGGCGTTGATCAACCGCCTGCTGACCCGTCCTGCCCTAGCCGAGCGCAAGCCCGAGGACCCCCGCGCGCTGATCCTGGCGCCGACCCGCGAACTGGCCATCCAGATCCACAAGGACGCGGTGAAGTTCGGTTCCGACCTGGGCCTGCGCTTCGCCCTGGTCTACGGCGGCGTCGATTACGACAAGCAGCGCGAACTGCTGCAGCAGGGCGTCGACGTGATCATCGCCACCCCGGGCCGCCTGATCGACTACGTCAAGCAGCACAAGGTCGTGTCCCTGCACGCCTGCGAGGTCTGCGTGCTCGACGAGGCCGACCGCATGTTCGACCTCGGCTTCATCAAGGACATCCGCTTCCTGCTGCGGCGCATGCCGATCCGCACCGAGCGCCAGACCCTGCTGTTCAGCGCCACGCTCAGCCAGCGCGTGCTGGAGCTGGCTTACGAGCACATGAACGACCCCGAGAAGCTAGTGGTCGAGGCCGAGTTCATCACCGCCGCCAAGGTGCGCCAGGTGGTCTACTTCCCTGCCGACGAGGAGAAGATCCCGTTGCTGATAGGCCTGCTGACCCGCAGCGAGGGCCACCGCACCATGGTGTTCGTGAACACCAAGGTCTGGGTCGAACGCGTGGCCAAGGCGCTCGAGCGCGCCGGCTTCCGCGTCGGCGTGCTGTCCGGCGACGTGCCGCAGAAGAAGCGCGAAACGCTTCTCGCCCGCTTCCAGAAGGGCCAGCTCGACATCCTGGTGGCCACCGACGTGGCCGCCCGCGGCCTGCACATCGACGGCGTCAGCCACGTCTACAACTACGACCTGCCGTTCGACGCCGAGGACTACGTGCACCGCATCGGCCGCACCGCGCGCCTGGGCGCCGAGGGCGACGCCATCAGCTTCGCCTGCGAGCGCTACGCCATGTCGCTGCCCGACATCGAGGCCTACATCGAGCAGAAGCTGCCGGTGGCGCAGATCGAGAAGGAGCTGCTGGTGCCGGTGCCGCGCGCGCCGCGTGAGCGCGTTGCCGGCGAAGACGAGGGCGAAAGCGTCAGCGCCATCTTCCGCGAGGCCCGCGAGGCCAAGGCCGCCGAAGACGAGCGCCGCGGCGGCAAGTCCGGTTCCGGCCGCGGCGGACGCAGCGGCGAGCGCCCGCGTGGCGACCGGCCCCGTTCCGACCGCCCACGCGCCGATAAGCCACGTTCCGATAAGCCGCGCGGCGAAAACCCCCGCGGCGAACGCCCCGAATCGGCCATGCCGGCCGATGCCGGCGTGCCCGCCGCCGAATCCGCGCGCAAACCGCGCCGCCGCCGGCGCAAGCCGATCGACACCGCGGCGCCGGCCACCGCCGCGCCGGCCGTCACGCCGCATGAAAAACCCTCGGTGCTGCGTCGTCTGGGCGCGCGTATCAAATCGCTGTTCACCCCCTCGAATCCGACGCGGTAATACGGCACACTAGGGGGAGTTCTTTCAGGGAAGGCGTGATGACTCTTCTGCGCTTCGACGGCGTCGGCAAAACCTATCCGGGCGGCCACCGGGCCCTGGACGATCTGAGTTTTTCCGTGCAGGCCGGCGAGATGGTGTTCATCACCGGCCACTCCGGCGCCGGCAAAAGCACCTTGCTGAAGCTGGCGCACCTGTCCGAGCGGCCCAGCGCCGGCTCGGTCTGGTTCGACGGCAAGAACCTCGAGCGCGTGCGCGGCAAGCAGGTCGCGCTGCACCGCCGCCGGCTCGGCGTGGTGCATCAGGACCACTGCCTGCTGCTTGACCGCACCGTGGCCGACAACGTCGCCCTGCCGCTGCTGATCGCCGGCTTGGCGCCGGCCGAAATCCAACGTCGGGTCCGGCATGCGCTCGACAGCCTCGGCTTGGCCGAACGCGCCGGCCACCGTTCCACCGACATTTCCACCGGCGAGCAACAGCGCGTCGGCATCGCCCGCGCCATGGCCCTGCAGCCGGCCCTGTTGCTGGCCGACGAACCGACCGGCAATCTCGATCCGTCCTTGGCGGCCGACATCATGAACCAGCTGGTCGGCCTATGCCGGCAGGGCACGGCGGTGGTCATCGCCAGCCACGACCTGGCCTTGGTCAAGCGCATGAAGAAGCGCGTGCTGGTCATCGACAAAGGCCGGCTGATGGACGACATCTCGCCCGAGGAGTTGGCCGATGAGTGAGTCCTACTCCCGCTTCGCCGCCTGGCGCGCGCAGCACGCCGCCGCATTCGCCGCCAGCTTCGGGCGGCTGGCCCGCCGGCCGTTCTCCAGCGGCCTGTCGCTCGGGGTGATGGCCATCGCCTTGGCGTTGCCGCTGGCGCTGGCTTGGTCATTGCTGCAGATGGAACAGCTGGCCTCGCGGGTGCAGGCTTCGCGCGCCATCCATGTGTTCCTGCTGCCGGACGCCGCCGTGGCGCGGGCCGAGCGCCTGGCCGACGGCCTGCGCGCCGATGCCGCAGTCGCCGCCGTGCGGGTCAAGACCCCGGAGCAGGGCCTGAAGGAATTCCGCGCCAGCAGCGAGCTAGCCAATGCAGTCTCGATTCTGGGCGAAAATCCGCTGCCGCCGGTGCTGGTGGTGGAGCCGGCCGCCGGCGACGAACGCGCTCTGGTGGCGCGCCTGCAGCAGCTGCCGGACGTCGAGTTCGTGCAGCATGACGGCGTCTGGCAACGCCGCCTGCAGGCGTGGCTCGGCTTCGGTTCACGCTTGCTGATCCTGCTCGGCGCGGTGTTCGCGCTCGGCGCGGTGCTGGCCGTGGCCAACAACATCCGCCTCGACATCGCCACCCGCGAGACCGAAATCGCCGTGCTGCAGCAGCTCGGCGCCAGCGACGGCTACATCCGCCGCCCGTTCCTGTACGCCGGCGGCCTGTTGGGCCTGGCGGCCGGTGTGCTGGCCTTGGCCATCCTGATCGCCGCCGCGGCCTATATCCAGCCCAGCCTGCTCGCGCTGATCGGCAGTTACGGCAGCGGCTTCCGTTTCATGCCGGTGCCGCTCTGGTTGCCGGCCGCGGTGCTCGCCGCCGCCGCCGGGCTCGGCGTGCTCGGCGCGTATCTGGCAGTCGGCCATTATCTGCGTCTGACCCGCCCGGTGGATCTGTGAGCGCGCTGGCGTTCCTGCCGCTCGACCTGCAGCATCCGCACCTGGTGGTGGTGGACGGCTCCAAGCTGGTGCGCAAGGTGCTGCTAGGCCTGATGGCCAAGACCTTGCCGGACGCCGTGGTCACCGAATGCGAGAGCGGCGAACAGGCCAAGTCGGTGCTGGTGTCGCAGCCGGTGCATTTGCTGGTCACCGCCCTGGTGCTGCCGGACATGGACGGCGACGAATTGGCGCGTTTCGCGCGCGAGCAGAGCACGCAATCGTATTTCCCGGTCATCGCGGTGTCGGCCGACGTGCAGTCGCGTCTGGAGCAGCGCAGCCTGAGCCCGCACGTCACCGACTATTTCGACAAGACCTGGGGCATGGACGCGCTGGCCGCGTTCGTCAAAGGCTATCTGGCGCCCGACGAGGAAGTCAGCGGCGAGGTGCTGTACGTCGAAGACAGCAAGGTGGTGGCCGCCGCCACCACGCGCATGATGAAGAAACATGGCCTCGGCGTGCGGCATGCGGTCAGCGTCGAGGATGCCATCGCCCTGCTCGATGACGGCGACGGCCTGCCCGACATCATCCTGAGCGACGTCTATCTGAAAGGCGATCTGACCGGCATGGACCTGCTGCGCATCGTGCGCGAGGAGCGCGGCCTGGGCAAGAACCGCCTGCCGATCGTGGTGATGACCGGCGACGCCGACCCGGCCAACCAGAGCCAGCTGATCCAGCTCGGCGCCAACGACCTGGTGCAGAAGCCGATCGAAGAGCGCCTGCTGGTCACCAAACTGCTGTTCCAGCTGCGCATGGGCCGCCGGAACCGCCAGCGCGGCGCATGAGCGCCGACGGCCGCTTGTCCGGCTCCTGGCAACCGCATCTCGGCGGGTTGCTGGCGTCCGAACCGATGCAGGCCTTGGCTGCGTTCCTGCGCGCCGAGAAGGCCAAGGGCAAGGCGGTCTATCCGCCCGGCCCGCTGATCTTCAACGCCTTCAACCACACCCCGTTCGAGGCGGTGCGCGTGGTCATCCTCGGCCAGGACCCCTACCACGGCCCGGGCCAGGCGCATGGCCTGAGCTTCTCGGTGCCGGACGGCGTGCCGCCGCCGCCCTCGCTGCAGAACATCTTCAAGGAACAGGCGCGCGATCTGGGCTTGCCGATTCCAACCACCGGCAACCTCACGCCCTGGGCCGACCGCGGCGTGTTGCTGCTCAATGCCGTGCTGACCGTGGAAGCCGGCAAGGCCGGATCGCATCAAGGCAAGGGCTGGGAAGAATTCACCGACGCCGCCATCCAAGCGCTGTCCGACCGTCGCGAAGGCCTGGTGTTCATGCTCTGGGGCGCCTATGCCCAGGCCAAGGGCCGCATCATCGACCGTAACCGCCATTGCATCCTGCGTGCGCCGCATCCTTCGCCGCTGTCGGCGCACCGCGGCTTTCTGGGTTGCGGCCATTTTTCCGCCGCCAACCGCTACCTGCAGGGCCGGGGCCAGCCGCCGATGGATTGGCGGCTCCAATAAATAATTGATTTGTAATAAAATATTTCTTAGTTCAGGTCGCCAAAGCCAATCTCGGGGAACTTTCCGGGCCGATTAGCACTCCAACCGCCAGAGTGCTAGACTAAACCCATGAACGAGAACGCCATGACCAGCCAAGCCCTGATCAGCCACAATCTGCCGATTCCCAGCGCCCTCGGTTCCTTGGACGCCTACATCAACGCGGTCAGCCGCGTGCCGGTGCTGTCGGTCGAGGACGAGCAGAAACTGGCGCGCGCCTACCGCGACAACGACGATCTCGATGCCGCCCGCCATCTGGTGATGGCGCACCTGCGTTTCGTGGTGCATGTGGCCCGCGGTTACCAAGGTTACGGCTTGGGCATGGGCGACCTGATCCAGGAAGGCAACATCGGCCTGATGAAGGCGGTCAAGCGCTTCGACCCCGACCAGGGCGTGCGCCTGGTCAGCTTCGCCGTGCACTGGGTGCGCGCCGAGATGCACGAATTCATCCTGCGCAACTGGCGCATCGTCAAGGTGGCCACCACCAAGGCCCAGCGCAAGCTGTTCTTCAACCTGCGCAAATCGAAAAAGCGCCTGGGTTGGTTGAATGCCGCCGAAGTCTCGGCCGTGGCCAAGGACCTTAACGTCTCCGAACGCGAAGTGCTGGAGATGGAATCGCGTCTGTCCGGCCGCGACGTCGCTTTCGACGCCCCGGACGACGACGACAACGAGCACGCGCCGCCGTCGCCGTCGGCCTATCTGGTCGCGGTCAATGCCGATCCGGCCGCCGCCTACGAGCGCGAGAACCACGAAGACAACCAGCTGGAGCTGCTGCGCGAAGGCCTGGCCGGCCTCGATTCGCGTTCGCGCGAGATCCTGCAGAAGCGCTTCCTGGCCGAGGACAAGGCCACCCTGCACGAGTTGGCCGAGGAATACGGCGTGTCGGCCGAGCGCATCCGCCAGCTCGAGGCCAACGCGCTGAAGAAGATGAAGGCGCTGTTCGCCGCTTGATCCGCCGAAAAAGCCCCGCCTGGCGGGGCTTTTTCATATGCCCAGTTCGCTGGCCCGGCTCTGCAGTTCGAACACCGAGCGCGCCTTGAACTTCTCCAGCAGGTTGACCCGGTGCACGTACACGGTCTTGTCGGAGATGCCGAGCTTTTCCGCGATGTCTTTCGGGCTCATGCCGGCGATCAACAGCACCAGCACTTCGCGTTCGCGTTGGGTGATGTGCGGGCTGCGGGTGTCGGCCGCTTTGCGGGCCTCGTCGCAGAAATAGGGCAGGCCCTGTTCCACCGAGCGGATGGCGTTCAATAGCTCCTGGGCGCCGCGGCCTTTGCTGACGTAGGCCGCGATGCCCAGCCGGATGGCCTGGCGCACCACGTTCGGTCCGGTGTGCATTGACAGCACGATGGTGCGGAAGCGGCCGGTGATGCAGGCCGGGTGCTCCAGGACTGCGGTGCCCTTGTAGTGGGCGAAGTCCAGGTCGGTGATCAGGATGTCCGAGCTGAGTCCGTCCATGCGCCGGAAGAAGTCGTCGGGATTACCGAACTCGGCTTCTATCCGATGGCCGTCCTGCTCCAACAGGTAGCGCAGCCCGTCACGGACTATGGAGTGGTCTTCCAGAAGGACAATCAGGCTCATAGGGAGCCATGATGCACCGATTCGCTCAATCTTAGTATTAGAAAAATTCTTATAGCCTGCTGGTTCAAGGTAGTAGAAGCTAGGGTTATGGAAACCCCTGTGGCCGCAGCAACCAACCAGTCAAGACTTTGGCTTTGGCCAACGCTCGTCCTGGCTACCTTGCCATTGTTCATGGCGCTCAATATCGAGGGTGCCTATGTCAGCATTCTGTTCGGCCTGCGCATCTACGCCGTGTTCAACCTCAGGCTCCTGCACTATCCGGTGGCCGGATTGCTGGAACTGGTCTTGGTAGCGGTAAATCCATTCGATCGCATCTATCCTCTGGCCGGTTCTCTGAACATCGAACTGATGACCGTGCATTTCACCTCGGTCGTGGCCACCTATGCCTGCGCCTGGCTGCTGCGCCCGGAAATGGACCGCATCGGCCAACGGCCCGAGACCGCGCCCTATCTTCTGGTCTGTGTGCTTGCCGCCTTGGCATTGGCAGGCTCCGCCGCACCGGTTCTGGTTGACCAGCTTCTGGCAGACCGGGATTTTTCCTATACGGTCAGCTCCGCTTTTGCCCGTTTAAACGCCTACATGACGACCGCGTTGGTGTTCGGGATCTACGCCGTATCCGCCAGCGGCCGGCCGCCTCTCGATGTCCGCCTCGCCAGCACCAGTGCCGTGATGTCGGCGTTGACTGTATTCCTGCTGGCGATGATGTACCGTCTGTACGACATCACCGGCAACCTGTCGGTGATTTTCCTGTTCCTGACCCTGCTGCTGGTGATCATGGTCTATTTGTCCTTCCGCAACGGACCCCTGCCCTCGGTTATCGCCGGATTCACCTGCATCGTCCTGTTTTCCTCGGCGCACGAGGGCTGGTCGCTCAGCACATGGCACCTGAATACTGTCTATCTCCTGCTGTTCGTGGGCACATGCGTGTCCGCCTCGATCTATGGCGAGCGCATGCGGACTTCGGAGCGCAGCTTGATCGAGTCGGCGCATCGGGAGCGCAGGCTGATCCGCAACCTGCAGGAGGTGGAGCTCTCGCTGGAGGCGCGAAACGCCGAGTACGTGAACGGCATCATCCGCAGCCTGCATGATGATGTCGGCCAAGGGCTGGTGGCGGCGAATCTTTACATGCGCGTGCTGCAGGACCGGGCGCAGGATTCCGGTATTCTGGAGGCTGCCGGCAAGGCCTCCGAAATGCTGG
>JAYSFF010000064.1:0-9255 GCA_041913425.1 Arenimonas sp. | reverse complement strand
GGCGGCGGAAACCGCCGCGGCAAGCACGTGCTTGCGGAGTTGTTGGGTTGCCATGAGAGCCTCTAAAGGGTGATGTAAGGAAAGTGTCGGTTTTTTTATTCGAAACAAACTACCTGGCCTGAAGACCCTTCTTCGGGCAAACGCATCGGTCGCTGGACTCGACCATTATACTTAAATTTTCGTTAATGATTGCCTGAAAATGGCCCGGCGGACAAGGGCTTGGCATTTGAAATCAACTAGTTATCAGACCCTGGAATAACTCCAGGACTGCATTTTGCCGTTTTCATATGGCATCACGCCATGGAATGGCCGCGGGTCGCCGTCGAACACAAGCGGCAGGAAATGGCGGTCGCCGTCCCACATCGGCAGCTCCATGATCCGGTCGACGTCGACCCAGCACAGGTCGCCTTCCGCGTTCTGCGTGTAGGGCGTACCGCTGAACGACTCGACCAGGAAAATCAGCCCGTACCAGTGTTCGCCGTTGCGGCCGAAGAACGGCCAGGAGATGGTGCCGCGCAGGCTGAGCTTCTCGCAGTGGATGCCGGCCTCCTCCATCACCTCGCGGCGGATGCTGGCCAGCACGTCCTCGTCGGCCTCGACCTTGCCGCCGAGGCCGTTGTATTTGCCGAGGTGTTCGTCGTGCGCACGGGCGTTGCGGTGCACCAGCAGCACCTGCTTGCCGTCCGGCGACAGCACATAGGCCAGCGTGGCGAGGATCGGGCAATACGGCATGGGCGGTCCGATTTGGTTAAACTGGACGGACATTATCGCCGGAATGTCCATGCGCGCCGAGGCCGTGCCGAAAAAAATCGCCATCGTCGGCGGCGGTCCCGCCGGCCTGATGGCGGCGCAGACCGCGGCCGGACACGGTGCCGAGGTGCATGTCTACGAGCGCAAGCCCTCGGTCGGCCGCAAATTCCTGATTGCCGGCCGCGGCGGCCTGAACCTGACCCACGCCGAACCACTGCCGGCCTTCCGCAGCCGTTTCCGTGCGCAGAGCCCGGGGGTCTCGGCCTGGCTGACGGAATTCGACAACCAGGCCCTGCGCGACTGGGCGCAGGACCTGGGCATCGCCACCTTCGTGGGCAGCTCCGGCCGCGTGTTCCCGACCGACATGAAGGCCGCGCCGCTGCTGCGCGCCTGGCTCAAACGCCTGCGCGAACTCGGCGTGCAATTCCATGTCCGGCACGAATGCCAAGGGTTCGATGGCGACGGCCGACTGCGGCTGCACACGCCCGACGGCGAGGCCGCAATCGCGGCCGACGCCGTGATCTTCGCTTTGGGCGGCGCCAGCTGGCCGCAACTGGGTTCCGACGGTGGCTGGCAAGGCTGGCTCGGCGCGCAGGGATTGGCGATCGATGCGCTGAAACCGGCCAACTGCGGCTTCGAGCACGCCTGGTCGGATTTCTTCCGCGCCAAATTCGCCGGCCAGCCGCTGAAGCCGCTGCGCATCCGCCTGCCGGACGAAAACGGCGACGGCCTGCAGGGCGAATGCGTGATCAGCGAGTACGGCATCGAAGGCAGCCTGATCTACGCGCGCAGCGCCGACATCCGCGAACGCATCGCGCGCGACGGCGACTGCACCGTCCTGCTCGACCTGCTGCCCGACCACGACCCGGCACGTGTCGCGAATATCCTGTCGCGGCCGCGCAACGGCCGCAGCCTGAGCGATGTGCTGCGCCGGCAATTCAGCCTGCCGCCGGTCAAGACCGCGTTGCTGCACGAACTGACCGACCGCCAGCCGCCAACCGATGCGTTGGCGCTGACGACGCTGCTCAAGCGCCTGCCGCTGCGGCTTGAACGGCCGCGTCCGATCGCCGAGGCGATCAGCAGCGCCGGCGGCGTGCGCTTGCCGCAGCTCGACGACACGCTGATGTGGCGCCAGCGCCCGGGGCTGTTCTTCGCCGGCGAGATGCTGGACTGGGAAGCGCCGACCGGCGGCTATCTGCTGACCGCCAGCATGGCCAGCGGCCGTTTGGCGGCGCTGGGCGCCCTGCGGCATCTGCAGGCCTGAGGCGCAACGATGACGGTGCACGGCAAGAAAAAGAAACGGCACCTCCGCCACCTGCTCCGCCGGCACGAGGGCGCGCCGGCGCACGGGCTGGCGCACCACAAGCGCGGCATCACTTTCCAGTTCCAGCGCCTGCGCGCGGCCGGCATCGGCGCGATGGCGGCGTTCTTCGCGGTGCTCGGCCCGGGCCTGCTGGCCGGCCTGTCGGACGACGACCCGGCCGGCATCACCACCTACTCCGTGCTGGGCGCCGAACACGGCTACCGCCTGCTGTGGATCATCCCGGCCTCCACCCTGCTGTTGATCCAGTTCCACCTGATGGCGGTGCGCATCGGCGCCGCCACCGGCAAGGGCTTCGTCGCGGTCATCCGCGCGCACTGGGGCCGTGGCTGGGGCTATGCCGCGGTGCTCGGCCTGCTGTTCGCCAACTTCGGCACCATCTGCGCCGAATACGCCGGCATCTCGGCGGCGGCTTCGCTGGCCGGCATTCCGCCCTGGCTGAGCGCGCCGCTGGCGGCGGTATTGATTTCGCTGGTGGTGGTGCTCGGCTCGTTCTATCGGGTCGAGCGCGTGCTGCTGTTCATTTCTTCGACGCTCGCTCTGTACATCGTCGACGGCATCCTGGCCGGACCGGATTGGTCGCTGGTCTGGCGCCATTCGCTGCTGCCGAGCATGCCGCAGAATCCGGCGGGCTGGATCGCGGTGGCCGCGGCGCTGGGCACCACGCTGGCGCCGTGGGGGCTGGCCTTCATCCAATCCTATGCGGTCGACAAAAAAATCACCGTCGCCAACCTCGGTTGGGAACGGGTCGATGTCGTCATCGGTTCGATCCTCACCGGCCTGATCGGACTGGCGATCGCGGTGGCTTGCGCCGCTACCCTGCACCGCGCCGGCATCGCCATCACCGACGCCAAGGATGTGGCGTTGGCATTGGAGCCGCTGGCCGGCCGTTTCGCCACCGTGCTGTTCGGCGCCGGTCTGCTCGGCGCGTCCCTGCTGGCGGCGGCGGTGGTGCCGCTGGCCACCGCCTACTCGATCGCCGAGGGCATCGGCGCGCCGGCCTCGCTGGATCTGGACTCCCGGCACTTCCAGCTGTTCTACGCCGCCTTCGTCGGCCTGGTGGTGGCGGCCGCCAGCGTGGTGTCGATTCCCGGCCTGCCGCTGATTCCGCTGATCTACGCCAGCCAGGTGGTCAATGCCGTGATGTTGCCACTGCATGCCATCGCGCTGATTCTGCTCTCGGGCAATGCCGCGCTGATGGGCACGGCCAAGAGCGGCCGCGGCGACCTGATCGCCGGTTGGATCAGCGTGACCCTGATCCTGGCCTGTGTCGGCGCCTTGGCCTCGAGCTGGATCGGCGGCCTTTGAATCCGTCCACAGCAAGCCGGCCGATGGCCAGAGGCGCCCGAATTGGACTATAGTCAAACACCGTCCCGCATACCGACACCGACCATGCCGAACCGCCGCCTGCCGACCGCCCTCGCCCTTCTGCTTTCCGCCGCGCTGACGCCGGCGCTCGCCGCGCCCGACAAGCCCTATACCGTTGCGATCTGGGCGAGCGTCGAAATCGGCACCGAGGGTACGGTCACCGCCGCCGAAATCAAGAAAGAGTCGGACTATCCGGCGCCGTTCCTGGCCGCGGTCAACAAGCGCATCGCCGCCCTGCGCATCGAGCCGCCGACCGACTCCGGCGCGCCGGCCACGCTGCGCTCCGGCCTGCTGCTGAGCTATACCGTCACGCCCTCGGCTGCGGGCGGCTCGGTGTCGCTGGATTCGATCAACCTGTCGCCGCTGCCGGTACGCGAGCAGTTCGCGCCCTACCCGCGCGAGCTGTCCGGCCCCGAGGACTGGAAGGGCAAGCTGACCGTGTCCTGCCTGGTCGGCGTCGACGGCATGTGCGGCACCATCGAGGTGGTGTCCGACAACGGCGTGCTGCCGGAACCGGCCCGCCGCTTCGCCCGCGACTCGCTGCAGAAATGGAAGTTCGAACCGCAGCGCCTGAACGGCAAACCGGTCGAGGCCCGTTTCAGCACGGTGCTCGACATGACCCTCGAAAAGACCGAAATCACCGATTTCCGCGACGCGCGCCGGCTCTGACGGCCGATTTCACCACTCGCTGCGTTCGGGCAACAGGCCTTTCAGCTCGGCGTCGTTCAGGTTGCGCCACTGGCCGATCTTCAGCGCGCCGAGCTTGACGTTGATGATGCGCACCCGCCGCAGTTGGGTGACGCGGTAGCCGAACGCCGCCGCCATCAGCCGGATCTGCCGGTTCAGGCCCTGGGTCAGGGTGATGGCGAAGCCGTAGGGCGCGATGCGCCGGGTCTTGCACGGCAGCGTGGTCTCGCGGTGGATGCGCACGCCCTTGGCCATGCCGCGCAGGAACTCCTCGGTCACCGGCTTGTTGACCGCCACCAGGTATTCCTTCTCCTTGCGGTTCTCGGCGCGCAGCAGCTCGTTGACGATGTCGCCGTTGCTGGTCAGCAGGATCAGGCCTTCGGAATCCTTGTCCAAGCGGCCGATGGGGAAGATGCGCTGCTCGTGGCCGATGAAGTCGACGATGTTGCCCTTGACCGTGGTGTCGGTGGTGCAGGTGACGCCGACCGGCTTGTTGAGCGCGATGTACACGTGCTTGCGCTGGCCGGGCTTGGCCTTGCGCACGCGCAGGCTCTGGCCGTCGACCAGCACGCTGTCGCCCTCTTCCACGCGCGTGGTCAGCGATGGCTTGTGGCCGTTGACGGTGACCCGTCCAGCCTTGATCAGCTCCTCGGCCTCGCGCCGGGAACAGAAACCGGTATCGGCGATGAATTTATTGACGCGGACCGACACGCTCAGGGCTCCTGCACCACGGCGTGCAGGGTGATGTCGAACACCAGGTTGCCTTTCGGCGTGTCGCCGCCGGGCAGGCCGTCGTAGGCCAGCTTGCCGGGAATCCAGAAGCGGAAGGTGTCGCCGGTGCGCATCAGCGGCACGCCTTCTTGCCAGCCCTTGATCAGGCCGGTCAGCGGAAATTTCGACGGCGCGCCGCGCGGCAAGGTGCTGTCGAAGGCGCGGCCCTGGAAATCCCAGCCGATGTAATCGATCTCGACGGTGTCGGTCGGCAGCGGCTGGCGGCCGCCCTTGCCCGCCTGCAGCACCACATAGCGCAGGCCGCTGGCGGTGCGCACGGCGCT
Organism: Arenimonas sp.; assembly: GCA_041913425.1. GTDB lineage: Bacteria > Pseudomonadota > Gammaproteobacteria > Xanthomonadales > Xanthomonadaceae > Arenimonas. The sequence goes on along the minus strand of JAYSFF010000064.1, from coordinate 4,074 downwards.
GGCCGGCGGCAGGCGCAGGTTGTCCGGCGGCAGCAGGCGCTCGGCAACGGGCAAGGCGCGCGCGGCCGGTTCCAGGCCGGTGGCGGCGGAAACGGCGGACGAGACGATAAGGCTGAGCACAAGCAAGGCGGAACGGAAGCGCATGAGGGGTTTCCCGGAATCAGTGGTCGAGCACGCGGACGCGGAAATTGCGTCCCTTGATTTTATCCTGCCGCAGGGTCTGCAGGGCTTTGTCGGCCACCGCACGGCGGATGCCGACATAGGCGCGGGTGTCGAACAGCGCGATCTTGCCGACGTCGCCGCCGGCCACCGCCTGCTTGCCGGTCAGTGCACCGAGGATGTCGCCGGGCCGCAGTTTGTCCTTGCGGCCGGCGTCGATGACCAGCGTGCGCCACTCGGCTTTCAGCGGCTTCAGCGCGATCTGTCCGAGGTCGATGCGCTGCCATTGGGCGCTGAAGCCCATCTGCTCCTCGATGGCCTTGACCCGACCGGTTTCGGCCGGCGCCACCAGCGCCAGCGCCCGGCCGGCCATGCCGGCGCGGCCGGTGCGGCCGACCCGGTGCACGTGCACGTCGGCCTGGTGCGCCAGCTCGTAGCTCAGCACCAGTTCCAATCCGGCCACGTCCAGGCCGCGGGCGGCCACGTCGGTGGCCACCAGCACGCGCACGCTGCCGTTCTGGAAGCGCACCATGGCCTCATCGCGCTCGCGCTGCTCCAGGTCGCCGTGCAGCGCGGTGACGTCGAAACCGGCCTTGGCCAGATGACGCTCGACGTTCTGGCAGTCGAGCTTGGTATTGCAGAACACCAAGGCCTGCGCCGGCTGCAGCCGGCCGAGCAATTGCACCAGGGCGTCGTTCTTGCGATTGCCCGGCACCTCGAAGAACAGCTGTTCGATGTGTTCGGAGCGGGTATCGGCGTCCAGCAGGATTTCCAACGGCTCGCGCTGGTAGCCTTTCGACAGCGCGCGCACCGCCTCCGGGAAGGTGGCCGAGAACAGCAGGGTCTGGCGGTTCGCCGGCAGTGTCTTGCAGATGGCCTGGATGGCCGGTTCAAAGCCCATGTCGAGCATGCGGTCGGCTTCGTCCAGCACCAGCGTGCCCAGCGCGTCCGGCTTCAGCGCGCCGGTCTCGATCAGCTCCAGCACCCGGCCCGGCGTACCGACCACCACCGCCGGCTCGTGCACCAGCGATTCGACATGCACGCGCAGCGGGATGCCGCCGTAGAACGCCGAGACCTTCAGGTTCGGCAGGCGCGCGGCGGCGCGGCGGACGGCCTGCGCCACCTGGTCGGCCAGCTCGCGCGTGGGGCACAGCACCAGCGCCTGCACGCCCGGCGCCGGCTGCAGGCGCGACAGCAGGCCGAGCGCGAACGCCAGGGTCTTGCCGCTGCCGGTCTTGGCCTGGCCGAGCACGTCGCGGCCGGCCAGAATGTCGGACAGCGCAGCCTGCTGGATCGGCGTCGGCGCGGTGATGCCCTGCCCGGCGAGCGCCTCGAGCAGTTCCGGCCGCAGCGGCCATTGGGTGAAATCGGACATGGGGATACTCGGAAAACGGATGGACAGTATGACCGGTTCAGGCCGGAAGCGCCTGCAGAAGAGCCTGCTTATCCTGCCACAGGCCGTTCAGCCAGCCCTGGAATTCGGCGCGGAAGGCCCGGTCGTCCTGGTAATCGCCGGCGCGGATGGCCTCGGGGATTTCCAGCACGCGCACATGCACGTGCACGTCCTTGATGCGGTCGGCGAACAGGTCGTAGATGCTCGGCTTGCCGTTCGGATAGTGCAGGGTCACATCGACGATGGCGTGCAGGCCGCGACCCATGGCGTCCAGCGCGTAGGCCATGCCGCCGGATTTGGGCTTGAGCAGGCCGTTGAACGGCGAGTTCTGCTGGGCGTGCTTGCCGGCGGTGAAGCGGGTGCCTTCCGGGAAAATCATGATCGACACCGGCTTGCCCTGGAATTTCTCGCAGGCCTTGCGGGTGGCGGCGATGTCGCGGCCGGCCAGTTCCGGGCGTTTGGCCAGCTGCGATTTGGTATGCCGGGCCATGAACGGGAAATCCAGCGCCCACCAGGCCAGGCCCAGCAGCGGCACCCAGATCAGTTCGCGCTTCAGGAAGAAGCGCATGAACGGGATGCGGCGGTTGAACACCGCCTGCAGGATCGGGATATCGGTCCAGCTCTGGTGGTTCGACAGCACCAGGTAATGGCCCTGCGGATCGAGCGTGGCCTCGCCGTGGCGGTGGATGCGCAGGCTGCTGAAATGCCCGATCATCCAGGAATTGAAGCCGATCCAGGCTTCGGCCAAAGCCACGATCCAGCGGTCCAGCCGCGACTGCAGCGCCGGCAGCGGCAAGCCCCACTTCAGCACGGACAGCAACAGCAGCAGCGACACCCGGATCAGGGTGTTGGCGCCGATCAACACGACGATCAGGGGCAGGCGGAGCGGAAGCGGGATGCGGGCGAACATGGCGGGAACCGGAAAAAGCCGAGGCCGGAATGGCTATACTGCAGGCAGTGAATGACCGGAATTTTACCATGCGCTTGCTGAACGCCCTGCCCCTGCTCGCCGCCGCCCTGTGCCTGCCCGGCCCGATCATGGCCGCAACCCCGGACCTGAGCACCCACGCCGAACGCAGCGGCTACGCCGAAACCGGGCGCTACGCCGAGGTCGAGGCGCTGTGCCGCGACTTCCAGGCCGCCTATCCGGCGCAGGTGCGCTGCTTCGATTTCGGCCGCACGCCTGAAGGCCGGCCGATGTGGGCGCTGGCCGCCAACGCCGACGGCGCGTTGACGCCCGAGCAGGCGCGTGCCAAAGGCCTGCCGGTCAGCCTGTTCCAGGGCGGCATCCATGCCGGCGAGATCGACGGCAAGGATGCCGGTTTCCGGGTGCTGCGCGAGCTGCTGCAGCGGCCAGGCAAAAACAACCCACTGCGCCGGCAGGTGATGCTGTTCGTGCCGGTGTTCAACGTCGACGGCCACGAGCGCTTCGCGGCCTGGAACCGGCCGAACCAGCGCGGCCCGAAGGAGATGGGCTGGCGGGTGACCGCGCACAACCATAACCTCAACCGCGACTACGCCAAGGCCGACAGCGCGGAGATGCAGGCCATGCTCGGTCTGGTGAACGGCTGGGACCCCCTGTTCTACGTCGACCTGCATGTGACCGACGGCGCCCAGTTCCGGCACGACATCTCGGTGCAGGTGGAACCGAAGTTCGCCGGCGACCCGGCCCTGCGCGCCATCGGCCGCCGCTTCCAGGACGCGGTGCTGGCCGAGTTGCGCCGCGGCGGCTCCTTGCCGCTGCCGTACTACCCTTCGTTCCGCGAGAACGACAACCCGGCCTCGGGCTTCGCCGACGGCGTCTCGCCGCCGCGCTTCTCGACCGGCTACTTCCAGCTGCGCAACCGCTTCGGCGTGCTGGTGGAAACCCACTCCTGGCGCACCTATCCCGAACGCGTGGACGCCACCGCGCGCGCGGTGCGCGCCATGCTGGCGCAGGTGGCCCGCCACGGCACGGACTGGCTGGCCGCCGCCCGGCAGGCGGACCGCGACGGCGCGCGCCTGGCCGGCACCGCCGTGGCGCTGGAGTACGCCGCCGGCCCGACGGCGCGCAGCATCGATTTCCTTGGCTACGCCTACACCCGCACGCCGTCCGAGGTGTCCGGCGCGCTGATGACGCGCTACGACGAGCGCACGCCGGCGGTATGGAAACTGCCGCTGTACGACGACGTGCAGCCGAGCCTTGAGGTGACCGCACCGGCCGGCGGCTATGTGGTGCCGGCCGCCTACGCCGCGCTGTTGGCCGGCAAATTTGATACGCATGGCATCGCGCATGTCCGGCTGAATGCCGCGCAACGCATGCCGGTGGAGCAGTACCGCGCCGAGTCGGCCGAGTTCGGCCAAGGCTCGGTGGAGGGCCGTCAGCGCCTGAGCGTGCGCGGCCAGTGGCAGCCGGCCGAGGCCGAAATCGGCGCCGGCAGCCTGTTCGTGCCGATCGCGCAGGCCAAGGCCCGGCTGGTGATGGCCTTGCTGGAGCCGCAGGCGCCGGATTCCTATCTGGCCTGGGGCCTGTTCAACAACCA
>JAYSFF010000063.1:0-9417 GCA_041913425.1 Arenimonas sp. | reverse complement strand
GGCGGCGAAACGCTTCGGCGCCGAAACCGCCGCGGCCGGCATCGACGCCGCGGCCTTGCCGCCGGCGCCGCGCCTGGTGCTGGTCAACGGCCGCTTCAACGCAGGCCTCAGCGACGTCAGCGCCCTGCCCGGCCTGCAGGTACGCAGCCTGGCCGAGGCCCTGCAGGGCGAGGACGAGCGCGCCCTGGCAGTGCTCGGCCGCACGTTCCCGGACATCGACGCACCGTTCGCGGCGCTGAACACCGCCCTGGCCGAGGACGGCCTGCTGATCGAAGCCCCGGCCGACGCCGCGTTCGACACGCCCTTGCATCTGGTGCTGCTGCACACCGCTGACGCGCGCGGCGCGCAGACGCTGCGGCACAAGATCGAATGCCGCGACAACAGCCGGTTGCAGGTCATCGAACACCATCTCGGCACCGGCCAGGCGCTGGATAACCAGCTCTGGCACGTGCATCTGAAGCCCGGCAGCCGCTTGACGCATGTGCGCCTGCAGGACCTCGGTCCGGCGCACACCGGCATCCACCGCTGCGACGCGGTGGTCGCCGGCGACGCCGAATATGTCCGGCTGGACATCGACACCGGTGGCCACTACCTGCGCCATGAGCTGAACATCGCCCTGCAAGGCCGCGGCGCGCGTGCGCACGCCGGCGGCGTGCTCTGGGGCGAAGGCAACGGCAACCTCGACACCCGGCTGGAAATCCGCCACCAGGCGCCGGACACCGCCTGCCAGCTGCCCTGGCGCGGTCTGGCCGACGGCAAGGCGCGGGTCAGCTTCTATGGCGGCATCACCATCGACGCCGGCGCCGACGGCAGCGACGCCGCGCTGTCCAACAAAAATTTACTGCTCGGTCCGCAGGCACAGGTCAACACCCAGCCGGCGCTGGAAATATATGCCGACGAAGTCAAGGCCGCGCACGGCGCCACCGTCGGCCAGTTGGACGCCGCCGCCCTGTTCTACCTGCGCTCGCGCGGCGTGCCGGAACGCGAGGCGGTGGCGATGCTGACCCGCGCGTTCTACGCCGAGGCCCTGGCGGTGCTCGACGGGGACCTGCGCGAGGCCGTACGCCCGTATCTGCCGGCGCGTCTGCGCGCCGAGGAGGCCTGATGCACGCCATCGACTGGAATGCCGTCCGCGCCGACTTCCCGATCCTGGGCCGCACGGTGCACGACAAGCCCTTGGTGTATCTGGACAGCGCCAACACCGCGCAGAAGCCGGCGGCGGTGATCGACGCGGTGGACGATTTCTACCGCCGCCACAACGCCAACGTCTCGCGCGCGGTGCACCAGCTCGGCAGCGAGGCGACCGAGGCCTACGAGGGCGCGCGCCGCGCCATCGCCCACTTCGTCAACGTGCATCCCAGCGACCTGGTGCTGACCTCGGGCACCACCCAGGCCATCAATCTGGTCGCCTACTCCTTCGCGCTGCCGCGGCTACAGCCGGGCGACGTGATCCTGGCCACGCGCATGGAGCACCACGCCAATCTGGTGCCCTGGCAGCTGGTGGCCGAACGCTGCGGCGCGAACGTGCTGCCGGTCGAAATCACCCAGGCCGGCGAAATCGACCTGCCGGCGCTGAAGGCGCAGCTGTCCGGTCCGGTCAAAATCCTGGCGCTGACCCACGTCTCGAACGTGCTCGGCACGGTCAATCCGGTGGCCGAGATCTGCGCGCTGGCGCGCAAGGCCGGCATCGTCACCGTGGTCGACGGCTCGCAGGCGGTGCCGCACATGCCGGTCGACATCCCGGCGCTGGGCTGCGACTTCTACGCCTTCACCGGCCACAAGATCTGCGGTCCGACCGGCACCGGCGCGCTCTGGGCCCGGCGCGAGCACCTGCAGGCGATGCCGCCGTTCTTCGGCGGCGGCGAGATGATCCGCGAGGTGCGCTTCGAGAAGACCACCTTCAATGACCCGCCGCACAAGTTCGAGGCCGGCACGCCCAACATCGCCGGCTTCGTCGGCCTGGGCGCCGCAGTCGAGTACCTGTCCGGCATCGGCATGGCGCGCATCGCCGAGCGCGAACAGGCGCTGCTGGCCTACGCCACGCAGCGGCTGCGCGCGGTCGAGGGTCTGCGCATCATCGGCGAGGCCCGGCACAAGGCCGCGGTGATCTCGTTCCTGATCGAGGGCGCGCACGGACACGACCTGGCCACCCTGCTCGACCTGGAAGGCGTGGCGGTGCGCTCCGGCCACCACTGCGCGCATCCGCTGATGCAGTTCTACGGCGTGCCGGCCACCTGCCGCGCGTCCTTCGCGTTCTACAACACCGAGGCCGAAGTCGATGCGCTGATCGCCGCCATCGCCAAGGTCCGGCGCATGCTGGGTTGAACACGGCCATGCAGCTGCAGTTCCGCAATGCCGTCGAAAACGACGCCGAGGCCATCGTGGCCCTGGTCGAATCGGCCTACCGCGGCGATGCCAGCCGCGCCGGCTGGACCACCGAAGCCGACTTCCTGGCCGGCCAACGCACCGACGCCGAGGGCGTGCGCGCCGACATCGCGCGGCCCGCCAGCCTGATCCGGCTGGCGCTGGACGGCGACGGCCGGCTGCTGGCCTGCTGCCATCTGGAGCGCACCGGTCCGGCCTGCTACTTCGGCATGTTCTCGGTCGATCCGACCCGCCAGGGCGGCGGCATCGGCAAACGGCTGATGGCCGAAGCCGAGCGGCTGGCGCGGGAGGATTGGAGCTGCACCCGCATGGAGATGACCGTGATCGACATCCGAGACGAACTGATCGCCTTCTATGAGCGCCGCGGCTACCGCCGCACCGGCGTGAAAAAACCGTTCCCGTACGGCGACGCCCGCTTCGGCCAGCCGCTGCGCGACGACCTGCGCTTCGAGGTGCTGGAAAAACCGCTGGAGGACGCCCGATGAGCGCGCCCTTGGACGGCTGGCAGGCGGTCTGCCGCACCGACGAGCTGCTGCCCGGCGAGCATGTGGTGTGCTTCGACGGCGACACCGCGATCCTGGTCTGCAACGTCGACGGCGAGCTGTACGCGCTGGAGGACAAGTGCACGCACCAGGACTTCGAGCTCAGCGCCGCGCCGCTGCAGGGCGCCGAGATCGAATGCGTGCTGCACGGCGCCCGTTTCGACGTGCGCACCGGCCAGGCGCTGTGCGCGCCGGCTTACGCGCCGGTACCGAAATTCCCGGTGCGCGTCGAAGACGGCGTGATCTACACCCGCGACGACCGCTGAGCGGCTCAGCCGCCGATGCGGCCCTCGGCCGGATCCGGCATGAGCTCAGGACTTTCAGCGGAGGCGGCGCGCAGGTCGGTGATCTTGATCCACAGCGCCTCGCCGAAGCCTTCCAGGATCAGGCGCCAGAAGCCGGGCACCGGCTGCAGCAGCAGGCCGTCGCCGGCGACCACGTGCGGCGTTCCTGGATCGTCTTTGACGCGGATCTCGCCGCCGAGCACGTAGACGAACCAACTCACGCCCGGCTCGGCCAGGAAGAACAGGCTGCCGTGCATGGCGCGGCGCTCGACCGCGACCGCGACCGCATCGCGCTTCCAGATGACGTTGAAGTCCCGGCTCGGGCCGCCGAGCGGCTCGGCCGACATCGGCCACTCGCCCGGGAAACGGAAGCTGCCGTAGGGCGGCCGCAGTTCGACCGGTTTTTCCGGGAACGGCGGATTCAGGCGCAGACCCTCGCCGCTGAGCAGGGTCAACGAGCGCTCGCAGCCGGGAAATTCGGAGAACGGTCCGGCCTGTTCGATATCGGCCACCGAAACGCGCCACAGCCAGTCTTCCGCGCCCTCGGGGAAGCGGCAGATCTCCTGCGTGCTGCCGCCGCCGTTCTTCCAGGGCATGACGGTATACGCGGCGTGCGGGAAATGGCGGAAGCTCATGCGCGCAGTGTGTCACAGCTCGGCCTCGGACGCAAAAACGGACGCCCGGCCGGAGCCGGGCGTCAAGGCGGCATCAAACCGCCAGGGATCAGCGCGCCGGGGCTTTCTTGGCGGCGGCCGGCGCGGCCGGACGGGCGCCGATGCTGATGCGGGCGGCGTTGCGCTTGACCGTGGCCTCGCCGATGCCTTTGACCTTGGCCAGATCGGCGGCGCTGCGGAACGGACCGTTGGCTTTGCGGTAGGCGATGATGGCCTGGGCCTTGCTCGGACCGACGCCATCCAGCAGGCGGTCGAGCGTGGCGGCGTCGGCGGTGTTGATGTTGACGGTGCCGGTGGTCGGCGCGGCCTGGCTGGCGCCGGCTAGGCACAGGGCGAGGATCAGGGTCTTCAGGGTCAGGGCGATGGCTTTCATGGCGTTCTCCGAAATGGGCGGGGGGTGGACTGGCGTCAGCGCCAGGTGAGGCCAGTGTCGCCCGGACGCCCCGTCCGGCATCAGCGGACGATGCCGCAACGGCGTGTCGGAAAATTCCGAATGTGGTTCACGGCCGGTTACGGGCAATGCGGTAGAATGTTTTTTTCGCAACACAAGGCCCGCCCCATGGACAACACCGCCCTCTCCGCCTTCATCCAGCAACGTTGGGACGCCGACATCGTCGGCCAGCTGGTGGAATACATCAAGATTCCGAACAAATCGCCGATGTTCGACGCGGACTGGCAGGCCAACGGCTACATGGAACAGGCCACGCAGCTGCTGGCGGACTGGGCCAAGGCCCAGGACATCCCGGGCATGACGGTCGAGATCGTGCGCCTGGAAAACCGTACGCCGCTGATCTTCGTCGAGATCGACGGCCAGGGCGGGGACTGCGTGCTGATGTACGGCCACCTCGACAAGCAGCCGGAGATGACCGGCTGGGACGCCGACCTCGGCCCCTGGAAGCCGGTGATCAAGGGCGACAAGCTGTACGGCCGCGGCGGCGCCGACGACGGCTACGCCCTGTTCGGCTCGCTGACCGCCATCGCCGCGCTGAAGGCGCAGGGCATCCCGCATGCGCGCACGGTGATCCTGATCGAGGCCTGCGAGGAATCCGGCAGCTACGACCTGCCGTATTACGTCGACCATCTGGCCGCGCGCATCGGCAAGCCGAGCTTGGTGGTCTGCCTGGATTCGGGCTGCGCCAACTACGACCAGCTGTGGTGCACCACCTCGCTGCGCGGCCTGGCCGGCGGCAACCTGCGGGTCGACGTGCTGAGCGAAGGCGTGCACTCGGGCGATGCCTCCGGCATCGTGCCGTCCAGCTTCCGCGTGCTGCGCCAGCTGCTGAACCGCATCGAGGACGTCGATTCCGGCCGCATCCACCGCGACGAGCTGCATGTGGACATCCCAGAGCAGCGCGTCGAGCAGGCCCGGCGCGCCGCCGCGGTGCTGGGCGAGGAGGTGTTCGACAAATTCCCGTTCCTGCCCGGCATGCGCCCGATGGCCGAGGACCTGGGCGAGCTGATCCTGAACCGCACCTGGCGTCCGGCGCTGTCGGTCACCGGCATCGACGGCATGCCGCCGCTGTCCAACGCCGGCAACGTGCTGCGTCCGTTCACCGCGGTCAAGGTCTCGCTGCGCATCCCGCCGATGCTGGACCCGGAGGCGGCGACCCGATTCCTGAAGGACACCTTCGAATCCGACCCGCCGTACAACGCCAAGGTCAGCTTCGAGATCGAGAAGGCCTCGACCGGCTGGAACGCGCCGGCGCTGGCGCCCTGGCTGGAAGCCGCGATCGAGGAGGCCTCGCAGGCGGCGTTCGGCGCGCCGGCCATGTACATGGGCGAAGGCGGCACCATCCCGTTCATGGGCATGTTGGGCGAGAAGTTCCCCGGCGCGCAGTTCATGATCACCGGCGTGCTCGGCCCGCATAGCAACGCGCATGGCCCGAACGAGTTCCTGCACATCCCCACCGGCAAACGCGTGACCGAAGCGGTGGCGCATGTGGTGGCCGCGCATTACCGCGCCGGCCAACAGGGCTTGACCCAAGGCGTGGCGGCGCACGCAGGCCACGCCAAATTCGGCGATCACGGCTGCTGCTGATCACAAAGCCCTTCGACAGGCTCAGGGCACACCCCGCCGGCTGAGCTTGTCGAAGCCGGTAGGCGGCGTTCGGGGATGTTACTACCCCGGCGCTACGCGCCACCCCTTCGTTCCGAAGGGGACAAAAGCTCTGATGTGCCCCATCCCCTTCATTCATGAAGGGGTGGCGCGCAGCGCCGGGGTAGCGCTCTCCGCGCTTACCCGATCCGCTTCAGGATGGCATCGACCATGGCGTCGAGGTCCTGCTCGGCGGTACGCAGATGCAGCTCCGGGTTCTCCGGGGCCTCGTACGGCGAGGAGATGCCGGTGAAGTTCGGCAGCTCGCCGCGCCGGGCCTTGGCGTACAGGCCTTTCACGTCGCGCTGCTCGCACAATTCGATCGGCGTATCCACGAACACCTCGATGAAGCCGTCCTCGCCGAACAGCGCGCGCGCCATCGCGCGCTCGGCGCGGTACGGCGAGATGAAGCTGACCAGCACGATCAGACCGGCGTCGACCATCAGCCGCGCCACTTCCGCCACGCGCCGGATGTTCTCGACCCGGTCGGCTTCGGTGAAGCCGAGATCTTTGTTCAGGCCGTGGCGGACGTTGTCGCCGTCCAGCAGGTAGGTATGGTGGTGCGCCGCAAGCAGGCGCTGCTCCAGGCGGTTGGCGAGCGTGGATTTGCCGGAACCGGACAGGCCGGTGAACCAGATGCAGCGCGGCGTCTGGGCTTTGAGCGCGGCGCGCGCGGCGCGGTCGACGTCGAGCGACTGCCAATGGATGTTGCCGGCCCGGCGCAGCGCGAAATCCAGCGTGCCGGCGGCGACCGTGGCGTTGCTCTGCCGGTCGATCAGGATGAAGCCGCCGAGCGTGCGGTCGAGCGCGTAGGGCTCGAACGCGATGGCCCGGTCGAGCTTGAGGTTGCAGACCCCGATCTCGTTCAGATGCAGGGTCTTGGCCGCCAGCGGCTCCTGGCTGTTGATATCGATGCGGTGCTTGATTTCGGTGACGGTGGCGTTGACCGTACGCGTGCCGATCTTCAGCCAATAACCGCGGCCGGGAATCAGCTCGGCCTCGTCCATCCAGACCAGATGCGCGGCGAACTGGTCGGCGGTCTCCGGCGGATTGTGGGCGGCGGCGATGACGTCGCCGCGGCTGATGTCGAGCTCGTCGGCCAGCGTGAGGGTGACCGCCTGGCCGCTGACCGCCTGCGGCAGGTCGCCGTCGGCAGTGACGATGCGGGCGATGCGCGAACGCTTGCCGGACGGCAGCGCGACCACGGCATCACCGGGCTTGAACGAACCGGCGCAGACGGTGCCGGCGAAGCCGCGGAAGTCCAGATTCGGACGGCAGACCCACTGCACCGGCAGGCGGCCGGGAATGTCGGTGCGTGTTTCGACAGGCTCAACACGCATTTCCGTGCCCGCTCCGACGGCTGAGCCTGTCGAAGCCGTCTCCACCGTTTCGAGGAATTCCAGCACGGTCGGACCGCCGTACCAGGGCGTGTGCGCCGAGCGCGCCGCGAGGTTGTCGCCGCCGAGCGCCGACAGCGGAACCGCCTGCACGTTGGCGATGCCGAGCTGGTCGGCGAGTTGATGGTACTCCTCGACGATGGCGTTGAACACGCCCTCGTCGAACCCGACCAGGTCCATCTTGTTGACCGCCAGCAGCACGTGCCGGATGCCGAGCAGCGAGACGATGAAGCTGTGCCGGCGGGTCTGGGTCAGCACGCCTTTGCGGGCGTCGATCAGCACCACCGCCACGTCCGCGGTGGAGGCGCCGGTGGCCATGTTGCGGGTGTACTGCTCGTGGCCCGGGCAGTCGGCGACGATGAACTTGCGCCGGTCGGTGGCGAAGAAGCGGTAGGCCACGTCGATGGTGATGCCCTGCTCGCGCTCGGCGGCCAGGCCGTCGACCAGCAGCGCGAAGTCGACCGCCTCGCCCTGGGTGCCGTGCTTGGCGGAATCCTTCTCCAGCGCGGCCAGCTGGTCGTCGAACAGGCCCTTGGTGTCGTGCAGCAGGCGCCCGATCAGGGTGCTCTTGCCGTCGTCGACGCTGCCGCAGGTGATGAAGCGCAGCAGCGATTTGGTCTCGTGGCGCTGCAGGTAATCGCGGATGTCGGCGGCCATCAGAAGTAGCCCTCCTGTTTCTTCTTTTCCATCGAGGCCGACTGGTCGTGGTCGATCATCCGGCCCTGGCGCTCGGAGGTGCGGGCGGTCAGCATCTCGGCGATGATGGCCTCCAGCGAATCAGCGTCCGATTCGATGGCGCCGGTCAGCGGATAGCAGCCCAGGGTGCGGAAGCGCACGGTGCGCATCTCGGGCGTCTCGCCGGGGCGCAGCGGCATGCGTTCGTCGTCGACCATGATCAGGCCGCCGTCGCGTTCCACCACCGGGCGCGGCTTGGCGAAATACAGCGGCACCACCGGGATGTTCTCGCGGAAGATGTACAGCCAGATGTCGAGTTCGGTCCAGTTCGACAGCGGGAACACGCGCACGCTCTCGCCGGAACGGATGCGGGTGTTGTACAGGCTCCACAGCTCCGGGCGCTGGGCTTTCGGGTCCCAGCGGTGCTCGGCGCTGCGGAAGCTGAAGATGCGTTCCTTGGCGCGCGATTTCTCCTCGTCGCGGCGGGCGCCGCCGATGGCGGCGTCGAACTTGCCGGCGTCCAGCGCCTGCTTCAGACCCTGGGTCTTCATGATGTCGGTATGCACGGTGGCGCCGTGCGTGAACGGATTGACGCCCTGGGCCAGGCCCTCGGGGTTGACGTGCACCTTGAGCTCGACGCCGTAGCGCCCGGCCACCGTATCGCGGAAGGCGTACATCTCGCGGAACTTCCAGGTGGTGTCGACGTGCAGCAGCGGAATCGGCGGTTTGGCCGGATGGAAGGCCTTGGCCAGCAGGTGCAGCAGCACCGAGGAATCCTTGCCGATCGAATACAGCATGACCGGGTTGGCGAATTCAGCCGCCACTTCGCGGAAGATATGCAGGCTTTCCGCTTCCAGGCGGTCAAGATGGGACAGGGATGTCATAGGTTCGTTTTTCAAGGACTTGTGGGTCATTTTAGGGGATTTGCGGGCGCGCATGGGATTTAGCGCCTATTCAGCCCGTTGGCCACGGCTCAGGCGGAACTTGCTATGCTTATGCCATGTTCCCCGCACCCCCAAGGAGTGCCGCCATGAAGAAAATCCTCCTCGTCCTGGCCTTCGCCGGCAGCCTGCTGGCCGTGTCGGCCCAGGCCGCGCCGACCTGTCCGGCCGACCTGGACAAGACCGCCTGCGTCTACTTCAAGGAGGGCTATGCCGCAGGCCAAGATGACGCCAAGGCCGGCATGAAGAACGCCTACCAGCGCCACGAAGACAGCTACGACTCGCGCTTCGAGACCGCGTTCGCCAAAGGCTACGAGCAGGGCTTCAAGGACGGCCAGAAGAAATAACCCGCCGTACGCCGGATGCGCCCGCAAAAACCCCCGCGTGAGCGGGGGTTTTTGTTTGGCCGGGCTACCGACTCACT
>JAYSFF010000062.1:983-9437 GCA_041913425.1 Arenimonas sp. | reverse complement strand
TAAAGTGGTACGCGAGCTGGGTTCAGAACGTCGTGAGACAGTTCGGTCCCTATCTGTCGTGGGCGTTGGATATTTGAGAGGGGCTGCTCCTAGTACGAGAGGACCGGAGTGGACGAACCTCTGGTGTTCCGGTTGTCACGCCAGTGGCATTGCCGGGTAGCTATGTTCGGAAGCGATAACCGCTGAAAGCATCTAAGCGGGAAGCGCGCCTCAAGATGAGATATCCCGGGACACAAGTCCCCTAAAGGAACCAGGAAGACTACCTGGTTGATAGGTCAGGTGTGTAAGTGCAGTAATGTATTGAGCTAACTGATACTAATGATCCGTGAGGCTTGATCATATAACCTCAAGTCGCTTTATCCTCGCAACACGTATGAAGCAACGCTCGAAAACTACGTCCCATTCCAATTTGCTTCACCCAACGAGAGCGCGGCGCTCGGGATCCCCATCCAAAAGCGACCCTCCACCCTCTCCCTGGTGACCATAGCGTTGTGGAACCACCCGATCCCATCCCGAACTCGGAAGTGAAACGCAACTGCGCCGATGGTAGTGTGTGCATACATGCAAGAGTAGGTCATCGCCAGGGTCTTTACCCCAAAACCCCAGCCCCAAAAGGCTGGGGTTTTTTATTGCGCCCAATCGCGCAAGATGAATGGCAAACTGTGACTTCCGGGGGCTTTTAATACGCCGAATCTGTGCTAGATTTAATCCATAATTAACAAAACCGGGATGTGGGGATGTCTGCCGTAACCAGCGCCGAAGCCGTGCCCGGGCTCGAAGCCGCGCTTGCCCAAGCCGCCAGATTGCTGAGCGAAGATCCGCGCTCGGCGGTTGCGCAGACGTCGGAAATCCTCAAGGTACTGCCCGAGCAGCCCAATGCCCTGTTGTTGCACGGTTTGGCCCTGGCGAAACAGGGGGAGCTCAAGCCGGCATTGAGCACGCTGGCCCGGCTCGTCGCGCTACGGCCGAAATGGTATGCCGTACACCTCGAGTTGGGACTGCTGCTGCGCCGTTTGGGCGAGGGCGACCGCGCCATGGCAGCCTTGCGCCAGGCGGTGGCCCTGAAGCCGGATTCGCCGAAAGCCTGGCTGGCGATCGCCGACCTGCATGCGGCAAACGGCGACGCCAAGGCCGCTGACGACGCCTACATGATGCAGCTCCGCCATTCCGACGGCAATCCGCAGCTGCTGGCCGCCGCCGCCGCGATGACGGAAAACGACGTGCCGGTCGCCGAGCGCCTGCTCAAGGCGTATCTGGCCGAAAACCCGACTGACGTGGCGGCGATCCGCATGCTGTCCGAAGTGGCGGCCCGGCTCGGCCGTGATGCCGACGCCGAAGCGCTGCTGCAACGCTGTCTCGAACTCGCGCCGGGCTTCAATTTCGCCCGGCAGAACTACGCCTACATCCTGAACCGCAACAACCGCTTCGCCAAGGCGCTGGAGCAGGTCGAGATCCTGCTGCAGGGCGACCCGCGCAACATGAGTTACCGCAACCTGAAGGCGGTCGCGCTCGGCAAGGTCGGCGACTTCGACAATGCCATCAAGCTGTACGAAGAGGTATTGGCCGAGCATCCGGGTTACTCCCGCATCTGGCACAGTTTCGGGCATACGCTGAAGACCGCCGGGCAAACGGAGCGCGCCGTCGAGGTCTATCGCCACAGCATCGCGCTGGAACCCAATTACGGCGAGGCCTATTGGAGCCTCGCCAACCTGAAGACCTTCCGTTTCACCGATGACGACATCGCCGCGATGCAGGTGCAGCTGGCGCGGACCGATCTCGGTGAGGAAGACCGCTTCCACTTCGATTTCGCCCTGGGCAAGGCCTTGGAGGACAGGGCGCTGTACGAGTCCTCGTTCGCGCACTACCAGGCCGGCAACCACCGCCGCAAGCGGCTGATCCAGTACAGCCCCGAGCGTAACACCTTGAAGCTGCGGCAGAACCAACGCCTGTTCGACGCCACGTTCTTCCGTGAACGCGAAAACTACGGCGTGCCCGACCGCGATCCGATCTTCATCCTCGGCATGCCCCGCGCAGGCTCCACCCTGCTCGAGCAGATCCTGTCCAGCCACTCGCAGGTGGAAGGCACCATGGAGCTGCCGGACGTGATTTCGGTCACCAAGGACCTGTACCGGCGCGAGACCGATCCGGCGGCGCGCACCTACTATCCGATGCTGGCCAGGATGGGCGCGAACGAGGCGGCGGCGTACGGCCGTCAGTATCTGGAAAACACCCGCATCCAGCGCCGCAGCGGCGCCCCGCTGTTCATCGACAAGATGCCCAACAACTACGCGCACGTGGCCCTGATCCACCTGATGCTGCCGAACGCGAAGATCATCGACGCCCGCCGGCATCCGCTGGCCTGCTGCTTCTCCAACTTCAAGCAGCATTTCGCCCGCGGCCAGAACTTCAGCTACAGCCTGGACGACATGGGCCGCTACTACCGCGACTACGTCGAGCTGATGGCGCACTTCGACGCCGTGCTGCCCGGCCGCGTCCACCGCGTGCACTACGAGAACATGGTGTCCGACACCGAGGCGGAAGTGCGCCGTCTGCTCGATTACTGCGGCTTGCCGTTCGAGGAAGGCTGTCTGCGCTTCTTCGAGAACGACCGGCCGGTGCGCACCGCCAGTTCCGAGCAGGTGCGCAAACCGATCTACAAGGAAGGCGTCGACCATTGGCGCAATTTCGAACCCTGGCTGGGGCCGCTGAAGGACGCACTGGGCCCCGTGCTTGACCTGTACCCGGAAGTTCCGGTTTTCAACTGTGGCAAATACCAACAACAAGGGAGAGACGATGAAAACACCCAGTAAAGGCAATGTGCGGATGACAGCCGCCCGGCTGCCGCTGACCGCCGCGATCTACGTGGCGCTGACCGCCGCCGCGATGGCCGAGGACCAGGCCGCAGTCGAGGAGAAGAAGGCGGTCCTCGACACCGTGACCGTGACCGCGCAGAAGCGCACCGAAAACCTGCAGGAAGTGCCGATCAGCATCCAGGTGCTGGGCACCCAGAAGCTGGCGGAGATGAACGTCAACGATTTCGACGACTACGCCAAGCTGCTGCCGGCCCTGTCCTATACCCAAGGCGAGGGTGGCGGCTCCGACGCCTACATGCGCGGCGTGGTCAGCGGCGGCGACGGCAACCACTCCGGTCCCTCGCCGTCGGTCGGCATCTACCTCGACGAACAGCCGGTCACCGGCGTCGGCGGCTCGATCGAACCGCATATCTACGACATCGAACGCGTCGAAGCCCTGGCCGGCCCGCAGGGTACCCTGTACGGCGCCAGCTCGCAGTCCGGCACCATCAAGATCATCACCAACAAGCCGGATAGCAGCGGTTTCGCCTCCGGTTACGGCATCGAGGTCAACAGCCTGACCAACGGCGGCACCGGCCATGTGCTGGAAGGCTTCCTGAACGTCCCGGTCACCGACAACGCTGCCGTCCGCGTGGTGGCCTGGAACAAGCGTGAAGCCGGCTGGATCGACAACGTCTACAACGAACGCACCTTCCCGACTTCGGGCATCACCGACGACAACGCCGATTTCGTGCAGAAGGACTACAACGACTCGCACACCGTCGGCGCCCGCGCCGCGCTGAAGATCGATCTGGGCGAGAACTGGTCTATCATGCCGACCATCATGCACCAGACCGAGAAGACCGGCGGCAGCTTCGCCTTCGATCCGGTGGTCGGCGATTTGGAGATCTCCCGTTACTACCCGGAGTCCCTGACCGACAAGTGGACCCAGGCCGCGCTGACCGTGACCGGCAAGGTCGGCAACTTCGACCTGGTGTACTCGTTCTCCAACCTGGACCGCGACACAGCCTCCGAGTCGGATTACAGCGATTACGGCTTCTGGTACGACGTGGTGTCGGGCTACGGCGCCTATGCCTACGACAACAACGGCGACTACATCAACCCGTCGCAGTTCATCCAGAGCTTCGGTGAACAGAAGAAACGCAGCCACGAGCTCCGCATCTCTTCGCCGCAGGACCAGCGCTTCCGTTTCATCGCCGGCTACTTCCAGATCGACCAGTACCGCGACATCCAGGAACGCTACATGATCGCCGACTGGTATGACGGCTACGAAGTGACCGGCTGGGAAGACACCATCTGGCTGACCAAGCAGGACCGCCGCGACAGCGAACGCGCCGTGTTCGGCGAGTTCAGCTTCGACTTCACCGACAAGCTGACCGCCACCGCCGGCTTCCGCCACTTCCAGAGCGAAAGCAGCATCCGCGGATTCTTCGGCTTCTCGCGCGCCTTCAGCAGTCAAGGCTCCCGACCCGGCGACCAGCGCTACGGCGAAGCCGGCTGCGCTTACGTCTACGGCAGCACCAACCCCGCCGACTGGCCGAAGTTCAACGGTGCGCCCTGCGAATTCATCCGCGACCCGGATGGCAGCCTGGGCAAGACCACCGAAGAATCCGGCACGCTCGGCAAGTTCAACCTGACCTACAAGATCGACGACACCAAGCTGATCTACGGCACCTGGTCGGAGGGCTACCGTCCGGGCGGCATCAACCGCCGTGCCACCCTGCCGCCGTACCTGTCCGACTACCTGACCAACTGGGAGCTGGGCTGGAAGACCAGCTGGATGGACAACCGCCTGACCTTCAACGGCGCGCTGTTCCGCCAGGAATGGCAGGACTTCCAGTTCTCGATCCTGGGCCAGAACGGGCTGACCGAAATCAAGAACGCCAACCAGGCCCAGATCGACGGCTTGGAGATGGACGTCAATTTCGCCGCCAGCTACAACCTGCAGCTCAGCGCCGGCGTGGCGTTCTACGACGCCAAGTTGACCGAGAACTACTGCGGATTCACCGACGGCGACGGCAATCCGGTCACGGTCTGCGCCGATCCGGAAGCGCCGAAAGGCACGCGCCTGCCGGTCACCGCCAAGTTCAAGGGCAACGTCACCGCCCGCTACACCTTCGATTGGAAGGACTACGAGCCGTTCATCCAGGGTTCGCTGGTGCATGAAGGCAAGCGCGAAAGCGACCTGCGTCTGCTCGAACGCGGCATCCTCGGCAGCATGCCGTCCTACACGATGTTCGACCTGTCGGCCGGCATCCGCAAGGACAACTGGACGTTGAACCTGTACGTCAAGAACCTGTTCGACGAACGCGCCATCTTCAACCGCTTCACCATGTGCGCCGAAACCGTCTGCGGTGCTTCCGGTCTGGTGCCGGAATATCCGGACGGCCAGGTGTACAGCGTGGCCGCGCAGCCGCGCACCATCGGCCTGCGGTTCTCGCAGGAGTTCTGATCCAGGCTTCGGCGTGAAAGGAAAACCCCCGGCTTGCCGGGGGTTTTTTCATGGCCGGAAGCGGCCGGAACGCGGGCGGCGGAGCGGCGGATCAATCCAGCGCGTAACCGAACTGCTGCTTGAACTGCAGCGCGAATTCGGCGTAGCCGAAGCGCTGGTTCTGCGGGCCCAGGTTCTCGATCTTGAGCGCGCCCATCAGCGACGCGATGCGGCCGGCGGTGGCCATGTCCATGCCTTTCATCAGGCCGAAGATCAGGCCGGCGCGGTAGGCGTCGCCGCATCCGGTCGGGTCGACCACGCGGATGGCGTCGGCGGCGGGAATCTGCAACAGGCCGCCGGCGGTATGGATTTCCGAGCCCTTGTCGCCGCGGGTGATGATGTAGCCCTTGACCCGCTCGGTGATGTCCTTCACGCTCAGCCCGGTCTTGTCCGACATGAGTAACGATTCGTAATCATTGACGGTGACGTAGGTGGCCTGCTCGATCATCCGCTTGAGTTCGTCGCCGTTGAACAACGGCATGGCTTGGCCGGGATCGAAGATGAACGGGATGCCGGCGGCGCTGAATTCGGCGCAGTTCTGCAGCATGGCCTCGTAGCTGTCCGGGCCGACGATGCCGAACGCGACGTCCGGCACGTCCGCGACGTGGTTCTCGAACGAGCGCATCATCGCGCCGGGGTGGAAGGCGGTGATCTGGTTGTCGTCCAGGTCGGTGGTGATGAAGGCCTGGGCGGTGTACAGGTCCGGCACCACCTTGACGTGGGTCAGCGGGATGCCGCAGGCCTCGAAATGCTCGCGGTAGGGCTCGAAATCCTGGCCGACGGTGGCCATCGGTACCGGACTGCCGCCCAGCAGCTTCAGGTTGTAGGCGATGTTGCCGGCGCAGCCGCCGAACTCGCGGCGCATGCGCGGCACGAAGAACGACACGTTCAGGATATGGACCTTGTCGGGCAGGATGTGGTTCTTGAACTGGTCCTGGAACACCATGATGGTGTCGTAGGCGAGCGAGCCGCAGATCAGCGCACGAGACATCGTAAATCCCTGAAATCCATGAAGTCGGCCATTTTACCCGATTGCCCGGCATCTGTCTGAATCATAAGGGCTCCCGGCGCAGGAACCGCTTGTCCGGCCGGGTCGGAGGCGGTATCCTAGTGGCCTGCCAAACCCCCATTTCATAAGGCTTTCCCGATGTTCAAGAAGCTGCGCGGCCTGTTCTCCAACGATCTTTCCATCGATCTGGGCACGGCCAACACCCTGATCTACGTCCGCGGCCAGGGCATCGTGCTGAACGAGCCGTCGGTGGTCGCCATCCGCACCGGCCGCAACAGCCATCATTCGCACATGGTCGCCGCGGTCGGCGCCGACGCCAAGCAGATGCTCGGGCGCACGCCCGGCAACCTGACCGTGGTGCGCCCGATGCGCGACGGCGTGATCGCCGACTTCACCTACACCGAGGAGATGCTCAAGCATTTCATCCGCAAGGTTCACACCTCGCGCATCCTGCGCCCGAGCCCGCGCGTGCTGATCTGCGTGCCTTGCGGTTCGACCCAGGTCGAACGCCGCGCGATCCGCGAGTCGGCGCTGGAGGCCGGCGCGCGCGACGTGTTCATCATCGAGGAACCGATGGCGGCCGCGATCGGCGCCGGCATCCCGGTGGCCGAAGCGCGCGGCTCGATGGTCATCGACATCGGCGGCGGCACCACCGAGATCGCGGTCATCTCGCTCAACGGCATCGTCTACTCGCAGTCGGTCAAAATCGGCGGCGACCGCTTCGACGAGGCCATCATCAACCACGTGCGCCGCACCCGCGGCACCCTGATCGGCGACGCCTCGGCCGAGAAGATCAAGCTCGAGATCGGCTGCGCTTTCCCGCAGCAGGACATCAAGGAAATGCGCATCTCCGGCCGCAACCTGGCCGAGGGCGTGCCGCGCGAAATCGTGCTGAACTCCAACGACGTGCTCGAAGCCCTGCGCGAGCCGCTGTCCGGCATCGTCAGCGCCATCAAGCTGGCGCTGGAGCAGACGCCGCCCGAGCTGTGTTCGGACATGACCGAGCGCGGCATCGTGCTGACCGGCGGCGGTGCGCTGCTGAAGGACCTGGACAAGCTGATTTCCGACAAGACCGGCCTGCACGTGCACGTCGCCGACGATCCGTTGACCTGCGTCGCCCGCGGCGGCGGCAAGGCGCTCGACCTGATCGACATGCACGGCGGCGGCGAGTTCTCGACGCGCGAATGATCCGTGGCGTCGGATAAATTCAGTCCGTCTTCCTCCAGTACCGGTTTCGGCGCCTGGCTGCCGGCGCTGTTCCTCGCGTTGCTGTCGATCGGCCTGATGGCGGTCGACGCACGTTTCGGGGTCGGACCGGTCATCCGCGTCTACGCCAGCGAGTTGGCCTCGCCCGTGTGGTGGCTGACCTCGCGCCCGGAAGCCCTGCTGCAGGGCGGCATGGATGCCGTGAACAGCAATGCCGAGCTGCGTGAACGTCTGGCGCGGCTGGAGCGCGAGCGGCTGCGCTCCGATCTGGCGTTGCAGCGCCTGATCGCCCTGCAGGCCGAGAACGCGGAACTGCGCGCCTTGCTGAAGACCCCGGCCGCACGCGTCCCCGCCGCCCGCGCGGTCGAGCTGATCAACGTCAATCCCGAACCGTCGCTCAAGCGCCTGGTGATCGGCGCAGGCAGCCGGCAGGGCGTGCGCGCCGGCCAGGTGGTGATCGACGCCGGTGGATTGGTCGGCCAGGTATCCGAGGTCTATCCGTCCAGCGCGGTGGTCATCGCCATCACCGACGCCGACCATGCGGTGCCGGTGATGGTGGCGCGCTCCGGCTTCCGCGCCATCCTGTTCGGCCAAGGCAACGACCGGCACCTGTCGCTGGCCAACCTCACGCCCAGCGACGACATCAAGGCCGGCGACGTGCTGCTGACCTCAGGCCTCGGCGGCCGTTTTCCGCCGGGCATCCCGGTCGGCGTGGTCAAGACCTTCCGCCAGGATCCGGCGCTGACTTTCCTGTCGGCGCAGGTGCAGCCGTTCGCGCGTACCGGCTATGGCCGCCACCTGCTGTTGCTCGACGCGGTTCCGGCCGCGCCTGCGACATCTGCTCCGGCAACTCCCAAGCCGGCAGCTCCGAAGCCGGAAACTCCGAAGCCGGAAACTCCGAAGCCGGAAACTCCGAAGCCGGAAACTCCGAAGCC
>JAYSFF010000062.1:0-883 GCA_041913425.1 Arenimonas sp. | reverse complement strand
GTCCGCGGCGGAGGCCAAGCCATGATCCGCCGCGACACCCCCGGCTTGCGCTGGACCAGCCTGGCGCTGGCCTTTTTCGTCATGCTGCTGCCCTTGCCGGAATGGTTGGCTGCACTGCGGCCGTTCGTGTTGGCGCAGGTGATGGTGTATTGGGTGCTGGAGACGCCACAGCGGATGGGCTTGGGCCACGTGTTCCTGATCGGGCTGCTGCTGGACCTGGCCACGTTCAGCCTGCTCGGCGAGCATCCGCTGCGCCTGCTGCTGATCGCCGCCATCGTGCATGCCTTGCGCAACCAATTCCGCTTCTACCCGGTCTGGCAGCAATCCCTGTTCCTGCTCGCCATCCTGTACGCCGACCTGATCCTGCTGTGGCTGTTGCGCCGGTTCCAGGACGCGCCGGCCCCGATGGCGGAGACCTGGCTGGCGCCGGTGCTGGCCTTCCTGCTCTGGCCTTGGCTGTACATGCTGCTCGATAACCTGCGTCTGCGCAGCCGTTCCAAGTAGGCCATGGCGGCGCCGATCAAGAATCCGTCGTTCGAGGCCGAGCTGTTCCGGCGTCGGGCGCTCGCGGCGCTGGCGGCGGCCGCGGCGGCGCTGGCGTTGCTGGCGGTCGGCTATTTCCGGCTGCAGGTGCTGCAGTTCGACGAATACCGGCGGCAGGCCGACAGCAACCGGGTCAAGCTGCGGCCGACCATGCCCGCGCGCGGCCTGATCTACGACCGCGACGGCGTGCTGCTGGCCGACAACGTGTCGGCCTACCGGCTGGAACTGATTCCCGAGCAGGTCGAGGACGTCGACGCCACGCTCGCGCGCATCGGCAAACTCATCTACCTCTCGCCCGACGACCTGCGCCGCTTCAAGCGCGCGCGCGACAACTCGCGCC
>JAYSFF010000061.1:0-9996 GCA_041913425.1 Arenimonas sp. | reverse complement strand
AGCTGCAGAACGAGCTCGAGCAGGCGCGGCAACGCAACCGCGAGCAGTACATCGATCTGGAGTCCCGGGTCAGCGCGCTTGAGTCGGGCGGTGCGGCGGCCAAGCCGGCCGCCTCCGCTCCGGCCGTCCCGGCGGCGTCCGTCGTGGCCAAGCCCGCACAAGCGCCGGCTGCCGGGGAATCCGCCGCCTACCAGTCCGCCTATGCCCGTCTGATCAAGCAGGGCGATGCGGTCGGCGCAGTGGCCGAGTTCCAGTCTTTCCTGCAGGCCTATCCGGACAGCAGCTTGGCGCCGAACGCCTGGTACTGGCTGGGCGAAAGCTATTACATCAGCCAGGAGTATTCGCTGGCCCTGAAAAGCTTCGGCATCCTCGGCGAGCGCTTCGGCGGCTCGAGCAAGGCGCCGGACGCCAAACTCAAGGCCGCGTACTGCCTGATCGAACTGAAGCAGGTCGAACAGGGCCGCAAGGCGCTGGAGCAGGTCATCGCCCTGTATCCGCAGCACCCGGTGGCCGAGATGGCGCGTAGCCGCCTGCGCGGGCTCAGCCTTGGCCAGTGACGCGGCGTCGGCGGCCGAACGCCTTAAGCTGACCGAAATCTTCCTCTCCCTGCAGGGCGAGGCGCGCAGCGCCGGCCTGCCGACGGTGTTCGTGCGCCTGACCGGCTGTCCGCTGCGTTGCACCTATTGCGACACCGCCTACGCCTTCTACGGCGGCGAGTGGTCCGACATCGACGCCATCGTCGAGCGGGTGCGCGGCTTCGGCGTCAAGGACGTATGCGTGACCGGCGGCGAGCCGCTGGCGCAGAAGCGTTGCGTACAGCTGCTGGATCGTCTGCTGAACGCCGGTTTCCGGGTCTCGCTGGAAACCTCCGGCGCCATCGACATCGCGCCGGTCGATGTCCGCGTGTCGCGTGTGGTCGACATCAAGACCCCGGATTCGGGCGAATCCGGCCGCAACCTGTGGTCCAACATCGAACACCTGACGCCGCACGACCAGCTCAAGTTCGTGATCTGCTCGCGCGCCGACTACGACTGGGCCAAGGCGCAGTTGGCCGAACGCGGTCTGGCGGCGCGCTGCGAGGTGCTGTTCTCGCCGAGTTACGCCCAGGTGGCGCCGCGCGAGCTGGCCGACTGGATCGTGGCCGACCGCCTGCCGGTGCGTTTCCAGATGCAATTGCACAAACAGCTGTGGGGCGAGGAGCAGGGCCGATGAAACGCGCGGTGGTGCTGGTTTCCGGCGGCATGGATTCGGCGGTCACACTGGCCATCGCCCGCGCCGAGGGCTATGAATGCTACGCGCTGAGTGTCAATTACGGGCAGCGCCACGAATCCGAGCTGCGCGCGGCCGACGCGGTCTGCGCCATGCTCGACGCCGCCGCGCACAAGGAGGTGCGGGTCGACCTGCGCGCCTTCGGCGGTTCGGCGCTGACCGCCGATATCGACGTACCGGAAACGCCGAGCGCCGGCGTACCGATCACCTATGTGCCGGCGCGCAACACCATCATGCTGTCGGTGGCGCTGTCCTGGGCCGAGGTGCTGGGCGCCGATGCGGTGTTCTGCGGCGTCAACGCGGTCGACTATTCCGGCTACCCGGACTGCCGGCCGGCCTATATCCAGGCCTTCGAGGCCATGGCGAATCTGGCCACCCAGGCCGCCATCGAGGGCCGGCGGATGCACATCCGGACCCCGATCATCGCCATGAGCAAGGCCGACATCGTCCGCGAGGGCGTGCGTCTGGGCGTCGATTTCTCGCGCACGGTGTCCTGCTATCAGGCCGACGCCGAGGGCCGTGCCTGCGGCCGCTGCGACGCCTGCCGCCTGCGGGCCGAGGGTTTCCGGGCAGCCGGGGTGCCGGACAGCACCCGCTATCTGGCACGCTGAAATCTTTTTCGGTATAATGACCGTCCGTTCGTCGGGTCGTTAGCTCAGTCGGTAGAGCAGAAGACTTTTAATCTTTTGGTCGTAGGTTCGAATCCTACACGACCCACCAACGAACCTCCGCTTGCGGGCCGTTAGCTCAGCTGGTAGAGCAGAAGACTCTTAATCTTTTGGTCGAAGGTTCGAATCCTTCACGGCCCACCAATACAAAACAGGCACTTATCCCTCCGATAAGTGCCTTTTTTGTGTCCTCTTGAAAAATCAGCTGAAAAATTCAGCCGGTTTTTGTCTTCACTGCAGCAGCGAACGTAGCATCCAAGCCGTCTTTTCGTGCGCCTGCATGCGCGCGGTGGCCAAGTCGGCGCTCGGCTGGTCGCCGGCTTTCTCGGCCCGTTTGAACGCTTCGCGCGCGGTCCGCGCACAGGTTTCGTGGCCCTGCACCAGCTGCGTCACCATACCCTTCCAGTCCGGTACGCCGGTCTCTTCCGGGATGCTGGACAGTTTGGCGTACTGGGCGCCCGAACCGGGCGCGAAATGGTCGAGGGCGCGGATGCGTTCGGCGATCTCGTCCAGCGACAGCCAGAGCTCGTTGTACTGGGCCATGAACATGGTGTGCAGGGTGTTGAACATCGTGCCGGTCACGTTCCAGTGGAAATTGTGGGTCTTCAGGTACAGGGTGTAGGTATCCGCCAGCAGGTGCGAAAGCCCTTGCGCGATGTGTTTGCGGTCCTTGGCGGCGATGCCGATGTCGATTTTCATGGGTGCCTCCGTGGGCTCATGCGGGAACCGTTCCAGTGTAGGTCCACGGTGGCGGTTTGTGAAGGCGGCGCGCCCGGCCATTGCTTGTCTTCATGCGCCATGCCCGCTAAAGTAGGCCTACGAAGACATCTGGGGATTTTGCATGTTCGTCCGTTCCATCGTCGCCGGCGCGCTCGCCGGCCTGTTCGCCTTGTCCGCCACCGCGCCGGCATTCGCCGCCGATCCGATTCCGGTCGAGGATTTCTGGAAGCGCTCGAGCTTCCGCCAGGTCAAGATCTCGCCCGACGGCCGGTATCTGGCCGCCACCGTGCCGCTGGAGAATCTGACCGCCCTGGTGGTGATGGACCTGCAGAGCAAGAAAATCACCGGTTCGTTCAAGCCGCAGGAAAAAGCGCATATCCAGGACTTCTATTGGGTGTCGCCCGAGCGCCTGCTGTTCCGTTCCAGTGTGCGTGAGGGCCGTTTCGCCGCACCGTCGCTGATTCCAGCCTACTACGCGATGAACGCCGACGGCAGCAAGGTCGGTACGGCGTACGGCGACGGCCGCAATCCGTTCCTGCTCGATACCCTCAAGAATGACGATAAATTCGTGCTGGTGCAGTTCCGCTCCAAGGAGGGTCTGCAGACCTACGGCAAGATGAACGTCGAGAACGGCACCATCGTCGACACCTTCAAGAAGCCGCCGACCGAGGCCCCGGGCCAGTACGTCACCGACAACGCCGCGGTGGTCCGCCTGTACGTGACCGCCAAGTCCTACAAGGACGCCAAGGTCTACGGCCGCGCGAGCGAAAAGGACAGCTGGACGGTCATCCACGACCTGAAGGCCAGCGAGCAGGAATTCGATTTCCTCGGTTTCTCCTCCGACAACACGCTGGCGTATTTCACCCTCAGCGAGAAAAGCGGTCCGGGCGCGGTCTACGCGCATGACTTCAAGACCGGGCAGAAGCGCCTTGTCTCGCGCGACGACAACGTCGATCCGCTCGAGGTCCTGAGTTCGCCGGTCGACGATAGCGTGTATGCGGTGCGCTACCTTGACGGGTTCCCGCGCTACGATTTCATCGACAAGAACAATCCTGCCGCGCGCGAGTTGATTAAACTGCAGGCCTCCTTCCCGGACGTGGACGTGTATCCGGTCTCCGCCACCCATGACGGCGCCAAGACCATTTATGTGGTCGAGTCCGATACCATCCCGGGCGAGTATTATCTGTACGACAGCAAGACCCAGAAGGCTGAGCACCTGCTGTCCCGCGGCGCATGGCTGGACGAGAAGAAGATGGCCTTGATGGAGCCGATGAAGTTCAAGGCCCGTGACGGTCTGGACATCGAAGTGTTCGTCACCGTGCCGCGCGGCAGCAGCGGCAAGAACCTGCCGCTGATCGTCAATCCGCACGGCGGCCCGTTCGGCCCGTACGACTCCTGGGGCTTCAACCCGGAAGTGCAGATGCTGGCCAACCGCGGTTACGCCGTGATGCAGGTGAACTTCCGCGGTTCCGGCAACTATGGCAAGGAGTTCAAGGAAAAGGGCTACCGCCAGTGGGGCAAGGCCATGCAGGACGACCTGACCGACGCCACCCGTTGGGCCATCGCGCAGGGAATCGCCGACCCGGACCGTATCTGCATCTACGGCGCGAGCTATGGTGCCTATGCCGCGTTGATGGGCGCCGCCAAGGAGCCGAGCCTATACCGTTGCGCCGTCGGCAACGTCGGCACTTATGACCTGCCGCTGCAGCTCAGCTATTCGACCGCAGGCGGCGGTGGCATGAACCCGCTGAAGACCTTCTTCGGCGATGTGGCCCAGGATGACGTGGCGCAGTATTCGCCGGCGCGTCTGGCGTCCAGCATACGTATTCCGGTCATGCTGGCCGCCGGCGAGAAGGACTTCACCTGTCCGCCCGAACAGAGCAAGATCATGTACGCTGCATTGCAAAAGGTCGGTACACCGGTCGAGCTGAAGATCTACGAAGGCGAAGGCCACGGCAACGTGCTGAAGGAGAACCAGGTCGATTTCGCCAACCGCCTGTTGGCCTTCTTCGAGAAGAACCTCAAGCCCGGAACGGTCAGCGCCAGCGGACTGCAGCCGGTCCGTTGATCCATGAAACGGCGCCGGAAGGCGCCGTTTTCATATGCGGCTCCGGTAAAATGGCCGGATGTCCGATTTCCCCGAGACCCTGAGCCGCGACCAGGGCCGCCTGCGGCGCCTGCAGGCGGCCTGCCGGCGCAACCCGGCCGACGCCAAGGCCCAGGCGGCGTTCGCGCGCGCACTGGCAGACAGCCACGCCGCCTTCGCGGCGCGCGCCGCCGCACGGCCCGAGGCGCGGGTGGACGACGGCCTGCCGGTGGGCCGTTACGCCGATGAACTGCGCGAACTGATTGCGCGCCACCAAGTGGTGGTGGTGGCCGGCGAGACCGGTTCCGGCAAGACCACGCAGCTGCCGAAGATCTGCCTGGCGGCCGGCCGCGGCGTGGCCGGCATGATCGGCTGCACCCAGCCGCGCCGCATCGCCGCGCGCGCGGTGGCCAAACGCGTGGCCGACGAGCTCGGCAGCACGCTCGGCGCGGCGGTCGGCTTCCAGGTGCGCTTCAACGAGCAGGTCGGCGACAACACCTATCTGAAGTTCATGACCGACGGCATCCTGCTGGCCGAAATCCAGAGCGACCCCTGGCTGTCGCGCTACGACACGCTGATCGTCGACGAGGCGCACGAGCGCAGCCTCAACATCGATTTCCTGCTCGGCTTCCTGAAGGGCCTGTTGGCCAAGCGCCGCGACCTCAAGCTGATCGTGACCTCGGCCACCATCGACACCGCGCGCTTCGCCCGCCATTTCGGCGACGCGCCGGTGCTGGCGGTGGAGGGGCGCAGCTATCCGGTCGAGGTGCGTTACCGCGACTTCCAGGAAACCGCCGCCGTCCGCGGCAAGCCGCGTGCGGAGCGGCTGGAGCGCGCCGAGGACCTGACCCTGTCCGAGAAGATCGTGCGCACGGTGGATGAAATCACCGGCGAGGACGGCTTGGGCGACATTCTGGTGTTCCTGCCCGGCGAGCGCGAGATCCGCGAGGCGCATCTGGCGCTGGAGAAACGCAAGTACCGCGCCACCGAGGTGCTGCCGTTGTATGCGCGGCTGTCGATCAAGGACCAGGACCGCGTGTTCCAGCCCGGTCCGGGCCGCCGCATCGTGCTGGCCACCAACGTCGCGGAAACCTCGCTGACCGTGCCGCGCATCAAGTACGTGATCGATCCCGGCCTGGCGCGCATCAAGCGTTATTCGCCGCGCCAGAAGATGGACCGCTTGCAGATCGAACCCGTCTCGCAAGCCAGCGCCGACCAGCGCAAGGGCCGCTGCGGCCGGGTCTCGGCCGGCATCTGCTACCGGCTGTACGCCGAAGCCGATTTCGCCCAACGCGCGCCGTACACCGATCCGGAGATCAAGCGCGCGTCCCTGGCCGGCGTCATCCTGCGCATGCTCAGCCTGAAGCTCGGCGCGCTGGAACGCTTCCCGTTCATCGACATGCCCGATCCGCGCGCGATCAACGACGGCTGGCAGACCCTGTCCGAGCTCGGCGCCATCGACCGCCACCGCGAATTGAATGCCATCGGACGGCAGATGGCGCGTCTGCCGGTCGACGTCAAGCTGGCGCGCATGCTGGTCGCCGCCGACTGGCACGGCGTGCTGCACGAGATGACGGTGATTGCCGCGTTCATGGGCATCCAGGATCCGCGTGAGCGGCCGGCCGAAGCCAAGGAGGCGGCCGACAACGCGCACCGGCAGTTCACCGATGCGTCCTCCGAATTCCTCGGCGTGATCAACCTCTGGCGCGCCTACCGGCAGGCGCACGAGGACATGAGCCAAAGCCAGCTGCGCAAATGGTGCGAGCGGCATTTCCTGTCGTATCTGCGCATGCGCGAATGGCGCGAACTGCACCGCCAGCTATTGGTGACCTGCCAGGAGCTGCGCTGGAACCTGCCGGCTTGGTCCGAGGTCGAGGCGCGCATCGCCGCCGGACAGGCCGATGCGCGGCAACAGGCCGCGCATTACCGGCAGATCCACCGCGCGCTGCTGGCCGGCTTGCCGACCCAGATCGGCCACCGCAACGAGAAGGGCCTGTTCGACGCGCCGCGCCAGCGCCGCTTCGCGCTGTTCCCGGCCTCGCCCTTGGCCAAGCAGCCGCCGAACTGGTGTCTGGTCGGCAATCTGCTCGACACCCAGAAGGTCTGGGGCCTGATGGCGGCCAAGATCGATCCGGAATGGGTCATCGAGGAATGCGCGCATCTGCTCAACCGAACCTACCACGACCCGCACTGGTCGCGGCGGCAAGGGCGTGTGGTCGGCTATTGCCAGATCAGCTTGCTCGGCCTGCTGCTGGCGGCCAAGAAACCGGTGCACTACGGCACGCTGTTCCCGGAGGAATCGCACGCGATCTTCATCCGTCAGGCGCTGCTGACCGGCGAGATCGACAGCCGCGCCGGCTTCGTCGCGCGCAACCGGCAGGTGCTGGAGAAGGCGCTGGAGGAGGAGTCCAAGCAGCGCCGCAGCGGCCTGGTGGCCGACGAGGATTGGCAGGCGCGCTGGTACCTCGACCGCATCCCCGCCGAGATCTGTTCGGCCGACGCGCTCGACAAGTGGTACCGCGGACTGCCGGAGGCCAAGAAGCGCGCCCTGCTTTGGCGTCTTGAGGACCTGATGCAGGCCGAGGCCAGCGACGGCGCGCGCTTCCCGGACTTCTTCGCGCTCGGCAACAATCGGCTCGCGCTGCATTACCGGTTCAGTCCCGGCGAAGCCGACGACGGCGTGACCTTGGACGTGCCGATCCATCTGCTGAACGCGCTGGACCCCGCGCGGCTGAGCTGGCTGGTGCCGGGGCTGGTCGAAGACCGCGCCGCGGCGCTGATCCGCGGTTTGCCCAAGACCCTGCGCCGCAACTACGTGCCGGCGCCGGATTTCGCGCGCGCGTTCCACCAGGCGCATCCGCAGATGGATGCCGACAGCCTCGAAGGCGCTTTGGCGCGCTTCCTGACCCGCAGTACCGGCGCGCCGGTGACCGCGTTGGATTTTCAGCCGGAACAGCTGGAGCCGCACTTGCACATGAACCTGCGGCTGGCCGATCGGCAGGGGAATGTGTTGGCGCAGTCGCGTGATCTGGCCGAGCTCAAGGCGCGCTTCGCCGAAGCCGCCGAGCGCGCGTTCTCCGAGCAGGCCGGACAGTGGTTCAGTCAGGAGGCCTTGGCGCGCTTCCCCGAACAGCCGATTCCGCGCACCTTGGATACCGCCGAAGGCCTGACCGCCTATCCGGCCTTGGTGTTGTCCGATGGCGCGATCCGCTTGCAGGCCCTGGCCACGGCCGAGGAAGCCGACGCGCAGCATGCCGTCTCGGTGCGGCATTTCCTGCTCGCGGCCTTGGCCGACAAACGCAAGAGCGCCGCCAAGCAATTGCCGGTCGACGCCAAGCTGGGCATGGTGTACGCCACCATCGAGTCGGCCGAGAAGCTACGCAGCGACTGCGTGCAGGCGGCCTGCAACGAATTGCTGGCGCAGGATCTGGCCGGCATCCGCGATCCGGCCGTGTTCGAGGGGCTGCAGCGGCAGATCGGCCAACAGCTGTTCGCCCGCAGCATGGCGGTGCTGAGTCTGCTGGAAGAGTGCCTGAAGTGGGTGGTCAAGCTGCGCGGCGGCATGAATCCGCCGCTGATGGGCTGGGCCAGCGGCAACTTGGCCGACATCAAGGCGCGTCTGCAGCGCCTGGTGTTTCCCGGCTTCCTGGCGGCTACGCCGGCACCGATGTTGGCGCAGCTGCCGCGTTACCTGAAAGCCTTGGCGCTGCGTCAGGAACGGGCCCTGCAGGATCCGGCCAAGGACCAGACGCGCATGCTGTCGGTCAAGGCCTTCAACGACGCGTCCGCGGCGCTGATGGACGCCGGCCGCGATACCGAATCCGACGTCGCCCGCTTCCGGCAGGACGTGGAGGAACTGAACGTGCTGGTGTTCGCGCAGGAGTTGGCGCTGAAGGGCGCGGTGTCCGAGAAGCGCCTCGCCAAGCAGCTGGCCGCGCTTATTTGACGCGCTTGACCTTGATCCAGCTGTTGTAGCCCTCGACCTGCAGCTTCCAGCCCGAGAAGTTGCTGTGCACGATGCGTACTTTGGGGTCGGTCAGCTTGCTGGTGTACAGCGCGCCGGCTTCGGCCTGGGTCCAGACTTGGCCGTTGGCCAGGTTGAATTCGGTGTAGCCGCGCCAGCCGCGGAATTCGCCGATCACGTTGCTGTTGATGTCGCTGGTGTCTTCTTTCTTCTCGACTTCGACCGTGCGTTCGACCACTTTCTCGACCACCACGGTCTTCTCGCCGCTGAACCAGGCATCGAGCTGTTTCAGCTCGGCCTCGCTGAGCTTGTGCAGGCCGGCCGCGCGGAACTGTTCGGCGCTCATGCGGTCTTTGATGGAGCCGCCCTCGGCCGATTGCGCGTCGGCTTGCCAAGAGGCCAGCGCCAGAACGGAAAACAGCAGAAAATGTCTCATATCGACCCCGGTTTTTTTGCCATACTGTCCGAAGTGTAATGCATAAGTCCGCCGCCGTGCCAAAACCGCCGCCACCGCCGTCCGCCGACACCCGGCTCGCCCTCTGGCTGGCACGGCCGGAGTGCGCGGCGCTGGCGGCCCGTGCCGGTGCGGTGATGGACGACGCGACGCTGGACGAGACCCTGGCCCTGTGGGATCTGTTGTCCGGTTTGTCGGCCGACGTCGACATGCTGTTGGCGGCGGCGGTCTACTTGTGCCCGGCGCTGCAGAGTCCGGATTTCCCGCTGAAGCCCGAGCAGGCGCGCCTGCTCGAGGGCCTGAACGCCTCGCGCAAGGTCTGGGACATCTACCGCGAGCAGGGCCGCAGCGGCGGCCACGAGGGCCTGCGCCGGTTGCTGCTGGCGATCATCCTCGACCTGCGCGTGCTGATCATCCTGCTGGCCTGGCAGCTGCTGCAGATGCGCAAGGCCGTGCAGTGGCCGGAGGCCGAGGCGCGCGCGCTGGCCGATTTGACCTTCGACATCCACGCGCCGCTGGCCAACCGGCTCGGCATCTGGCAGCTCAAATGGGAGCTGGAGGATCTGGCGTTCCGCATCCGCGAGCCCGCGCAGTACCAAGCCGTGGCCCGGCAGCTGCAGGAGAAGCGCGCCCAGCGCGAACGCTACATCGAGCGCGCCATGGCGCAGATCCGCAAAGCCTTGGCGCAGGCCGGCATCGCGGCCGACGTCGCCGGCCGGCCTAAACACATCTACAGCATCTGGCGCAAGATGCAGCGCAAGCATGCCGATTTCGAGGCGCTGTACGACATCCGCGCCGTGCGCGTGCTGGTCGACGACATCGCCGCCTGCTACAG
>JAYSFF010000060.1:0-10031 GCA_041913425.1 Arenimonas sp. | reverse complement strand
CGTCCACCACGCACCGCGTGGTGAACCCGATGGGCCCGGACGCGCGCAAGCCGCGCTACTCCATCCCGTTCTTCCTGCACCCGAATCCGGACTTCCTGATCAAGACCCTGCCGCAGTGCGTCTCGGCCGACAACCCGGACCGCTACCCCGAGCCGATCACCGGCCATGACTACCTGATGGAACGCCTGCGCGAAATCAAGCTGGTCTGAAACGAAAAACCCGGCGTAAGCCGGGTTTTTTATTAAGTACTGGAGTGCTAGGGTTTACTATTTGATTCAATGTATGCGAGACAACCATCAATCTGGTTCTTATTGCTTAATGTCACACATTCCACTCTATTTGAAAACTTTCCATTTTCTGCTGCACTCCATCCTTTGTTCCTCTCTCTTACCGCATCCGAATCCCATTTGATTATTGGCTTTGGATTGGTCATTCTAAGCTCATCGGCAGGAATTAATTCTGCGCTTTTAGCTCCAATGTTGGCGGCTGCTTCTATGCGTTTATCGTTAATTCCAAGAATGCGAGCTTTGTCTAGCGAAATCTCTAATTTGTTTGAAAATTTTAAACAAGAATCGTCAATGGAAGTTATTTTTAGTTCACAAATCTTTGCTGCATATGCAGCTTCAGTTACTTCGTCTAATGATTTTTCATATTTATCTTTACATCCAGTATTAACGATGGCTGTTAGTGCAACGATTAATACATAGGTAAACCGCATAAATCCATCTCCATGCTTCTAAGAAGTAGAACTAATTATCGGAGTTACTCCGCATTGCGGAACTGCTTGGCCTTGCCTCCCACCAGCGCGTTGCTGACGGCATCCGGCAGATAGCGCGCCATCCAGGCGATGATGTTGTTGATGCGGCCGCTGATGACCCGCGATTTGCCGGCTTCCACCGCGTCCACGCCGATCCTGGCGACCTGCTCGCTGGTCAGCCAAAGCGCCTTCGGCAGTTTCGAGATGCTCTCGCGCATGCCGTTCACGTCGTGGAATTCGGAATAGGTGAAGCCGGGGCAGAGCGCGGTCACGTGCACGCCGCGCGGCTTGCTCTCCAGCGCCAGGCATTCCGAGAAGCGGATCAGCCAGGCCTTGCTGGCGCCGTACAGCGTGTGCCCGGCCGAGGCATGCACCAGCCCCGCCAATGAGGCCACGTTCAGGATGCGGCCGTGGCGTTGGGCTTCCATCGCCGGCAGGAAAAGGTAGGTCAGCTCGGCGGCGGCGGTCTGCAGCACCTGGATGAAGTCGCGGTGGGTCTGCCAGGATGCCGACAGATACCGGCCCGGCACGCCGTAGCCGGCGTTGTTCACCAGGGTGTCGACTTTCAGGCCGGCGGCCTGCACGGCCTCGAACAGGATTTTCGGCGCGGCTGGGTCGGCCAAATCGGCGGCGATGACGGTGACCGGCACCGAGTGGCCCAGCTCCGCGGCCAGCGCGTCCAGGCGCTCCTTTCGGCGCGCGGTCAGGATCAGCGGCTTGCCGCGGCGGGCGTATTCGCGGGCGATGGCTTCGCCGATGCCGCTGGAGGCGCCGGTGATCAGGGCGTATTGGTCGGTTTTCATGCGAGGCTCGGGTTCGGGTTAGAATGACGGCCTCAATTGTGCATCAACCCGGGGCAGGGGAGCGACATGCGGACCAAAATCGTGGCGGGCAACTGGAAATTGAACGGCAGCCGGGACGTCAACCGGGCCTTGCTGAACACCCTGGCGCCGACCCTGCCGTCGGGCGTCGAGGTGTTGATTGTGCCGCCGCTGCCGTACCTGGAAGGCCTGATCCGCGAGTACGCCGGCAAGGGCTTCGCCTTCGGCGCGCAGGACGTGGGCGTGCACGTGCAGGGCGCCTTCACCGGCGATGTCGCCGCCGAAATGCTGGCCGACATCGGCTGCCGCTACGTGTTGGTCGGCCATTCCGAGCGCCGCCAGTACCAGCAGGAAAGCAGCGAGCTGGTGGCCGAGAAGTTCATGGCCGCCAAGCGCGCCGGGCTGGTGCCGGTGCTGTGCGTGGGCGAGAGCCTGCACCAGCGCGAGGCCGGCCATACCGAGTGGGTGATCGAGAAGCAGCTCAAGCCGGTGTTCGAACTGGGCGGCGCGCAGGCCTTCGCCGGCGCGGTCATCGCCTACGAGCCGGTCTGGGCCATCGGCACCGGCAAAACCGCCAGCAAGGAGCAGGCGCAGGAAGTCCACGCCTTCATCCGTGGCGAAGTGGCCGCGTTTGATGCTAAAATAGCCAGTTCATTGCCCATCCTTTACGGGGGCAGCGTGAAGGCCGCCAACGCCGCCGAGCTGTTCAGTCAGCCCGACGTCGACGGCGGATTGGTGGGCGGCGCCTCGTTGGTCGCCCAGGAATTCAGCGCCATCGCGGCCGCGGCCGCGGGCTAACCGGTTCAATTTATGATCGATACGATTCTCCAGATCCTGTACATCGCCATCGCCGTGGCCATGGTGGTCCTGATCCTGCTGCAACGCGGCGCGGGCGCCCAAGCGGGCTCCGGCTTCGGCGCGGGCGCCTCCGGCACCGTGTTCGGCGCGCGCGGCTCGGCCAACTTCCTGACCAAATCCACCAAGTGGCTGGCCTTCGTGTTCTTCGGCCTCAGTCTGTTCATGGCCTGGAAGGCGGTCAACATCAACCGGCCGGCCGCGGCCGAAGCCGACATCGGCGTGATGGCCGATCTGCCGGCGGTGCCGGAATCGGCCCCGGCGGTTCCCGCCGCCACCGTGCCGGCCGCGCCGGCGGTTCCGGCCACCGCGGCGCCTGCCGCAAGCGACGCCGCGCCGGCTTCCGCGGGCGAAAAAAAGTAAGCGCGCGCAACCCGCGCTTGCTAAAATAGTTCACGTTTCAAGCCCAGGTGGCGGAATTGGTAGACGCACTACCTTGAGGTGGTAGCGCTTTCGGGCGTAGGGGTTCGAGTCCCCTCTTGGGCACCAACGAAAAACGCTTGCTCCGGCAGGCGTTTTTTTTCGTCCGCGGCACGCGGAAAACGGGCCGGAAAACCGCCGCATTCGTTGCCAATCGGGTGCCGAAAGGGCTATCATAGTGCGCCTGTCGCGAACGCGCGCGTCCGCCGGCGGGCAAGGAAGTCCAAACCCAATCAAGGAGCCGCATGTGCTGAATGCGTATGTGCCGATAGCATTGTTCCTCATCGTCGCGGCCGGCGTGGGCGTCGCCCTCATGGTGCTCGGCCGCCTGCTGGGCCCGCAGCGTCCCAGCGGCGAGAAACTCTCCCCCTATGAATGCGGATTCGCGGCGTTCGAAGACGCGCACATCCAGTTCGACGTCCGCTACTACCTGATCGCCATCATGTTCATCGCGTTCGATCTGGAAATCGCCTTCGTGTTCCCGTGGGCGGTGATCTTCCGCGACCTCGGCTTCATAGGCCTGGTCGAGATGGGCATTTTCCTCGGCCTGCTGCTGTTGGGCTTCGTTTACGTCTGGAAGAAAGGAGCGCTCGAATGGGAGTGATCGACACCGTTTCCAAGGTGATGCACAACCCGATCCCGGTGGCCTCGGTCGACGACATCCTGCGTCCCGGCGGCGACAACCCGCTGGTCGAGCGCGGCTTCGTCACCACCAACCTCGACACCCTGATCAACTGGGCGCGCACCGGCTCGATGTGGCCGGTCACCTTCGGCCTGGCCTGCTGCGCGGTCGAGATGATGCACGCCGGCGCCTCGCGCCTCGACCTCGACCGCTACGGCGTGATCTTCCGCCCGTCGCCGCGCCAGGCCGACGTGATGATCGTGGCCGGCACACTGGTCAACAAGATGGCCCCGGCGCTGCGCAAGGTCTACGACCAGATGCCGGAACCGAAGTGGGTGATCTCGATGGGCAGCTGCGCCAACGGCGGCGGCTATTACCACTACTCGTATTCCGTGGTGCGCGGCTGCGACCGCATCGTGCCGGTCGACGTGTACGTGCCGGGCTGTCCGCCGACCGCGGAAGCGCTGGTCTACGGCATCCTGCAGCTGATGAAGAAAATCCGCCGCACCAACACCATCGCGCGATAAGGACGGGCCATGACCGATCTTCCCAATCCCTTCGTGGAAAAACTGGCCGCGCACTTCGGCGCGCGCGTGCAGGTGCTGCGCCAGCGCGACGAGGTCACCCTCGAGGTCGCGCCGGGCGATTACCTGGCGGTGATGACCGAACTGCGCGACCACGCCGATTTCGCCTTCGAACAGCTGATCGACCTGTGCGGCGTCGACTACCTCGGCTACGGCCAGGCCGAATGGGACACCACCGACGTGTCCTCGGAAGGCTTCTCCCGCGGCGTCGAGGGCCAGGGCCCGGGCCGCTTCAGCTGGGAGTCGCGCCCGCGCGGCGACGGCCCGGAACGCCGCTTCGCGGCGGTCTCGCACCTGACCTCGGTGCGCCATAACCGCCGCGTCCGCGTGCGCTGCTTCGCCGCCGACAACGCGATGCCGGTGCTGGATTCGGTCACCGGCGTGTACCCGGTCGCCGACTGGTTCGAGCGCGAGGCCTTCGACCTGTTCGGCATCATCTTCAGCGGCCATCCCGACCTGCGCCGCATCCTCACCGACTACGGCTTCGTCGGCCATCCGTTCCGCAAGGACTTCCCGCTGGTCGGCAACGTCGAAGTGCGCTACGACGAGGAGCGCGGCCGGGTGGTGTACCAGCCGGTCTCGATCGAGCCGCGCGTCGGCGTGCCGCGCGTGATCCGCGAGGACTCGCGCTGGCAGCAGGCCCAAACCGAACAATCGCAGGTGAAACCATGAGCGGCCAGGAAATCCGCAACTACACGCTGAACTTCGGTCCGCAGCATCCGGCCGCGCACGGCGTGCTCCGCCTCATCCTCGAGATGGACGGCGAGGTGGTGCAGCGCGCCGACCCGCACGTCGGCCTGCTGCACCGCGGTACCGAGAAGCTGGCCGAGAGCAAGCCGTTCAACCAGTCGATCGGCTACATGGACCGCCTGGACTACGTGTCGATGATGTGCAACGAGCACGCCTACGTGCGCGCCATCGAGCAGCTGCTCGGCATCGAGGCGCCGGTCCGCGCGCAGTACATCCGTACGATGTTCGACGAGATCACCCGCATTCTGAACCACCTGATGTGGATCGGCTCCAACGGCCTCGACCTGGGCGCGATGGCGGTGTTCCTGTACGCCTTCCGCGAGCGCGAGGAGCTGATGGACTGCTACGAGGCGGTGTCCGGCGCGCGCCTGCACGCCGCCTACTACCGGCCGGGCGGCGTCTACCGCGACCTGCCGGACAGCATGCCGAAGTACCGCGAATCGCCCTGGCGCAAGGGCGAGGCGCTGAAGAAGTCGAACGCCTGGCGCGAGGGCTCGATGCTCGACTTCCTCGAGGCGTTCACCGACGACTTCCCGAACAAGATCGACGAATACGAGACCCTGCTGACCGACAACCGCATCTGGAAGCAGCGCACCGTCGGCATCGGCGTGGTGCCGCCGGAGAAGGCCCTGGCCTGGGGCATGACCGGCCCGATGCTGCGCGGTTCCGGCGTGGCCTGGGACCTGCGCAAGAAGCAGCCGTACGCCGCCTACGACAAGGTCGACTTCGACATCCCGGTCGGCGTCACCGGCGACTGCTACGACCGCTACCTGGTGCGCGTCGAGGAGATGCGCCAGTCCAACCGCATCATCCAGCAGTGCGTCAAGTGGCTGCGCGCCAACCCCGGCCCGGTGATGGTCAAGAACTTCAAGGTCGCGCCGCCGTCGCGCGCCGAGATGAAGGAAGACATGGAAGCGCTGATCCACCACTTCAAGCTGTTCACCGAAGGCTATTCGGTGCCGGCCGGCGAAGTGTACTCGGCGGTCGAGGCGCCGAAGGGCGAGTTCGGCGTGTACCTGGTGTCGGACGGCGCCAACAAGCCGTTCCGCCTGAAAGCGCGCGCCCCGGGCTTCGCGCACCTGTCGTCGATGGACGCCATCGTGCGCGGCCACATGCTGGCCGACGTGGTGGCGATGATCGGCACCTACGATATCGTTTTCGGTGAGGTGGACCGATGAAAGCAACCGGTAATTTCGAAGCCTGCCAGCACGTCGACCCGCTGCAGGCGCTGAGCGCGGAGACGCGCGCCCACATCGACCACTGGGTGGCTAAGTTCCCGGCCGACCGCAAGCGTTCGGCGGTGATCCAGTCGCTGATGGCGGCGCAGGAGCAGAACGGCGGCTGGCTGACCGACGAGCTGATGGCGGCCGTGGCCAAGTACCTCGGCATCCCGGCGGTCTGGGCCTATGAAGTGGCCAGCTTCTACTCGATGTTCGACCTGGCGCCGGTCGGCCGGCACAAGGTCTCGATCTGCACCAACATCAGCTGCTGGCTGAACGGCGCCGAGGACCTGGTCCGCCACGCCGAACGCAAGCTCGGCTGCAAGCACGGCGAAACCAGCGCCGACGGCCGCATCACCCTCAAGGTCGAGGAGGAATGCGTGGCCGCCTGCGCCGGCGCGGTGGCGGTGGTCATCGACGGCCATTACCACGAACGCGTCACCCCCAACACGCTCGACGAGCTGTTCGACGGATTGAAGTAAGGAATCGACATGGCGATTGGTCCCGCACCGCAAGCGCACCAGGTGGTCTACACCACCCTCCACCACGACACCCCGTGGGCGCTCGACAGCTACCTGAAGCAGGACGGCTACGCCGCCTGGAAGAAGATCCTGGCCGAGAAGACGCCGCAGGAACAGGTCATCGAGACCGTCAAGCAGTCCGGCCTGCGCGGCCGCGGCGGCGCGGGCTTCCCGACCGGCCTGAAGTGGAGCTTCATGCCGCGCAGCGCGCCGGGCCAGAAGTACATCCTGTGCAACTCGGATGAATCCGAGCCGGGCACCTGCAAGGACCGCGACATCCTGCGCTACAACCCGCACGCGGTGATCGAGGGCATGGCCATCGCCTGTTACGCCACCGGTTCGACCGTGGCCTACAACTACCTGCGCGGCGAGTTCCACCATGAGCCGTTCGAGCACTTCGAGCAGGCGCTGAAGGAGGCTTATGCCGCCGGCCTGCTGGGCAAGAACGTGCTCGGCTCGGGCGTCGACGTCGACATCTACGCAGCGCTCGGCGCCGGCGCCTACATCTGCGGCGAAGAGACCGCGCTGATGGAGTCGCTGGAAGGCAAGAAGGGCCAGCCGCGCTTCAAGCCGCCGTTCCCGGCCAACTTCGGCCTGTTCGGCAAGCCGACCACCATCAACAACACCGAGACCTACGCCTCGGTGCCGGCGATCCTGCGCAACGGCGCCGAGTGGTTCCTGAACCTGGGCAAGCCCAACAACGGCGGCCCGAAGATCTTCTCGGTGTCCGGCCACGTCAACAACCCGGGCAACTTCGAGATCCGCCTCGGCACCCCGTTCAGCGAGCTGCTGGCCATGGCCGGCGGCGTGCGCGCCGGCCGCAAGCTCAAGGCCGTGATCCCGGGCGGCTCCTCGATGCCGGTGCTGCCGGCCGAGACCATGCTGAATTGCACCATGGACTACGATTCGATCCAGAAGGCCGGCTCCGGCCTGGGCTCGGGCGCGGTCATCGTGATGGACGACAGCACCTGCATGGTGCGCGCCTGCCACCGCATCTCGCGCTTCTACTACAAGGAAAGCTGCGGCCAGTGCACCCCGTGCCGCGAAGGCACCGGCTGGATGTACCGCGTGCTGTCGCGCATGGTCGCGCACGAGGCCACCATGGAAGACCTCGACATGCTGAAGGCCGCCGCCGGCCAGATCGAAGGCCACACCATCTGCGCCTTCGGCGAAGCCGCCGCCTGGCCGGTGCAGGGCTTCCTGCGCCACTACTGGCATGAATTCGAATACGCCATCCGGAACAAGCGGTTCTGGGTGGACGCGCAACTGGAGAACGCGGCATGAGCAGCACCGCCGACAAACCGCAAGCCGTCGACCTGGTCAACATCGAGATCAACGGCCAGGCCGTGCAGGTCGCCAAGGGCTCGATGATCATCCAGGCCTCGGACGCCGCCGGCATCCCGATTCCGCGCTTCTGCTACCACGAGAAGCTGCCGATCGCGGCCAACTGCCGCATGTGCCTGGTCGACGTCGAGAAGACGCCGAAGCCGATGCCGGCCTGCGCCACGCCGGTGATGGAAGGCATGAAGGTCTACACCCAGAGCAAGCGCGCGCTCGACGCGCAGCGCAACGTCATGGAGTTCCTGCTGGTCAACCATCCGCTGGACTGCCCGATCTGCGACCAGGGCGGCGAATGCGAGCTGCAGGACGTGTCGATGGGCTACGGCCGCTCGGTCAGCCGCTACGTCGACCGCAAGCGCGTGGTGCCGGACGAGGACATGGGCCCGCTGGTGGCCACCGACATGACCCGCTGCATCCAGTGCACCCGCTGCGTGCGCTTCTCGGCCGAGATCGCCGGCACCTACGAGCTGGGCGGCATCTACCGCGGCGAGAACCTGCAGATCGGCACCTTCGACGGCAAGCCGTTGATGAGCGAGATCTCCGGCAACGTGATCGACGTCTGTCCGGTCGGCGCGCTGACCAACAAGGTGTTCCGCTACAAGGCCCGCGCCTGGGAGCTGATCGCCAAGGAATCCGTGGCCTACCACGACGCGCTCGGCTCCAACCTGTTCCTGCACGCCCGCCGCGGCGAGGTGCTGCGCGCCGTGCCGCGCGACAACGAAGCGGTCAACGAATGCTGGCTGTCGGACCGCGACCGCTATTCGCATGAAGGCCTGTACGGCGAAGACCGCCTGAGCAAGCCAATGATCAAAGAGAACGGCATCTGGCGCGAGGCCGCCTGGGACGAAGCCCTGGCCGCCGCCGCCGCCGCGCTGCAGTCGGTGCCGGCCGAGCAGGCCGGCATCCTGGCGCATCCGGCCGCGAGCAACGAGGAGGGCGCGATGTTGGCCCTGCTGGCCAAAGGCCTGGGCATCGCCAATCTCGACCACCGCATCAAACAGCGCGATTTCGCCGACGCCGCCGTGGCCGAGCCGTTCGAGCTGCCGGTGGCCGACATCGCCAAGGCCAAGCGCATCATGCTGGTCGGTTGCAACGTCCGCCACGAAATGCCGTTGCTGCACCAACGCATCCATCAGGCCGTCAAGCGCGGCGCGCAGGTGCATGTGGTCAATCCGGTCGATTTCGACTTCACCTTCGCGCCGGCCAGCAAAGCCATCGTGCCGCCGTCGAAGTTGGCCGAAGCACTGCGCGCGCTGGGCGACACCCTCGAGGCCGACGGCGCGACCGTGCTGATCTTGGGCGAAATCGCCGAGAACCACGCCGACGCCTCGCACATCCGCGCCGCCGCCAAGGCGCTGCAGGCCGCCGGCAAGGCCGCGCTCTGCCGCTTGCCGCAGGGCGCCAACGCCATCGGCCTGGCCCGTTACGGCGTGTTGCCGGGCGGACAGGGCAAGGACGCGTTCGCCATGCTCGACGGTTCGCTGAAGGCCGCGCTGCTGTTCGGCATCGAACCGCAGTTCGACTTCGCCGACAACGCCCGCGCGCTCAAGGCGTTGCTGGCCGCCAAGACCGTGGTCTGCACCGCCTTCACCAGCGAAGCCCTGTGCGAGCTGGCCGACGTGCTGCTGCCGATCGCCGCCTTGCCGGAAATCCAGGCTACGCTGACCAACGTCAACGGCACCGAACAACAGGCCGAAGCCGCCGGCAAGGCCCCGGGTTCGGCGCAGAGCGGCTGGCGCGTGCTGCGCGCGCTGTACGACCATTGCGCGCTGCCGGCGCTGGCGTTCACCGACATCGACGGCCTGCGCGCGAGCGCCGCGCCTCAGGCCGCGGTCTCGGGTAGCGGTCTGTCGACTCCGGCCGCCCGCGGCGAGGGTTTCGAGCGCATCGCCACCAGTCCGATCTACCGCGTCGACGCGGTGACCCGCCGCGCGCCCGCGCTGCAGGCGCATCCGCTGAACGCCGGTCCGCGCATCGTGCTGCACCCCGAGGACGCCGCCAAGGCCGGGCTGACCGAGGGCCAGATGGCCCGCGTCGGCGATGGCACCGGCACCGCCGTGCTGCCGGTCGCGCTGTCGTCCAAGCTCGCGCCGTCCTGCGTCTGGATCGAAACGAACCATTCCGCCACCGCGCCGCTGTC
>JAYSFF010000059.1:0-10117 GCA_041913425.1 Arenimonas sp. | reverse complement strand
GGATCGCCGGTTCAAGCGGGCGCGCTTCCTGCTCGACGGCAGGCGCCGGCGCCGGCAGGGCGGTCACGGGTGCAGGGCCCGGAGCCGGAGCCGGCTTTGCCGCCGGCGTCTGCGCGGCGGGGCCGGTATTCGGCAACGTCGAACGCTTGTCCGCGTCTTCGCTCAGGTAGCCTTGCCGGATCAGCAGATACAGCAGTTCGGCCGAATCCGGCCGGTTCAGGCTGGCGCGGATTTCGTCGCTGTCGCGCGTGCCGTCGGCCAGCAACAAGGCGCGGCGCTGCAGCATCGACAGGCTGCGTTTCTCGGACTTCAGCTCATCGGTGGCCTTGGCGGTCTTGTACAGGATCACGGCGTCGGCATCGGCGGGGATGGTGCCGCACAGCATGACGCGGCAAT
The DNA here is from genome assembly GCA_041913425.1 of Arenimonas sp. GTDB lineage: Bacteria > Pseudomonadota > Gammaproteobacteria > Xanthomonadales > Xanthomonadaceae > Arenimonas. The sequence goes on along the minus strand of JAYSFF010000059.1, from coordinate 9,721 downwards.
TTTACCGCCGTGTGACAATCCGTGACACGCCGCCGTGCCGGCCGCTTATTTGCGCGCGAACAGCCCGTGCAGCACGCGTTGGGTCTCTTCCGAATACCAGCCTTGCACGAAGCCCTCCAGATCGGCGGGGCCGAACGCATCCAGGGCCTGCATGATGTCGGCGCGGGCGATGCCGCGGGTGACGCGCAGCGGCCCCTGCGGCAGGGCGGCGGTGGCCTGCAACCACGCCAAGGCGGTCTCGCGCACCTGCTCCTGCGGCGCCAAGGCGTCCACCAGACCGACGGCGTGCGCCTGCGCGGATTCGATCATGGCGCCGGCCACCACCAGGCGTTCGGCGCGGTGCGCGCCGACGATGCGGCGCATCAGGTATTGGATGGCGTCCGGTACCGCCAGACCGACCTGGGTTTCGTTCAGACCGATGCGGAACGGGCCTTCGGCCATCACCCGGTAATCGCAGCACAGGGCCAGCACGCAGCCGCCGGCCGGATTGTGGCCGCCGATGGCCGCGGCCACCGGCACCGGCGACTTGGCCAGGGCGCGGGCGGCATCGAAGAAGCGCGACCAGCAGGCCTTTAGTTCCGTCGGCGAGCAGCCGAGCAGATACGGCACGTCCAATCCGCCGGAAAACACCTTGGTGCCGCCGCTGAGCAGGACGCCGGCGGCGCCCTCGGCGGCCGCCGACTCGACCGCACCGACCAGGGCGTCGAGCAGGTCGAAGTTGAGCGCGTTGACCGGCGCACGCGCCAGCCGGATTTCGTGGATGTCGCCGTGGCGGATGAGTTCGATCATGACCGGATAAATGAAAAACCGCCCGGAGCGGGCGGTTTCCATTCTAAACCGAAGCGGATCAGTCGGGGACCTTCACGCCCGGTGCCCAGCGGTAGCGCACGGTGTAGGTCAGGGTGGCGGTGCTTTCGGCCGCCAGCGGCAGGTCGAACTCCACCGTCTGCGCGCCGCGCCGGGTGAACGCCGCGCTGGAAGACACCATCTCCCATTCGCTCCAGCGCGGCAGGCGTTCGGCGATGCGCAGCACCGCGGCCTGCGGCTTGGCGTTGTTGATGTCGAAGCGCACGGTTTCGGTCATGCTGCGGCCGTCGCGGTCGAGCGTGAACGCCGTGCGCGTGCGCTTGGCCTGCAGGTCGAATACCTCGCCGATGCGCAGCGCCACCTCGCCGTTGCCCGGCGTGTGCGCGATGGCGGCCTCGCCGAGGAAATCGCCGCCTTCGAAGATGCGTGCGCGGCCGGCCGGTAGCGGCATGCCCAGGCCGGCGGCTTTCGCGTTCTTGAAACGCAGCGAGGCCTGCACCGGCAGCACCTGGTCGTCGCCGGCGCCGTAGTTGGCGTCCACGATCGGATACGGCGGGCGCCAGTCGCCCTGCGCGAAGGCAGTTTCATAGCGGCGTTCGCAGGCCACGCCGGTGGCGGCGTCGATCAGCGGGATGCGCTGCACGCTGCCCTGCGGCAGGCTGGCCGGCAAGGGCAGGGTGTAGGCATGGTATTCGCCCGAGACGCGCGCCTCCGGCGCGGAATCGGCCATCGCCATCTTGGCGGCGGACACCCGCGAGCCGGTGACGGTGACGCGCTCGAGATTGCCGCTGCGGTTCGGTTCGCCGGCCACCAGGGTCAGGCCGACGCCGTCGAAATCGGCGCCGCTGCGGTTGACCACCATGGCCGCGCCTTCGATCGCCATCCGGCAGGTTTTGCCCAAGCCGAGCGTATCGATGCGGTATTCGGCGCGCCAGGCCAGGCCGGCGGTGCTGTAGTGCAGGCGGAAATCCTGTTTGCCGGACGCGCCGGCCAAGGTCCAATGCAGCGTCGGTTCGTGGCTGATGCCGGCGACCTGCGCCAGTTCGAAGCCGGCGTAGTGCGCCAGCACCTTGATGCGTCCGTCCGGCAGGTGCAGCGTCAGTCCGTTGCCGGCGGCCAGCAGGATGCCGGTATGGCTGACGCGCGCATCGCCGACCGCCTGTTCCACGGTTACGGTACGCCCCAGCGCGCGCTTCAGCAGGTCGTCCTGGCCGGCGGCGGCGAAGTCGAAGCGTTGGCCGCGCACGCGCGCCGCGCCGAGCGGTTTCAGCGATACCGAACTGGGATCCAGGCCGTAGGGCAGGCCACCGAGGCTGACGGCAGTGTCGCCGGCTTTCAGGTTGAAGGACACCAGCGATTCGTACAGCGCAAAGCCGGCTCCGCCGGCGCCCGGTTCGTACTGCGATACGCTGTCGAAGTCGCCGCTGTAGATCGTCAGTTTCGGCGTTTCGGCGGCCTGCGCGGCGGATGCCGCGGTGAGCGCGAGTGAAATGGATAGGGTCAGGGCGCGGGTGGTCATGGCAGGCTCCGTGGGTGGCTTACTGCCATCATAGGAGCCCGCGGCGGAAATGTCTGTAAGACTCCCGCGCGCTTCAGCCGCGGTTGGGTTTCGCCTCAGCCGAACAGCGCGGCGATGTAGTCGGGCAGTTCGACGGTCTTGCCGTCGCGGCCGACCCAGACCAGCACGGTATGGCCTTCGGCATACACGATGTCCGGGTCGCCGGCGCTGACGATCCGGTGTCCGATGGTAGCGCTGCGGCCGCCGCGCTTGTCGGCGTACAGGTGCACCATGATCGATTCCGGCCAATGGATCGGGCGGCGGAAATCGACATGGATGGCGGCCACGATCGGTGCGCTGGCCTGCGCCTGCCAATCGGTCTGCGCCGCGTTGAACCACTGCACGCGGGTTTCCTCGACATAGCTCAGGTACTGCGCGTTATTGACGTGGCCGAGCGCGTCCATCTCGCGCCAACGGACCTCGAGCCGGTGGCTGAAAACCGGATTCATGCGCGTTTTTTCCTTTTCAGCAGCGGCTTCAGGAAGCGGCCGGTGTGCGATTCCGGCATCTCCGCGACCTGCTCCGGCGTACCCTGCGCGATGATCTGGCCGCCGCGGTGGCCGCCCTCGGGGCCGAGGTCGACGATCCAGTCGGCGGTCTTGATCACGTCCAGGTTGTGTTCGATCACCACCACGGTGTTGCCATCGTCGCGCAGCTTGTGCAGGATGCCGAGCAGGTGGTCGATGTCGTGGAAGTGCAGGCCGGTGGTCGGCTCGTCGAGGATGTACAGGGTGCGGCCGGTGTCGCGTCGCGACAGTTCCTTGGACAGCTTGACCCGTTGCGCCTCGCCGCCGGACAGCGTGGTGGCGGACTGGCCGAGCTTGATGTAGCTCAGCCCGACGTCGACCAGGGTCTCCAGCTTGCGCGCCAGGGTCGGCACCGGCTTGAACAGCTCGAGCGCGTCCTCGACCGTCATCTCCAGCACGTCATGGATCGAGTGGCCCTTGTACAGGATGTCGAGCGTCTCGCGGTTGTAGCGCTTGCCGTGGCAGACGTCGCAGGGCACGTACACGTCGGGCAGAAAGTGCATCTCGACCTTGATCAGGCCGTCGCCCTGGCAGGCCTCGCAGCGGCCGCCGCGCACGTTGAAGCTGAAGCGGCCCGGCGAATAGCCGCGGGCGCGGGCCTCCGGCACCTGCGCGAACAGCTCGCGCAGCGGCGTGAACAGGCCGGTGTAGGTGGCGGGATTCGAGCGTGGCGTGCGTCCGATCGGCGACTGGTCGATATCGACCACCTTATCGAACAGCTCGACGCCCTCGATCGAGGCATACGGCGCGATGGTGTGCGAGGCGCCGTTCAGTTCGTTGGCCACGATCGGGAACAGGGTGTCGTTGATCAGGGTCGATTTGCCCGAGCCGGAAACGCCGGTGATGCAGGTCAGTAGCCCGGCGTGCAGGGTCAGGTCGACATCCTTCAGGTTGTTGCCGCGCGCGCCCTTGAGCGTCAGGCGCATGCGCGGATTGGGCTTGGTGCGCGATTCGGGCAACTCGATGGCCTTCTTGCCGGACAGGTAGTCGGCGGTCAGCGAGCCTTTGCTCTTCAGGATGTCCTTCAGGGTGCCTTGCGCGATGACATGGCCGCCGTGCACGCCGGCGCCCGGTCCGATGTCGACGATGTGGTCGGCCAGGCGGATGGCGTCCTCGTCGTGTTCGACCACGATCACGGTGTTGCCCAGGTCGCGCAGGCGGGTCAGGGTGCCGAGCAGGCGCTCGTTGTCGCGCTGGTGCAGGCCGATCGAGGGTTCGTCCAGCACGTACATCACGCCGACCAAGCCGGCGCCGATCTGCGAGGCCAGCCGGATGCGCTGGGCTTCGCCGCCGGACAGGGTGTCGGCCTTGCGCTCCAGGCTCAGGTAATCCAGGCCGACGTCCATCAGGAAGCGCAGCCGCTCGTGGATCTCCTTGACGATTTTCGCGGCGATCTCGCCGCGCCAGCCGGCGATGTTGAGCTCGGTGAAGAAGCGCGCGCAGGCGTCGATCGGCATCCGGCTGATCTCGGTCAGGTTCTTGCCGCCGACCAGCACGTGCCGGGCCGACCGGTTCAGGCGCGCGCCTTGGCACTCGGGGCACTCGCGCATCGACACGAACTTGCCGAGCTCCTCGCGCACCGCCTGCGATTCGGTTTCCTTGTAGCGGCGCTCCAGGTTCGGGATGATGCCCTCGAACGCGTGCTTGCGCACGGTCCGGCCGCCGGCTTCGGTGAGATAGGTGAAGGCGATGTGCTGCTCGCCGCTGCCGAACAGCACGGCCTGCCGGGTGCTTTCCTCCAGTTCGTTCCAGGGCGTATCCGGATCGAAGCCGTAGTGCTTGGCCAGCGAGTGGATCAGCTGGAAGTAGTAGGCGTTGCGCCGGTCCCAGCCGCGGATGGCGCCGGCGGCCAGGCTGAGCTCGGGGTGCAGCACCACCTTCGCCGGATCGAAGAACTGCGCCACGCCCAGGCCGTCGCAGGCGTTGCAGGCGCCCATCGGCGCATTGAACGAGAACAGGCGCGGTTCCAGCTCGGTCAGCGAGTAATCGCAGATCGGGCAGCTGTACTTCGAGGAGAACAGGATGCCGGGCGTATCCGGCTCATCCATCGCGGCCAGTTCGGCGCTGCCGTCGCCCAGCTTCAGCGCGGTCTCGAAGCTTTCGGCCAGGCGCTGCTTCAGGTCCGGGCGCGTCTTGAAGCGGTCGATCACCGCGTCGATGCTGTGCTTCTGGCGCAGCGCCAACGGCGGCACGTCGTCCAGTTCGTACAGCACGCCGTCGACCCGGGCGCGCACGAAGCCCTGCGCGCGCAGCTGGTCGAACACCTGCATGTGCTCGCCCTTGCGGTCCTTGATCACCGGCGCCAGCAGCATGAAGCGCTTCTCAGGGTCCTGGGCCAGGGTCTGGTCGACCATCTGGCTGACGGTCTGAGCGCTGAGCGGGTAGTTGTGGTCCGGGCAGTGCGGGGTGCCGACCCGCGCGAACAGCAGGCGCAGGTAATCGTGGATCTCGGTGATGGTGCCCACCGTCGAGCGCGGGTTGTGCGAGGTCGACTTCTGCTCGATCGAGATCGCCGGCGACAGGCCCTCGATGTGGTCCAGGTCCGGCTTCTCCATCACGCTCAGGAACTGCCGGGCGTAGGACGACAGCGACTCGACGTAGCGGCGCTGGCCTTCGGCGTAGATGGTGTCGAAGGCCAGCGAGCTCTTGCCGGAGCCCGACAGGCCGGTGATCACGATCAGCTTGTCCCGGGGCAGGTCGAGGTCGATGTTCTTGAGGTTGTGGGTGCGGGCGCCGCGGATCCGGATGAAGTCCATCATAGGGGGTCGAAAAGGCCGGGAAATCGATCATCCAGTCTATCAGGAAGCGGGGAGCCCGCCAAAGCCTGAACGGGGCCTGAGTCCGGGCGGGCCGCCGACCCGCAACCGGGCCGGCCAGGCCCGGGAAAAGCCCCTTAGTGCTTGACGCAACGGGCCTTTTGGCCGATAATTCCGCTTCTGGACTTCGACCAAAGTCCAGGTTCCACCCAATAACTACAGAGGAATCCAGGTCATGTACGCAATCATTGTTACCGGCGGTAAGCAATACCGCGTGATGAACGGCGAAGTGCTGCGCGTCGAGAAGCTCGATGCCGAAGCCGGCGCCAACGTCGAAATCAACGAAGTCCTGCTGGTCGGCAACGGCGACAGCGTCACTGTCGGCACCCCGACCGTGGCCGGCGCCAAAGTCACCGCCACCGTGAAGTCCCACGGCCGTCTGGACAAGATCCGCATCGTGAAGTTCCGCCGCCGCAAGCACCATCGCAAGCAGATGGGCCACCGCCAGCACTTCACCGAAATCCAAATCACCGGCATCACCGCCTAAGACCGAGGAGAACACGTCATGGCATCGAAAAAAGGCGTAGGCTCGACCCGCAACGGCCGAGACTCCAACCCGAAATACCTGGGCGTCAAGATCTACGGCGGCCAAGCGATCGAAGCGGGCAACATCATCATCCGCCAGCGCGGCACGGAATTCCACCGTGGCGCCAACGTCGGCATGGGCCGCGACCACACCCTGTACGCCCTGGTCGACGGCACCGTCGACTTCTCCGTGAAAGGCCCGAAAAAGCGCCGCACGGTGAGCGTGGTCCCGGCCGAATAAGCCGCCTTCCGCGCCTCCGAGAAACCCCGCCGCGGCGGGGTTTTTCATTGACGCCACTGTTCTTGGGAGAACCGACATGAAATTCGTTGACGAAGCGGTCATCACCGTTACGGCCGGCAACGGCGGCAACGGCTGCATCAGCTTCCGCCGCGAGAAGTTCATTCCGCTCGGCGGCCCGGACGGCGGCGACGGCGGCGACGGCGGCAGCGTCTGGCTGCAGGCCGACGAAAACCTGAACACCCTGGTCGACTTCCGCCACGAACGCTACTTCAAGGCCCAGCGCGGCCAGAACGGCATGGGCCGGCAGATGTTCGGCAAGGCCGGCGAGGACATCACCATCAAGGTGCCGGTCGGTACCGAGGTGATCAACGTCGCCACCGACGAGATCATCGGCGACCTGACCGAGCACGGCGCGCGCCTGCTGGTGGCCCAGGGCGGCGAAGGCGGCAAGGGCAACGTGCACTACAAGAGTTCGGTCAACCGGGCGCCGCGCAAGGCCGGCACCGGCACCCCGGGCGAGGAGCGCGAGATCCGGCTGGAGATGAAGCTGCTGGCCGACGTCGGCCTGCTCGGCTTCCCCAACGCCGGCAAGAGCACCTTCATCCGCGCGGTCTCGGCCGCCACCCCGAAGGTCGCCGATTATCCGTTCACCACCCTGCACCCGAATCTGGGCGTGGTCAGCGTCGAAGTCGCGCGCAGCTTCGTGATCGCCGACATCCCCGGCCTGATCGAGGGCGCCGCCGACGGCGCCGGCCTGGGCAGCCTGTTCCTGCGCCACGTGCAGCGCACCCGCCTGCTGCTGCATCTGGTCGACATGGCCCCGTTCGACGAGTCCATCGACCCGGCGCAGCAGGTCCGCGCCATCGAGGACGAATTGCGCAAGTACGATCCCGATATGTTGGAGAAGCCCCGCTGGCTGGTGCTGAACAAAGGCGATCTGCTGGACGACGACGAGCGCACCGCGCGTGCCGAGGCGATCATCAAGGCCTTGGACTGGAAAGAACCCTGGTTCACGGTCTCGGCCATCGGCCGCGAGGGCACCTGGCCGATCATGCTGAAGATCCAGCAGTTCTTCGACGACCGGAAGCAGGCCGCGCTGGAGGCGGCGGAAGACGCGGCCGAGCGCAGCAAGATGGGCCTCTGAGCCGGATTCCGTAAACGCCTGACGAAAGCGGCCCAATGGGCCGCTTTTTTCATTCGCCGCCGGACGGACACAAAAAAACCGGCCGAGGCCGGTTTTTTCAGCGCATCAGACGCGGATCAGGCCGACTTCAGGGCCTTGATGTGCGCGCTCAGGCGGCTCTTGTGGCGGGCGGCCTTGTTCTTGTGGATCAGGCCACGCGAGGAATAGCGGTCCAGGACCGGCACGGCGCTGGCATACGCGGCTTCGGCGGAGGCGACGTCCTTGGTTTCCAGGGCCTTGACGACCTTCTTGACCAGAGTACGCAGCATCGAACGGTGGCTGGTGTTGCGCGCGTTGCGGACGAGGGTCTGCTTGGCGCGTTTTTTGGCGGATTTGATATTGGCCACAGCGGGCTCCTGAAATACGGGGTGGAAAGTAGCACTAAAGGCTGAAAATTATGGCAGAAAATCCGCGATGCGTCAATAATGTCCACTGTCCAGGCATTCAGCGACGGGTGGAACGGGTGGCAAAACACGGGTTACTGCGCTCCACCGCCGTTTTCGGCGCCATGACCTTCCTGTCGCGCATCGCCGGCTTCGTCCGCGATATGCTGCAGGCCAGCCTGTTCGGCACCGGCGCGGCGGTCAGCGCCTTCGTGGTGGCCTACCGGATCCCCAACTACCTGCGCCGGATCTTCGCCGAGGGCTCGTTCTCCTCGGCTTTCGTGCCAGTGCTGTCGGAACTGCGCGAAAAGGGCGACGAGGCCGCCATCCAGGACTTCCTCGACCATATCGCCGGCGCGCTGCTGGCGGCCGTGCTGTTGGTGACCGCCCTGGGCATCGCGCTGTCGCCCTGGCTGGCGCGGCTGTTCCTGCTGATGGCCGAGCAGGATTCGGAGCTGGTGACCCTGACCGCTTCGATGATGCGCATCACCTTCCCGTACCTGGCTTTCATCTCGATGGTGGCGCTGGCCGGCTCGGTGATGAACAGCCTGCGCCATTTCGGCCTGCCGGCCTTCATTCCGGTGCTGCACAACCTGGCCATCATCCTGGCCATGCTGGTGCTGGCGCGCTATTTCGAGGTGCCGGCCTATGCCTTGGCCTGGGGCGTGTTCTTGGCCGGTCTGCTGCAGTTCTGCGTGATGTGGCCGGCGCTGGCGCGCTTCGGGGTGCGGCCAAAGCTCAAGCTCGACGTCCGCCATCCCGGCGTGCGGCGGGTGTTCGGCCTGATGCTGCCGACCATCTTCTCGTCCTCGGTGGCGCAGCTGAACCTGTTGGTCGGCACCGTGTTCGCCTCGGCGCTGGTGGCCAACGCGCAGAGCTGGCTGTACTACTCGGACCGCCTGACGGAGTTCCCGCTTGGCCTGTTCGGCGTCGCCATCGGCACCGTGATCCTGCCGCATCTCTCCCGCCAGCATGCGGCCGAGAACCGCGAGGGCTACAACCATGCGCTCGATTGGGGCATGAAGATGGTCTGCCTGGTCGGCATCCCGGCCGCGGTCGGCCTGGTGGCCTTGGCCGAACCGTTGTGCGCCACGCTGTTCCAGTACCACAAGTTCACCGCCGCCGACACCCGCATGGTGGCCGCGGCGGTCTCGGCGATGAGCGTCGGCATCCCGGCGTTCATGCTGTCGAAAGTGCTGCTGCCGGCGTTCTATGCCCGCCAGGACACGCGCACGCCGATGAAGGTGGCGGTCTGGACGGTGCTGGTCAACGTCGTGCTGATTTCGGTCTTCGTCACTGTTTTGCGCCTGTCCGGTTCGGCCTACGGCCATATCGGCATCGCTTTCGCCACCGCCTTGGCCGGCATCTTCAACGCCGTCGTGCTGTTGCTGCTGTTGCGACGCGAGGGCCTGTACCGCGGCGAGGCCGGCTGGTCAGCCTGGCTGTGGCGCATCGCCTTGGCCTGCGCGGTGATGGTGGCCGTGGTGTTGCCGATCCGGCTCTGGGTCGGCGACTGGGGCGCCTTGGTCTGGTGGCAACGGCTGGCCTGGCTGATGGCCGCGGTCGCCGCCGGCGGCGCGGCCTATGGCGCGGTGCATGCGGCCTTCGGCCTGCGATTGCGCCATTTGCGTGAAGTTTGAGCCCGGGAACCGCTATAATTCAAGGTCTATGACCGTCTTAT
>JAYSFF010000058.1:0-10800 GCA_041913425.1 Arenimonas sp. | reverse complement strand
CGGTCGACAGGTCGAGGCCGAACACCTTGCCGTCGTTGGCGCGCACCACCACGGTGTCGAAGGTCACCAGCGGCGCACTGATCACCGACGAGCTGACCATGGTCTTCCACAGCACCGAGCCGTCGGCGGCGTTGAACGCGAACACTTCGCCGTTGCGGCCGCCGAGCGCGACCAGGCCCGAATACACGGCCGGACCGCCGGTCAGCGCGAACGGCTGCACGCTTTTCTTCCAGAACTTCCAGCCCTTGCCGTCTGCCGCTTCCTTGTTGGGATTGACCTTCCATTTGATCTTGCCGGTGGCGCGGTCGATGGCCACCAGCTGGTTGGCCGAATCGGCGGCGAACAGGGTATCGTTTTCGATCGCCGGCTTCTGGCGTACGGCCAAGGCGCCCTCGCCTTGGCCGATCGACACCGACCACAGGCGCTTGACCGCGATCGGTTCGGCGATGGCAGTCAGCTTGCTCGGCGCGACGGCCTTTTCCTTGTCGCTTTTCAGCAATCCGGTGAGCGAGGACAGCGAGGAGCAGCCGGCCAGCAACAGCATGCCGGCGCCGAAGACGACGAGTTTACGGGACATCAGCGGATCTCCTGGGATTGTTCGGCGCTGCCGCCGGCATCGGTCAATTTCATTTCGATCAGGCCACGCGAGGCGGCGTCGGCGTCGAGCGCGGTCAGGGCGGCGCGGTACAGCGCGGCCGCTTCCTCGCGCTTGCCCGCGGCGGCGGCCAAATCGCCCCTGATCTCGGCCAGACTGGCCGGATAGGCGGTGCCGGCGATGCCGGCCGCGGTCTTGGCCGCACCTGCGCTGTCGCCCAGAGCCAGTTGCAGCTGCGCTTTGCGTACCTGCGCCAGTTCGCGCGCCGCGTCGTCGCGTGCCAGCGTCGCGGCCTGCTCGATGGCCGCCAACGCCTCTTTCGTCTTGCCCTGCTGCTGTTGCAGTTTGGCCAGACGCAACGCCGCCAGGAAGGCGAAGTCGGAATCGGCGTAATTCGCGATCAGACCGTTGCCGAGCGCGACGGCCTTGGCCGCATCCGGTTTTTCGACCGCGGCGACGAAGGTCTGGTACTGGTTCACGGCCTCCTGGGCCTGACGGCCCTCGCGGCCCTGCCACCAGTTCCAGCCGGAAACGGTGGCGACAGCCAGCAACAGCCCGGTCAGCAGGTTGGAGCCGTTGTTGAGTAGCCATTTCTTGACGCGTTCGCTCTGTTCGTGTTCGTCGTATTGGTCGGACATGGGGACTTGGTTCTTATCTCGTTGTGCGGGGAAGGTGGGGCGTGTCTGCTCAGGGCGTGACGGCGACCGGCAGGCCGTCGGCGCCGACGCTGAAGCGCGCGACGTCGTTGGCGGTCACGGCGGCCAGGTCGCGGCGTTCGCCGGCGATGGACACCTCGGCGGTGCTGGCGTTGCCCAAGGTGATTCTACCGGCTTTGTCGAGGGCGTGACGGAACTCCTGGCCGGCCGGAATCAGGCCGCTGTAGATCACGCTGTTATCGGTGCCGCGGATTTCAATCCAGCTTTCACGGCTGTTGCGAAGCTGCAGTTCGATGCCCGGCGTCATGGCCGTGGCGGTCGGCGGTGGCGTACCGGCGGCAGTCTGGCCGGGAATCGCGACCGGTTGTGCGGCGACCGGCGCTGCCGCCGCTGGATCGGCCGGCACCGGTGCGGTGGCGGTGACCAGAGCATCCAGCGACATCGATTCGGCCGGCTGTTGACGCAGGCTGAGGTAAGCGACGAGAGCAGCCAGCAGCAGGATGCTCAAGCCGGCCAGCAGCCACTTCGGAGACGAGGCGGCCGGTTCGACCCGGGCGGCGGTGATGGCCTTCAACGCCGGTGCGGCGTTCATGCTCGGGATTTCGTCGCGGATCGCCTCATCGAGCCCCAGCAGGCGGATATAGCCGGTGATGTAGCTCTTGGCGTAAATCGGCGCGCCCAGTTTTTCCCAGTGCTCGGACTCGATGGCCTCGACCAGGTGCGCGCTGAACTTCAGGCGCTTGGCCACGTCTTCCGGACTCAATCCCATCTGCTCCCGGCGTGCCCTGAACAAGCTGCCGATCGGTTCCTTGAAAAGCGGGTTTTGGATGGGATCCATGACGTTCTCAGTGCGTTCGGGTGGTGCTTGGGATGGCGTTCTTCAGCTTGAAGGTGGCTTGACGCCGCGTCTTGTCCATCACCTGCCCCTTCAGCTGGCCGCAGGCGGCGTCGATGTCGTCGCCGCGGGTGCGGCGGACCATGGTTAGGACACCGGCATCGAGCAGAAGTTTCTGGAACGCGCGGATTTCGGTCTCGCCGCTGCGCTCGAAGCGGGTGCCCGGGAACGGGTTGAACGGAATCAGGTTGACCTTGGCGGCGTCGGCGTACTGCATCCGGTTGCTGAACTGGCGCATCAGCCGGGCCAGCTCGCGGGCGGTGGCCGGACTGTCGTTGACGCCCTTCATCAGCGTGTACTCGAAGGTGATCGACTCGCCCTTCTTGCGTTTTCCGAGATAGCGCACGCAGGCCTCCATCAGCTCGGCGACCGGGTATTTCTTGTTGAGCGGCACCAGCTCGGTGCGCAGCTCGTCGTTCGGGGCGTGCAGCGACACCGCCAGCGACACGTCGGCCTCGTCGCCCAGGCGGTCGATCATCGGCACCAGGCCGGCGGTCGACAGCGTGACGCGCTTGTTGGCCAGACCGAAGCCGAGGTCGTCGCGCATCAGGCTCATGGCCCGCACCACGTTGTCGAAGTTGAGCAGCGGCTCGCCCATGCCCATCATCACCACGTTGGTCAGCTTGCGCTGCTGGTGGGTCTTGTTGCCCAGGTGCTTGGACGCGATCCAGACCTGGCCGATGATCTCGGCGGTCGACAGGTTGCGGTTGAAGCCTTGGGTCGCGGTCGAGCAGAACTGGCAGTTCAGGCCGCAGCCGACCTGGCTGGACACGCAGAGCGTGCCGCGGCCCTTGTCGGGGATGAACACGGTTTCGATGGCGTTGGACTGGTCCATGCCCAGTAGCCATTTATGGGTGCCGTCCGCCGAGGGCTTGTCGAAGTGCACGCTCGGCGGCCGGATTTCCGCGCGCTCTTCCAGCTTGGCGCGCAGGGCCTTGCCGACATCGGTCATCTGGCCGAAGTCGGTGACGTGCTGATGGTAGATCCACTTCATGATCTGGTGCGCGCGGAAACGCTTCTCGCCGAGTTCCTCGGCGAAGAAACGCTCCAGACCGTCGCGATCCAGGTCGAGCAGATTGGTTTTCGGCACGTCGGTCATCGGTGGATCAGCGGGCGCTGACTTCCGTGGCGGCGAAGAAGTAAGCGATTTCGATCGCGGCGTTCTCCAGGCTGTCGGAACCGTGCACGGCATTGGCGTCGATCGACTCGGCGAAATCGGCGCGGATGGTGCCCGGGGCGGCGTCCTTCGGGTTGGTGGCGCCCATCAGTTCGCGGTTCTTCAGCACGGCGTTCTCGCCTTCCAGCACCTGGATCATCACCGGGCCGGAGATCATGAACTCGACTAGGGCGTTGAAGAACGGACGCTCGCGGTGCACGGCGTAGAAGCCTTCGGCTTCCTTGCGCGACAGGTGCTTCATCTTGGCGGCGACGACCTTCAGGCCGGCGGCCTCGAAACGGGAATAGATCTGGCCGATGACGTTCTTGGCGACGGCGTCGGGCTTGATGATGGAAATGGTGCGTTCGATGGCCATGGGACAACTCCGGACTTAAGGGTGGATTAAAGTGCCGATTTTAGCATTTTTTACCCGTCTCCGCCGGATTCCGGCACTGAAAACGGATCGATTATTCGATGGAAATTCAAACGGCTACGATGGCCTCTTGACCCTGTCGGCGAACAAGCATACGATTGAAACAATCGTTTAATTCCAACGACAGGACGCCATGACCAACCACTTCAACACCAAAGAGCGCATTCTGCACGCGGCCGAAGACCTGTTCGCCCAGCACGGCTTCGCCGGCACCTCGCTGCGGCAGGTCACCTCCCGCGCCGACGTCAACATCGCGGCGGTCAACTACCACTTCGGTTCCAAGGAAAACCTGGTCAACGAAGTGTTCAAGCACCGCATGGACGACATGAGCGAAAAACGCCTGTCGGCGCTGGCCAAGGCGGTCGAGAACGATCCGAACGACCTCGAGGGCATCCTGCTGGCCTTCATCCAGCCGGCATTGGCGCTGACGCTTGACCGCCACGGCGGTGCCTTCGTGCGCGTGCTGGCGCGCGCCTACGCCGAAAAGAACGACGGCCTGCGCAACTTCCTGTCCGAGAACTACGGCCAGGTGCTGCGCGAATTCGCCAAAGCCATCGCCCACTGCCTGCCGCAGCTCAGCAAGGAAGAACTGTACTGGCGGATGGACTTCGTGGCCGGGGCGCTGACCTACGCCATGGCCGACTTCGGCCTGATCAAGCGCCAGAACGGCGTCAGCGAGAAGGCGCACTGCGAAAAAGCCGCCCAACACCTCATCCGTTTCGCCAAAGCCGGGCTTCAGGCCTGATCCAGGAGATATCCATGTCCGTTTACCGTTTCAAGAAAGCCGCCGTGCTCGGCGCCGGCGTCATGGGCGCACAGATCGCGGCCCACCTGGCCAACGCCGGCGTGCCGGTGCTGCTGTTCGACCTGCCGGCTGAAGGCGCCGACAAGAACGCCATCGTCAACAAGGCCGTCGCCAACCTCGGCAAGCTCTCGCCCACCCCGCTGGCGGTCAAGTCGGTGGCGCAGCAGATCATGCCGGCCAACTACGACGAAAACCTCGAGTCGCTGCGCGACTGCGACCTGATCATCGAAGCCATCGCCGAACGTCTGGACTGGAAGAAGGCGCTGTACGCCAAGATCCTGCCGTTCGTGGCGCCGACCGCCATCCTGGCCTCCAACACCTCGGGGCTGTCGATCAACGCCCTGGCCGAGGTGCTGGACGAATCCCTGCACCACCGCTTCTGCGGCCTGCACTTCTTCAACCCGCCGCGCTACATGCATCTGGTCGAGCTGATTCCCTGCGCCAAGACCGACGAAGCCGTGCTGACCGCGCTGGAGACCTTCCTGACCAGCACCTTGGGCAAAGGCGTGGTGTACGCCAAGGACACCCCGAACTTCATCGGCAACCGCATCGGCGTGTTCTCGATCCTGTCGATCCTGCACCATACCGAGCAGTTCAAGATGGGCTTCGACGAAGTCGACGCGTTGACCGGCCCGCTGATCGGCCGCCCGAAATCGGCGACCTACCGCACCTGCGACGTGGTCGGTCTGGACACCATGGCCCACGTGATCAAGACCATGGCCGACACCCTGCCGGCCGATCCGTGGCACGCCTACTTCAAGACGCCCGAATTCCTGCAAGGCCTGATCGACGCCAAGGCGCTCGGCCAGAAGACCGGCGCCGGCATCTTCAAGAAAGTCGGCAAGGACATCCACGTGCTCGATTTGGCCGCCGGCGACTACCGTCCGAGCGCGGCCCAAGTGGCGCCGGAGGTGCTGGCCATCCTGAAGGACAAGAACCCGCAGAGCCGGTTCAAGGCCTTGCGCGAATCGGCGCATCCGCAGGCGCAGTTCCTGTGGGCCTGCTTCCGCGACTTGTTCCATTACTGCGCCTTCCATCTCGGCGACATCGCCGCCAGTGCGCGCGAGCTGGACTTCGCCATCCGTTGGGGTTACGGCTGGCAGACGGGTCCGCTGGAAACCTGGCAGGCCGCCGACTGGAAACAGGTCGCCGCCTGGATCGCCGAAGACATCGCGGCCGGCAAGGCGATGAGCGCCGCCGCCCTGCCCGCCTGGGTCGACGCCATCGCCGGCGTGCACGGTCCGGATGGCAGCTACAGCGCCGCCGAAGGCCGTTTCCTGCCGCGCTCGAGCAACCCGGTGTACGCGCGCCAGCGCTTCCCCGATCCCCTGCTCGGCGAGCGTTTCGCGCCCGGCGAAACCGCCTACGAGGACGACTCGGTGCGTCTGTGGCACGACGGCGACGGTATCGGCGTGCTCAGCTTCAAATCGAAGATGAACACCATCGGCGACGGCGTGCTGGCCGGCGTGCAGAAGGCGATCGACATCGCCGAACGGCAATTCCAAGGGCTGGTGATCTGGCAGAGCAAGGAGCCGTTCTCGGCCGGCGCCGATCTGGCCGGCGCCTTGGCGTCGCTGCAGGAAGGACGCATCGACGACTTCCGCGCCATGATCGCGCAGTTCCAGGCCACCAGCCAACGCATCAAGTACGCGCAGATCCCGGTGGTCGCCGCCGTGCGCGGCATGGCGCTGGGCGGCGGCTGCGAATTCCAGATGCACGCGGCGCGCAGCGTGTTCGCGCTGGAAAGCTACATCGGTCTGGTCGAAGTCGGCGTCGGCCTGTTGCCAGCCGGCGGCGGCCTGAAGGAAATCGCGGTGCGCGTCGGCATGAACCCGCCCAACGGCGACGTGCACGCCGGCCTGAAACCGTACTTCGAAGCCGTGGCGATGGCCAAGGTCTCCGGTTCGGCGCTGGAAGCCAAGGAGCTCAAGCTGGCGCGCGACTCCGACGTGGTGGTGTTCAACGCCTACGAGCTGCTGCACGTGGCCAAGGCCCAGGCCCGCGCCATGGCCGAGTCGGCCTATCGCCCGCCGATGCCGCCGAAAGCGGTGCCGGTGGCCGGCCGCATCGGCATCGCCACCTTCAAGATGATGCTGGTCAACATGCGGGCCGGCGGCTTCATCTCCGAGCACGACATGGAAATCGCGACCCGCATCGCCACCGTGCTGTGCGGCGGCGACGTCGACCGCGGCACGCTGGTCGACGAAGACTGGCTGCTGGCGCTGGAACGCGAGCATTTCGTGGCCTTGGCGCAGATGCCCAAGACCCAGGAACGCATCGCCCACATGCTCAAGACCGGCAAGCCGCTGCGCAACTGATCAAGGACTCCCCATGAAAACCATCCAAGAAGCCTATATCGTCGCCGCCACCCGCACGCCGGTGGCCAAAGCCCCGCGCGGCGCCTTCAAGAACGCGCATCCGGCCGATCTGCTGGCGCACGTGCTGAAAGCCGTGGTCGCCCAGGCCCCGGGCATCGACCCGGCGCGCATCGACGACGTCATCGTCGGCTGCGCCATGCCGGAAGGCGAGCAAGGCATGAACGTGGCCCGCATCGGCGCCCTGCTCGCCGGCCTGCCGCAATCGGTGTCGGCGCAGACCATCAACCGCTTCTGCTCCTCCGGCCTGCAGGCCGTGGCGCTGGCCGCCGACCGCATCCGCCTCGGCGAAGCCGATTTGATGCTCGCCGCCGGCACCGAGTCGATGAGCATGGTGCCGATGATGGGCAACAAGATCGCCATGGCGCCGTCGGTGTTCGAGAACGAGCACGTGGCCATCGCCTACGGCATGGGCATCACCGCCGAAAACGTGGCCGCGCAGTGGAACGTCTCGCGCGAGGACCAGGACGCCTTCGCCCTAGCCTCGCATCAAAAGGCGTTGGCAGCCATCCAGTCCGGCCATTTCGCCGCCGAGATCTCGCCGTATGAGGTCGTCGCCCGTAGCGCCGACCTAAGAGGCGGCCGCATCATCACCCGCGCGAAAACGCTGGCGGTGGATGAAGGCCCGCGTGCCGACACCAGCGCCGAAGGCCTGGCCAAGCTGAAGCCGGTGTTCAAGGCCCGCGGCTCGGTGACCGCCGGCAACAGCTCGCAGATGTCCGACGGCGCCGGCGCGGTGCTGCTGGCCTCGGCGCAGGCGGTCAAGGATTACGGCCTGACCCCGATCGCCCGCTTCGTCAGTTTCTCTGTGGCCGGCGTGGCGCCGGAAATCATGGGCATCGGTCCGATCGCCGCCATCCCGAAGGCGCTCAAGCAGGCCGGCCTCAACCAGGACCAGCTGGATTGGATCGAGCTGAACGAGGCCTTCGCGGCGCAGGCGCTTGCCGTCATCCGCGACTGCGGCCTGGACCCGGCCAAGGTCAATCCCAACGGCGGCGCGATCGCGCTCGGCCATCCGCTCGGCGCCACCGGCGCCATCCGTACCGCCACCCTGGTGCACAATCTCAAGCGCACCGGCGGCAAGTACGGCATGGTCACCATGTGCATCGGCACCGGCATGGGCGCGGCCGGCATCTTCGAATCGCTGTAAGCAAAAACACGCAGAAAAAAAACACCGCCGGATGGCGGTGTTTTTTTTGCCCGCGGGAAAGCGGCTCAGTGCTGATGGCCGCCCTCGCCATGCACGTGGCCGTGCGCCTGCTCTTCGGCGCTGGCTTCGCGCACCGAGACGATCTCGACCGCGAAGAACAGGTCCTGGCCGGCCAGCGGGTGGTTGCCGTCCACGGTCACGGTGGATTCGTCCACGGCGGTGACGGTGACGGTCATGCCGCCCTGCGGGGTCTGGGCGGTGAACTGCATGCCCGGCTGGATGTCGTCGACGCCCTGGAAGGCTTCACGCGGCACCTGCTGGATCATGAATTCGTGGCGCTCGCCGTAGCCTTCGGCGGCCGGCACCTGCACGTCCATCTTGTCGCCGACGGCCTTGCCGACCAGCGCGTTTTCCAGGCCCGGCACGATCTGGCCGACGCCGTGCAGATAGGTCAGCGGCGCGTTGCCCTGCGAGCTGTCGATGACGTTGCCGTCCTTGTCGGTCAGGGTGTAATGGAAGCTGACCACGCTGTTGTCGGAGATTTGCATCGGGAATTCCTTTATGGGTTGAAAACAAAAACCCCGACGGATCGGGGTTTTGTAAAGACTGTGACGTCTTTGGGATTACATCGCTTGGACTTCGTCGGCTTGCATGCCTTTTTGGCCTTTCACCAGCTTGAAGGTGACCTTCTGGCCTTCCTTCAGCGACTTGAAGCCGTTGCCCTGGATCGAGCGGAAGTGCACGAACACATCTTCGCCGCTTTCCGGGGTGATGAAGCCGAAGCCCTTGGCGTCGTTGAACCACTTGACGGTACCGACTTGACGATCAGACATAGCATTACTCCTAGGTAAACATAAGAAAACTTCCCCCTTTCGGAGAAAGACTGTTTTGCTAGGAATACCGCGATGTTACGATGAAGCGGACCGCTAAAATCTACCGCATCGGGCCACAAGCCACATTTGGCCCTGAGCAAAATCAGTACCTGCACTATACACGGGTTTGCGGATAATGCAATTAAAAGCTTGATTTTCCTTGAACTTGATTACGGTCAATGGCGGTCATCCGGCAAAGACCGTATCATGTGCGCAGCGAAATCCGCGCGCCAAGCGCCGAAAAATCAAGCTATCTTATTGATCTGGAAGCCTTTCATGAGCTCTGCCTACATCAAGGAAACCGTCCTGGACGTGCGTCACTGGACTGAACAGTACTTCAGTTTCACCGTGGCCCGGGACGACGGCTTCCGCTTCGAGAACGGCCAGTTCGTGATGATCGGCCTGGAAGTGGACGGCAAGCCGCTGGTGCGCGCCTACTCCATCGCCAGCGCCAACTGGGAAGAGCATCTGGAGTTCTTCAGCATCAAGGTGCCGGACGGCCCGCTGACCTCGCGCCTGCAGCACATCCAGCCCGGCGACACCCTGCTGATCAGCCGCAAACCGACCGGCACGCTGCTGATCAGCGACGTGCATCCGGGCAAGGTGCTGTATCTGCTGTCCACCGGCACCGGCCTGGCACCGTTCCTGTCGATCGTGAAGGATCCGGAGACCTACGAGCGCTTCGAGCATGTGGTGGTGGTGCACGGCGTGCGCTACGTCAAGGACCTGGCCTACGCCGACTATTTCCGCAACGAACTGCCGCGCCACGAATACCTCGGCGAACAGGTCTCGCGCCAGCTGCATTACGTGCCGGTGGTGTCGCGCGAACCGTTCGCGCTGCACGGCCGCGCCACCACCCTGCTGGAGAACGGCGAGATTCCGCGCTTCCTCGGCTTCCCGGAACTGAATCCGGAAACCGACCGCGCCATGATCTGCGGCAGTCCCGGCATGCTGGCCGATTTCCGCCGCATCCTGGACGCCCGCGGATTCCAGGCCTCCAGCCGCATCGGGCAGCCCGGCCACTACGTGTTCGAACGCGCGTTCGTCGAGAAATGACGGGCAAAAACGCGCGGAATCGGGCATAATATCGGGCTGACGAAACCCCGTTCCGTCCGTCTTTTCCCCTACTTCAGGAGCCCCCCATGTCCGACTCCTTCGCCACGCGCGACCAACTGTCCGTCAACGGCCAGACCTACACCATCTTCAGCCTCGAAAAGCTCGGCCAGCGCTACGACATCAGCCGCCTGCCGTACTCGATGAAGATCCTGCTGGAGAACCTGCTGCGCTGCGAAGACGGCGTATCGGTCACCAAATCCTCGATCGAAGCCGTGGCCCAATGGGATGCCAAGAAAGAGCCGGATACCGAGATTGCCTTCATGCCGGCGCGCGTGGTGCTGCAGGACTTCACCGGCGTGCCCTGCGTGGTCGACCTGGCCGCCATGCGCGACGCCGTGGTTAAGCTCGGCGGTTCGGCCGCCAACATCAATCCGCTGATCCCGTCCGAACTGGTCATCGACCACTCGGTGCAGGTCGATTCCTTCGGCAAGGCCAGCTCCCTGGACGAGAACGGCCAGATCGAATTCGCCCGAAACGGCGAGCGATACAGCTTCCTGCGCTGGGGGCAGAAGGCCTTCAACAACTTCAAGGTGGTGCCGCCGAACACCGGCATCGTGCACCAGGTCAACCTCGAGAACCTGGCGCGCGTGGTGGTCGAACGCGACATCGACGGCGTGCGCTACGCATTCCCGGACAGCGTGTTCGGCACCGACTCACACACCACCATGATCAACGGCATCGGCGTGTTGGGCTGGGGCGTCGGCGGCATCGAGGCCGAAGCGGCCATGCTCGGCCAGCCGAGCTCGA
>JAYSFF010000057.1:4459-11105 GCA_041913425.1 Arenimonas sp. | reverse complement strand
TGCGGTTGAACAGACGGTCCACTTCCGGCGGCAGCACGGCCAGCGAGAACAGGCCTTTGCTGGCTTCCGGCGTCGGATACACGCCGGTGTTGGCGCGCAGCTCGGGGTCGACCTTGTCGATCGACGCCTTATTGGCGTTGGCATAGGCGACGTAGTTGGACAGCTCGGCGGCGACTTCGGCGCGCAGGATGTAATTGATGAACTTGTGCGCGTTGTCCGGATGCTTGGCGTCCTTCGGAATGGCCATCATGTCGAACCACATCGGCGCGCCTTCCTTCGGAATCACGTAGGCGATCTCGACCCCGTTCTTGGCCTCCTCCGCGCGCGCCTTGGCCTGGAAGATGTCGCCGGACCAGCCGACTGCGACGCAGGCGTCGCCGTTGGCGAGGGCGTTGATGTACTCCGAAGAATGGAACTGGGTGATGGACGGGCGCAGCTGCTTCAGGCGCTCCTCCGCCTTGGCGATCACAGCCGGGTCGAAGCTGTTCGGCTCTTCGCCCAGATACTTCAGCACCGGCGGGATGATTTCCGACGGGGTGTCGAGGAAATACACGCCGCAGGACTTGAGCTTGGCCAGGTTGGCCGGATCGAACACCAGCGCCCAGCTGTCGACCGGCGCGTCCTCGCCCAGGACCTCTTTCACTTTCTTGACGTTGTAGCCGATGCCGGTGGTGCCCCACAGGTAGTTGACCGAATAGGTGTTGCCCGGATCGAGCTTGGCGATGTTGGCCTGGATGGCCGGATCCATATTGCCGAGGTTGCTCAGCTTGGATTTGTCGAGCGGCATGAACACGCCGGCCTGGATCTGCCGGGCCAGGAAGGTCAGCGAAGGCACCACCACATCGTAACCGGTGTTGCCGGTGACCAGCTTGGTCTCCAGCACCTCGTTGCTGTCGAACACGTCGTAGGTGACCTTGATGCCGGTCTCCTTCTCGAAATTGGCAATGGTCTCCGGCGCGATGTAGTCGGACCAGTTGTAGACGTTCAGGACTTTTTCTTCCTCGCCGCCTTTCGCGGCCGGGGCGTCCCCGTCTTTCTTGCCGCAGGACGCGAGCAGCAGGCCGGTGACCGCGATACCGAGTAGTTTCAACTTCATGGTTTTCTCTCTCTCATTGTATGTTGATTTAAACCATTCCGCCGTCACCGGCGGCCCCAACCACCGCTCAGGCGATTTCCCGCGCGGTTTCGTTCAGCGATTTCCAGGTCTTTTCGAACAGCTCGTCGATTTCGTCGCGGCCGATCACCAGCGGCGGCGACAACAGCATCGAATCGTAGGTGGCCCGGAGGATCAGTCCGTTCTTCAGGGCAATATTACGGCATAACGCGCCGACCTTGCCACGCTCGTCGAAAAAGCGCCGGACGCCCTTGTCCGGCACCAGTTCCAGCGCGCCGACCATGCCCGCGATGCGGGCCTCGCCGACCAGCGGATGCTCGCTGAGCTCGCGCCAGCGCTCGGCCAGATACGGGCCGGTGTCGTTCCGGCAGGTCTCGACGATCTTCTCGTCCTGCAGGATGCGGATGTTTTCCAATGCCACCGCGGCGCATACCGGGTGGCCGGAATAGGTGTAGCCGTGCGCCAGCTCGCCGCCCTGATGGCGCAGCACCGAGGCCACGCGCTCGTTGAACAGCACCGCGCCCATCGGGATGTAGCCCGAGGTCAGGCCCTTGGCGGTGGTCATGATGTCGGGGGTGAAGCCGAAATACTGCGAACCGAACCATTCGCCTGTGCGTCCGTAGCCGCAGATCACCTCGTCGGCGACCAGCAGCACATCGTACTTGCGGCAGATGCGTTCCACCTCCGGCCAATAGGTGCGCGGCGGGATGTACACGCCGATGGCGCCCATGATCGGCTCGCCGATGAAGGCGGCGACGCGTTCGGGGCCGAGCGCCAGGATTTTCTCTTCCAACCGGCGGGCCGCGGCCAGGCCGTACTCGTCCTCGGACATCTCGCCGCCATCGGCGAAAAAGAACGGCGGATCGATGTGGTGGATGTCGGGGATCGGCAGGCCGCCCTGCGCGTGCATGCCCTTCATGCCGCCCAGGCTGGCGCCGGCCATGGTCGAGCCGTGATAGCCGTTGTGGCGGCCGATCACCACGTTCTTGGCCGGATGGCCCTGCACCGCCCAGAAGTGGCGGACCATGCGCAGCACGGTGTCGTTGCCTTCCGAGCCGGAGTTGGAATAGAACACGTGATTCAGGTCGGCCGGCGAGATCTCGGCCAGCTTGGCCGACAGGTGGATGGCCGGTTCGGTCGAACACTGGAAGAAGGTGTTGTAGTACGCCAGCTGCTCCATCTGCCGGGCAGCGACCTCCGCCATCGACTTGCGGCCGTAACCGACGTTGACGCACCACAGCCCGGCGAAGGCGTCCAGCAGCTTGTTGCCCTCGGCGTCCCAGACGTAGCAGCCCTCGCCCTTGACCAGGATGCGGGTGCCCTTCCTGGCCAGTTCGGCGTTGTTGTTGAACGGGTGGATGTGGTGGGCGGCGTCGAGGCGTTGCAGGTGCTGGTAGCTGTGGGTCATGTCGTGCGTTCCGTTTTCTCGTTATACGTTGAGCAGCAGGAACTCGCGTTCCCAGGAGCTGATGACGCGGAAGAAGGTCTCGTACTCCTTGCGCTTGATGCAGACGTAGGCTTTGCAGAAGCGCTCGCCGAGGATGCCGGCCAGGGCCTCGGAACGCTCGAGGTATTCCAGCGAGTCCTGCATCGACTTCGGCAGCTCGAAACCGGTGCTGTGCGTGTAGCCGGTGGACGGCGCAGTCGGCTGCAGCTTCTGCTCGATGCCCAGCAGGCCGCAGGCCAGGGTCGCGGCGATGGCCAGATAGGGATTGACGTCGGAGCCGGCGAAACGGCTCTCGACGCGCATGTTCTCGGCCGAATCGAACGGGATGCGCAGGCCGCAGGTACGGTTGTCGTAGCCCCACTGCACGTTCTTCGGCGAGACCTCTCCGTAGATCAGGCGGCGGTAGGAGTTCACGTTCGGCGCGAAGAACGCCATGGCCTCCGGGATGTAGCGCTGCAGGCCGCCCAGGTAATTCATGAACAGTTCGCTGTGGCGGGCGCCGTTCTTGCCGGTGAATACATTCTTGCCGGTCCTGGCGTCGACGATGCTCTGGTGGATGTGCATCGAGCTGCCAGGCTCGTTCTCCATCGGCTTGGCCAGGAAGGTGGCGTAGATGTCGTGCCGCATCGCCGCTTCGCGGATGGTGCGCTTGAACAGGAAGACCTGGTCGGCGCGCGACAGCGGGTCGTCGTGGATGAAGTTGATCTCCAGCTGGGCGGCGCCGGACTCGTGGATCAAGGTGTCCACGTCCAGCTCCATCGCCTCGCAGTAGTCGTACATCAGGTCGAGGATCGGGTCGAATTCGTTGACCGCGTCGATCGAATAGGACTGGCGCGCGGTCTCCGGCCGGCCGCTGCGGCCGGTCGGCGGCTGCAGCGGGAAATCGGGGTCGGTGTTCTTCTGCACCAGATAGAACTCGAGCTCGGGCGCGATGATCGGCTTCAGGCCGAGCGCGTCGTAGCGTTCGATGACCCGGCGCAGCACGTTGCGCGGCGCCAGATCGTGCGGCTTGCCGTCCTTGGTATAGCAGTCGTGGATCAGCTGCACGGTCGGATCCGAGGCCCACGGCACCACGCGCAGGGTGTGCGCGTCCGGCCGCAGGTACATGTCGGAGTCGGAGGCGCTGACGATCTCGTCGTATTCGTCGATGTATTCGCCGGTCACCGTGGTGGCGAAGATGCCTTCCGGCAGGCGGGTGCCGAAATCGTGCGAGAACTTGGCGGCCGGGATGATCTTGCCGCGGGCGTTGCCGGTCATGTCCGGCACCAGGCATTCGACCTCGGTGATGCGGTGCTCGCGCAGCCAGCGCTTGAGGTCGCTTTCCTCGCGCGCGCTGGCGCTGACCGGCTTGGACGGCGGCGCCAGCTTATCGGGCTTGGCCGGCAGTACTTTGCGTACCGGCTTCTTGGCCGGCCTGGCGTCCTTCGCCGGCTTGGCGGATTTGGCGGATTTGGCGGATTTCTTGCTCATGGATCACCGGTTGCGGCGTTCGGCGCGGGCCTTGCAGGCGGCGCCGAAGGCCTTGAAGATTTCGAGGTAGAACGGATTTTCGGTCACTTTCCATTCCGGATGCCATTGCAGGGCCAGCAGGAAGGTGTCATCGGATTCCAGACGCACGGCTTCGATCAGTCCGTCCGGCGCCATGGCTTCGGCGATCAGGTTCCCGCCCAGCCGGTTGATGCCCTGCCCGTGCAGCGAGTTCACCATCGCGCTGTCGGCGCCGGCGAAGCGCTCGAGCAGGCCACCTTTCAGCAGGCTGACCGGATGCACCGGGGCGTACTGCACGTCCAGCGGCTGGCTGAGGTCTTCCTTGTGGCTCATCAGGCCCGGCACTTCGTGCACCTTCTGGTGCAGGCTGCCGCCCATGGCCACGTTCACTTCCTGGAAGCCCCGGCAGATGGCCAGCACCGGCACGCGCTTGGCGATGGCTTTGGGAATCAGG
Organism: Arenimonas sp.; assembly: GCA_041913425.1. Lineage (GTDB taxonomy): Bacteria > Pseudomonadota > Gammaproteobacteria > Xanthomonadales > Xanthomonadaceae > Arenimonas. The sequence goes on along the minus strand of JAYSFF010000057.1, from coordinate 6,602 downwards.
TTCAGCGTGGTCAGGTCGCGCGCCGGATCGTGCAGGTTGCCCTCGAAGCTGGGCTCGTCGGAATAATGGTGCGGCTCGATGTTGCTCGGCGAGCCCGGCAACAGCAGGCCATCCAGGTGGTCGAGCAAGGCGTCCAAGTCCAGGCCGCGGTGCATGGAGGGAATCAGCAGCGGCTGGGCATGGGCGCCGTCGAGCACGGCGCGGATGTACTTCTCGCCCACCGCCTGGAACGGGTGCGGGCCGAGCATTCTGCTGTCTGCGGGGATACCGACGAAAATCATGCGTGAACCGGAAATCGCGTGGTGTAGAGCGATTACCCTAACCCGCCTGTAAAATTTTATCAACAGAAATTTTGCGTCTCCGGACAGCCCGGATTTTCGCGGTTTTTCCCGTCAAACGGGCGCTTGAGATGCATTCCGGAAAGGGCCTCGGAGCGTGCGGAGTCCGCCGCGCCGTGGCGAAACAGCCATATATGATGAATATTTTTTACACGTCCAAAAATGTCTGCTAGTATCCCTGCAACGACTGCGGATACCCCACCATGACCGAAAACACCCTCCATCCGGCCGACGCCAAGGTGCTGGCCGAATACGGAAACGCCGAACTGATCGACCTCATCCTGCCCGACATGAACGGCCTGTTGCGCGGCAAGCGCATCACCCGCGACGCATTGGAGAAGGTGTACCAGAACGGCGTCTGCCTGCCGATGTCGCTGATCGGCACCGATGTCACCGGCAACACGGTGGAAGAGACCGGCCTGGGCTACGACATCGGCGACGAGGACCGCATCTGCCGCCCGATTCCCGGCACCCTGCGCCCGATTCCCTGGCAGGGCCGCCCGATGCTGCAGTGCCTGCTCAGCATGGAAGGCTTCCACGGCGGCATGTTCTCGGCCAACCCGCGCGAAGTGCTGAAGAGCGTGGTGCAGAAGTTCACCGACCGCGGCCTGACCCCGGTGGTGGCGGTGGAGCTGGAGTTCTACCTGCTCGACCGCGAGCTGACCGCCGACGGCCGGCCGCAGACTTCGATCAACCCCGCCACCGGCGAGCGCAACCGCACCACTCAGGTATATTACATGGGTGATTTGAACGATTACCAGGATTTCACCGATACCGTCGCCGACGCCTGCAAGGCCCAGGCCATCCCGGCCGACACCGCCGTGGCCGAATACGCGCCGGGCCAGTTCGAAATCAACCTGAAGCACCGCGACGACGCCGTGGCCGCCTGCGACGACGCCGTCATGCTCAAGCGCGCGATCAAGTCGATCGCCGAGCAACAGGGCATGCTGGCCAGCTTCATGGCCAAGCCGTTCGTGGACCAGGCCGGTTCCGGCACCCACATCCACGTGTCCCTGCTCGACAAGGGCGGCAACAACATCTTCGCCAGCACCCAGGACGATCCGGCGCCGGCGCTGAAGCACGGCATCGCCGGCCTGCAGCAGGTGTCCAAGGACTGCATGCTGATGTTCGCGCCGCACGCCAACAGCTACCGCCGCTTCGTACTGAACGCGTTCGTGCCGCTGAACGACTGCTGGGGCTTCAACAACCGCACCGTGGCCATGCGCATCCCGCATTCGGACGCCAAGAACGTGCGCATCGAGCACCGCATCGCCGGCGCCGACGCCAATCCCTATCTGGTCACCGCCGCCGTGCTGGCCGGCATCCTGCACGGCCTCGACAGCAAAGGCGATCCGGGCCCGGCCATCAAGGGCAACGCCTACGAGCAGACCGAACAGCGCCAGCTGTTCTGGCGCGACACCATCAACGACTTCATGGCCAGCACCTTCATCAAAGACATGTTCGGCGCCGAATTCCAGCATGTGTTCGGCCAACAGAAGCTGAAGGAGATGCGCAGCTTCTACACCGAGGTCACCACGCTCGAGTACGACTGGTACCTGCGTTCGGTCTGAATCCGGGCGGCGCATGTCCGACAGCGAACACATCCGTTCCTGGTACGCGGCTTCGGCGCCGGCGTTCCCGCGCCAACCGGTGCTGGAAAGCGCGCTGCGCGCCGACGTCTGCATCCTCGGCGCCGGCATCACCGGCCTGTCGACCGCAATCGAACTGGCGCAGGCCGGACTGTCGGTGGTCGTGCTGGAGGCCAAGCGCGTGGCCTGGGGCGCCTCCGGCCGCAGCGGCGGCCA
>JAYSFF010000057.1:0-4359 GCA_041913425.1 Arenimonas sp. | reverse complement strand
TCGTGCTGGAGGCCAAGCGCGTGGCCTGGGGCGCCTCCGGCCGCAGCGGCGGCCAGGCCATCTTCGGCTTCGGCTGCGACCAGGCCAAAATCACCCAGGCGGTCGGCTTGGCCGATTCGAAGCGCCTGTTCGACTGGTCGCTGGAAGGCCTGGACCTGATCAAAAGCCGGTGCGCCGAATTCGGCATCGACTGCGACTGGCGCGACGGCCACGCGCACGTGCCGATCAAGCCGCGCCACATCACCGAACTGAAGGCCTGGCAACGCGATCTGGCCGAGAACTTCGGCTATCCGCTGCAGTGGTGGGAGCGCGAGCGTCTGCAGACGGTGATGCCGAACCAGCGCTATCTGGGCGCCTTGTTCGATCCGCGCAGCGGCCACCTGCATCCGTTGAAGTACACGCAAGGGCTGGCCGAGGCCGCCGTGGCGCTGGGCGTGCGGATCTTCGAGGACTCGCCGGTGACCGCGCTCGAGCGCGGCCCGAGCCCGCGCTTCAAGACCGTGCATGGCGAGGTGGCCTGCGATTTCGCGGTGCTCGCCGGCAACGCCTACGTGCACGGCATCGCCCCGGAACTGGACGCCAAGATCATGCCGGTCGGCACCTACATCGGCGCCACCACGCCGCTGGGCGAAGCCCTTGCCCGCGACCTGATCCGCAACGACATGGCGGTGGCCGACGTGAATTGGGCATTGGACTATTTCCGGCTCAGTGCCGACCACCGGCTGCTGTTCGGCGGCCGCGCCTCCTACTCCACCCTGCCGCCGCCGGACTTGGCCGGCACCCTGCGCCGCCGGATGACGCGGGTGTTCCCGCGCCTGGCCGGCGTCGGAATGGAATACGTCTGGGGCGGCTATGTCGACATCTCGCTCAGCCGCGCGCCGCACTGGGGCCGGTTGGGCCATAACATCTATTACGCGCAGGGCTTTTCCGGCCACGGCATCGCCGCCACCGGCCTGGCCGGCCGCGTCATGGCCGAGGCCATCCGCGGCCAAGCCGGACGCCTGGACGCCTTCGCCCGCATTCCGCACCACGACTTCCCCGGCGGCCGCCTGTTGCGCACCCCCCTGTTGGTGGCCGCCATGGCCTGGTTCAAGCTGCGTGACGCCTTGTTTTGATTGATATAATGCCGGTTTGCGGGCACGTTCCTTTACAAGCTCCGGCTTTCCGCTTACCCTGAAATCCTCCGCGGCGTACGCTCGCCGACCCGATGACCCTCCATGACCCAAACGCCCGTGCCAGAGGCCGCTGAGCCCGTTCACGCCCAGACGCCGCAACAACAGGAAATGCCGTTGGCGTTGGTCAAAGGCCAGCCGGTGCTGCAGATGCCGCAGGACCTGTACATCCCGCCGGACGCGCTGGAAGTCATCCTGGAAAGCTTCGAAGGCCCGCTCGACCTGCTGCTGTACCTGATCCGCCGCCAGAACCTCGACATCCTCGACATCCCGGTCGCGGAAATCACCAAGCAATACGTGTCCTACATCGGGGTGATGGAGGAGCTGCGCTTCGAGCTGGCCGCCGAATACCTGGTGATGGCCGCCATCCTGGCCGAGATCAAGTCGCGCATGCTGCTGCCGCGTCCGCCCGCCGAGGACGGCACCGACGCCGATCCGCGCGCCGAGCTGGTGCGCCGCCTGCAGGAATACGAACGCTTCAAGAAGGCCGCCGAGGACCTGGACGGCATCCCGCGGCTGGAGCGCGACACCAGCGTGGCGCACGCCTTCATGCCCGACCGCATCGTGCACCGCGCGCCGCCGGACGTGGACCTGAAGGAGATGCTGCTGGCCCTGCGCGACGTGCTCAAGCGCGCCGACCTGTTCAGCCGGCACGCCATCAAGCGCGAGGCGCTGAGCGTGCGCGAGCGCATGACGCGCGTGCTGGAACGCCTGTCCGACGGCCAGTTCCACGGCTTCGAGACCCTGTTCACGCCCGAAGAGGGGCGCATGGGCGTGGTGGTCAGCTTCCTGTCGATCCTGGAGCTGGCCAAGGAACGCCTGCTGGAAATCGTGCAGGAAGCCCCGCTGGCGCCGATTTTCGTGCGCGCGCGGGAACTGACCGCCGAAGAAACCGAGGCCGCCGAGCGCGACCTCCTCCAATCCGAATTCGACCAACCGTCGAGCTGAGTACGACCTGCCATGAGCGAAACCGAACCGAATCTGCCGCCGATGCTGGAGGCCGCCCTGCTGGCCTCGCCGCAGCCGCTGACCGTGAAACAGCTGTATGAACTGTTCGGCGACGCGCCGCCCAAGCCCGGCTCGATCGAACAGACCTTAACCGCGCTTAAAGACGCCTGCGAAGGCCGCGGGGTCGAATTGGTCGAGGTCGCTTCGGGCTGGCGCTACCAGGTCAAGGCCGACGTGCACCCGTATGTGGCGCGGCTTTGGACCGAACGGCAGGGCAAATACACCCGCGCCACGCTGGAGACCCTGGCCCTGATCGCCTACCGCCAGCCGATCACCCGCGGCGAGATCGAGCAGATCCGCGGCGTCAGCGTCAGCGCATCTATGATAAAATCGTTGGAGGAGCGCGAGTGGATCCGCGTTCTCGGACACCGCGACGTGCCCGGACGCCCCGAATTGTTCGGCACCACCAAGACCTTCCTCGATTACTTCGGCCTGAAGAGCCTGGACGAATTGCCGCCCTTGGCGGAATTGAAGGAATACCCGGAACTGGAACCGCAGCTGTCCTTCGACATATCCGAGCCCATCCCGGCTCAGGCCGCCGTGAACGCGGAGCCGAGCGGGCCCGCCGAGGCCGGAGACCAATCCGCCAACCCCGAACACGACGCATCGGAAGACCCCGTCGAGACGACGACAGACGATACGCAGCACTGAGGCGCCACGCGCCGGAGAATCACTGAATGAGCGAGACCCCTCGCAAAGTCCTTTCGTTGAAAGGCACCGATACCGCATCCAAAACCAAAGCCTCCGAGCGCCTGCACAAAGTGCTGGCCCAGGCCGGACTCGGCTCCCGCCGCCTGCTGGAGGAGCGCATCGCGCAGGGCGCGGTCAAGGTCAACGGCGCCACCGCGCAGACCGGCCAGTCGGTCGCCAGCGGCGACCGCATCGAGATCGACGGCAAGACCTTCGTCGCCAGCGCCCTGAGCGAACCGGGCTCGGTGCTGATCTACAACAAGCCGGAAGGCGAAGTCACCACCCGCGAAGACCCCGAAGGCCGTCCGACCGTGTTCGACGCCCTGCCCCGCCTGAAAGGCGCGCGCTGGATCGCCGTCGGCCGGCTCGACATCAACACCACCGGCCTGCTGCTGCTGACCACCGACGGCGAGCTGGCCAACGCCCTGATGCACCCGTCGGGCAACATCGAACGCGAATACGTCTGCCGCATCCACGGCGAGGTGCCGGACAACGTGGTCGACCGCCTGGCGCGCGGCGTCGCGCTCGAGGACGGTCCGGCCAAGTTCGAGAAGATCGAACGCATCGGCTCCAGCGATTCGCACGCCTGGTTCCAGGTGGTGATCACCGAAGGCCGCAACCGCGAAGTGCGCCGCCTGTGGGAGTCGCAGGGCTACCAGGTCAGCCGCCTGAAGCGCGTGCGCTACGGCGACATCACCCTGCCGCGTCTGCTGAAGCGCGGCCAATGCGTGGAGCTGGAGCAGCCGAAAGTCGACGCCCTGCGCGCCCATTTCGGGCTGGACAACAACGCGCCGGTGCTGACCCTGCAGCCGGTGATCGGCCAACGCAAATCCAAGCCGACCGAAATCCGCGTCGGCGGCGAACGCGCCCAAGGCGCCTACGTCAACGGCCACGTCAACGACGAGGCGCGCGAACTGCGCCGCTTCGACCACGTGCGCGACGACCAGCGGCCGCGCGGCCGCGGCCGTCCCGGCGCCGGCGCCAAGAAGCCGTTCGGCAAGCCCGGTGGCGGCAAATTCGGCAACGACAACGCCGGCAACCGCGCCCCGCGCGCCGGCAAGCCGTTCGCCAAGGGCCCGCGTCCGCCGCGCGACGACAACTTCGGCAATCGCGCAGAGAAACCGCGTTTCGGCAAAGGCCCGCGCCCGGGCGGCGCCCAACCCGGCGGCGAGTTCAAATCCTGGTATGTGCCGGAAGGCGTCGATACCGGTTCGCGCGTGGCGCCGCCGCGTGCTCCGCGTTCGCCCAAACCGTTCGGCGAACGTCCGTCCAAGCCCTTCGGCGAGCGCGCCGCCAAGCCGTTCGGCAACCGCGGTCCGCGCCCGGAAGGCGACCGTCCGTACGCCGCACGCGGCCCAAAACCGCAGGGCGACCGTCCGTTCGCGCCCAAAGGTCCGCGTCCGCAAGGCGACAGCCCATACGGCCAGCGTGGCCCCAAACCGGCCGGCGGCGCGTTCAAGCCGCGCGGCCCGAAGCCGCAGGGCGACCG
>JAYSFF010000056.1:2901-11278 GCA_041913425.1 Arenimonas sp. | reverse complement strand
GGGGATTTCCCCGCAGGCGGATTACCCCACCCACTTCCGCGCGTTCACGAACAACCACATCCTGCCGGCAGCGCTCCATTGATTGACTGCGGGACAATGCGCGATTTAAAGTGGCCTGTCCGCCAACGAAGCCTTTGCGTCTGACCCGCCCATGAATCCTGATTACCTCATCCTCTTCGGCGCAGTCGTTTTCCTGGCTTTGGTATTCACCGCCGCAGGCATCACCCGTCGCTCCCTGCTGGCCCTGACCCCTGATGAAAAGGCGCTGCTGGTGGACGCGGCGGCAAACACGCGGCTCGGCTGGTTCATGGCCGCCGTCGTTCTGGCCGGCGCATGGCTTGCCGTGGTGCTGTACCGGCCGCAAGCCAGCGTGGCCTTCGCCCCCGTCGTGGCCGGGCTGTTCCTCGTACTCTCGGCGTTTTCCTCCGCATCGACCTACCGCCGATACCGGCGCATCGGTCTTCCGCAGAACTTTCTGCACGATTTCGCGCGGAGCAAGGCCTTGCGGCTTTTCGGCGCGGCGGCGTTTTTCGCAACGCTCATCGCCTATCTCTGGAAAGCCATACGGTAAGCCTTGGCGATCATCAGGAAAAAAGCCCGGCATGCCGGGCTTTTTCATTTCTCCGTTGCCCTCCCCCTTTTGCAAAGGGGGATGCGCGAAGCGCAGGGGGATTTCCCCGCAGGCGGATTACCCCACCCACTTCCGCGCGTTCACGAACAACTGCATCCACGGCGAGAACTCGCCCCATTCTTTCGGATGCCAGCTCATCTGCTTGCTCAGGTGCACGCGCTCGGGGTGCGGCATCATCAGCGTGGCGCGGCCGTCCGCCGAGCTCAAGCCAGTGATGCCCATCGGCGAGCCGTTCGGGTTGGCCGGATAGGACGTGGCCAAATCGCCGGCGTTGTCCACGAAGCGCATCGCCACGCGCGCGGCGGCCAGATCGGCCTCGGACGCGAACTCGGCGCGGCCTTCGCCGTGCGAGACCACGATCGGCAGGCGCGAACCGGCCATGCCGGCCAGCAGGATGGACGGCGACTCGACCACTTCCACCAGGCTCAGGCGGGCCTCGAACTGCTCGCTGCGGTTGCGCAGGAAGCGCGGCCAGGCCTCCGCGCCGGGGATCAGCGCTTTCAGCTGGCTCAGCATCTGGCAGCCGTTGCACACGCCGAGGCTGAAGCTGTCGGAACGGGCGAAGAATTCGGCGAACATCGCGCGCAGCATTTCGCGTTCCAGAATGGAGGTGGCCCAACCACGGCCGGCGCCGAGCACGTCGCCGTAGCTGAAGCCGCCGCAGGCGGCCAGGCCCTTGAAACCGGAAAGATCGATGCGGCCGGCGATCAGGTCGGACATGTGCACGTCCACCGCCTCGAAACCGGCGCGGGTGAAGGCCGCGGCCATTTCCACCTGGCTGTTCACGCCCTGCTCGCGCAGGATGGCCACGCGCGGCGTGGCGCCGGTGTTCACCATCGGCGCGTCCGGCGTGAAGCCCAGTTGCGCGTGCAGGCCGGGCGCGTCGAAGCGCTTGGCGGCGGCGAATTCGGCGTCGGCACACTCGGGGTTGTCGCGCGACTTCTGCATGGCGTGCGTCACCGACCACCAGGCCTCGAACAGGGTCTGCCAGGACCAGGCGGCGACCGACTCGCCGGCGCGCAGCACGCGGATGGCGTCGGTGGCGGTCGGTTTGGCGATGCGCTGCGCGCACTGGGTCAGCTCGCAGGCGTTGATCAGGTCGGCGAATTCGGCACGGTCTTCCTTGGCCACCTGCAGCAGTGCGCCCAGTTCCTCGTTGAACAGGCAGGCCAGGTCGTCCTCGCCCCACTGGTCGAGGTGGATGTCCAGGCCGCAGCGGCCGGCGAACGCCATCTCGCACAGCGCCGCGAACGCGCCGCCGTCGGAGCGGTCGTGGTAGGCGCGGATCAGGCCCTGTTCGCGGGCCTTGATCATCAGGCGCGCCAAACGCGCCAGCAGTTCGGGCGAATCCAGGTCCGGGCATTCGCCGCCGAAGCGGTCCTGCACCTGCGCCAGGATGCTGCCGCCCAGGCGCTTCTTGCCGGCGCCCAGGCCGATCAGCCAGATGTCGGATTCGATGCCGGATTCCAGCACCGGCGTGGATTGTTGGCGCACATCGGCCACGCGCGCGAACGCCGAGATCACCAGCGACACCGGCGAGCTGGACGTATGCGTGGCACCGTCGGCCTGCCAACGCGATTGCATCGACAGCGAGTCCTTGCCGACCGGGATGCTGATGTCCAGCGCCGGGCACAGTTCCATGCCCACCGCCTGCACCGCGTGGTACAGCGCGGCGTCTTCGCCGGCTTGGCCGGCGGCGGCCATCCAGTTGGCCGAGAGCTTCACTTCATCCAGACCCGCGATCGGCGCGGCCAGCAGGTTGGTGATGGCCTCGCCCACCGCCAGGCGCGCCGACGCGGCGGCGTCCAACAAGGCCACCGGCGTGCGTTCGCCCATGGCCATGGCCTCGCCGTGCACGCCGGCGAAATCGGCGCTGGTGATGGCGCAATCGGCCACCGGCACCTGCCAGGGCCCGACCATCTGGTCGCGCGCGGTCAGGCCGCCCACGCTACGGTCGCCGATGGTGATCAGGAACTGCTTGGCGGCCACGCTCGGGTGCGCCAGCACCTTCAAGCCGGCTTCGTACACCGAGATCGGATCGCCGGCCAACGTGGCGTAAGTCTCGATGCGCGGCGCCACGGCCTCGCGGTGCATCTTCGGCGGCTTGCCGAACAGCAGGTCCATCGGCATGTCGATGGCGCGCTCGGCGGCCGGGATGGCCTCGAAGCCGTCCGGCGTGGCGCCGTAGGCCACTACCAGGCGCTGCTCTTCGGTGGCGAAACCGACCACCGCGAACGGGCAGCGTTCGCGCGCGCACAGCGCCTCGAACGCCGGCACGTCTTCGGCGGCCAGGCCGAGCACGTAGCGTTCCTGCGATTCGTTGCACCACAGCTGCATCGGCGACAGCGACGGATCATCGCACGGCACCTTGGCCAGGTCGATCACGCCGCCCATGCCGGAATCATGCAGCAGTTCGGGGATGGCGTTCGACAGGCCACCGGCGCCGACGTCGTGCATGAAGCGGATCGGGTTGGCCGCGCCTTGCGCGAAACAGCGGTTGATCACTTCCTGGCAGCGGCGTTCCATTTCCGGGTTGTCGCGCTGCACCGAGGCGAAATCCAGCGCCTCCGAGCTCTGCCCGGACGACACCGACGAGGCCGCGCCGCCGCCCAGGCCGATCAGCATCGACGGACCGCCCAGCACCACTACGGCGTCGCCCTGGCGCAGCGGCAGTTTCTGCACCTGGTCCGGATCGACCGTGCCCAAGCCGCCGGCCAGCATGATCGGCTTGTCGTAGGCGCGCACCTGCGCGGCATCGCCGCCGGCCAGCTCGAAGCTGCGGAAGTAGCCGGTCAGGTTCGGCCGGCCGAATTCGTTGTTGAACGCGGCGCCGCCCAGCGGGCCGTCGGTCATGATCTCGAACGCCGAGGCCATGCGCGGATTCAGCGCGCGCGCTTTTTCCCACGGCTGCGGCAAGGTCGGGATGCGCAGATGCGAGACCGAAAAGCCGGTCAGGCCGGCCTTGGGTTTGCCGCCGCGGCCGGTGGCGCCCTCGTCGCGGATCTCGCCGCCGGCGCCGGTCGAGGCGCCCGGGAACGGCGAGATGGCGGTCGGGTGGTTGTGGGTCTCGACCTTGATGCAGAACGCGTCCGGCATCGACGGCCCGAAGCGGTACACCTGGCCGGCGTCCGGGCGCAGGTGGCTTGAGCGGTAGCCCTCGATCACCGCGGCGTTGTCCTTGTACGCGCTCAGCGTGTACTGCGGCGCGGCCTTGTGCGTGTTCTTGATCATGCCGAACAGCGAATGCGGCATGTCGGCGCCGTCGATGCGGAAGCTGGCGTTGAAGATCTTGTGCCGGCAGTGCTCGGAGTTGGCCTGCGCGAACATCATCAGCTCGGCGTCGGACGGATCGCGGCCGAGCGCGCGGTAGCGTTCCTGCAGATAGGCGATTTCGTCTTCGCTCAGCGCCAGGCCGAGCTCGCCGTTGGCCTGCGGCAGGGCATCGACCGGAACCCGCACCAGCGCACCGCGCGGCGGGGCGGCGAACAACGCGCCGGCTTGGTCGAGGTCGTCCCATACCGATTGCGTCATCGGATCCGACAACAGGCCGTCGATCGCGGCCCACAGCGGCGAACCGGCGTCGGGCGCGCCCAGCAGGTCGAAGCGCAGGCCGCGCTCGACGCGGGTCACCGGCTGGCCGGCGCCCTGCAGGATGTCGGTGGCCTTGCTCGACCAAGGCGAGCGGGTGCCCAGACGCGGGGTGACGATGCGCCGGCGCGCGCCGGCCAGGGACTCGGTGTGCGCGCTGCAGCCTTCCAGGATACGGCCGAGCACGGCGGCGTCGGGCATGGCGCCGGGCGCGGCTTGCACGAAATACACGTGCCAGGCGCCGGCGATGACGGCATCGGGGGCGATCTGCTGCAGGCGGGTTTGGAGACGGTCGCGGCGGAAAGCGGATAAGGCCGGCAGGCCTTCGAGAACGATCATGGCGGCACGCGCTGGGGACGGGCCGCCATTTTACCTTATCGGGCGCCGGGCCGCCCCGCAGGCGGCGGGCGGCACCGGGCGCAGGCGCTTATTTTTTGCCCTGCAGGGCGGCCAGCAGCTTGTCCGGGGGCAGATAGCCGCCCAGCTGGCGGCCGTTGCCGTCGAACACCGCCGGCGTGCCGTCCACGCCGGCCTTCTGGCCGAGGTGGTAGTCCATGGTCACGAAATTGCTGCAGTTCTTCTTCGGCAGGGTCTTGCCGGCCTTGGCCATGGTCATCGCCACCTTGCGGTCCGGCGCGCACCAGACGTTGACCGCCTTCTGGAACGACTCCGAGCCGATGCCGGCGCGCGGGAAGAACAGGTAGTCGACCGCGATGCCGAGCTTGTTGTATTCGGCGATCTGGCTGTGCATCTGACGGCAGAAGCCGCAGTCGATGTCGGTGAACACGGTGACCCGGTATTTCGGGTTGGCCGGCGCGAAGCTGATCTTCTGCGCGGCCGGGATGCCGGCCAGCAGGGTCTTGCGCTCCACCGCCTCGCTGGCTTCCGACAGGTTGCTGCGCGTGGCCAGGTCGATCATCTGGCCCTGCAGCAGGTATTTGCCGTCGGTGCTGACGTACAGCACGCGGCCGTCGACGATGACTTCGCGCAGGCCGGGCATCGGCGAGGGCTGGATGCGGGTGATCTCGACGCCGGGCGCGATCTTGCGCAGGGCCTCGGCGACCACGGCGTCGGCGCCGGTGAAGGCGGTCTTGGCGGGCTTGGCCGCGGCCGGCTTGGCGGCCGGCACCGGGGCGTTGCCTTGGGCGCAGGCCTGCATGCTGAAGGCCATCAGGAGAATCAGGAGCGGACGGGAGGATTTCATCGGGCGATCCGTGCGGTATGACAGGCCCTCATTGTGGCATAGGCCGGCGGGCGCGGGCGTTCCCGGCGGACGGGCGGCACGCCGGCGGTGATGTGCGGTTCAGCCGCGCGGGTGATGGGCGCGGTGCATGCGCTTCAGGCCTTCCTTGGCGACCAGGGTGTAGATCTGCGTGGTCGACAGCGAACTGTGCCCGAGCAGCATCTGCAGCGCGCGCAGGTCGGCGCCGTGGTTCAGCAGATGGGTGGCGAAACTGTGCCGCAGCACGTGCGGGCTGACCTTGGCCGGATCGATGCCGGCGGCCGCGGCGCGGGCCTTGAGTTCGGCCCAGAAACGCTGGCGGCTCAGGGCCTCGCCCTTGGCGTCGAGGAACAGCCCCGGCGGATTGCGTTTGCCGGCCTGCGCCGGCCGCACCTCGGCCAGATAGCGTTCCAGCCAATGCTGGGCCTCCTGCCCCATCGGCACCAGGCGCTCCTTGCCGCCCTTGCCGAGCACGCGCAGCAGGCCCTGGCGCCGGTTGACCGCCGCCGCCGGCAACTCGACCAATTCGCTGACGCGCAGGCCGCAGGCGTACATCAGCTCCAGCATGGCGCGCAGACGCAGGCCGTCGGGCGAATCGGCGGCGTCCTCGGGTCCGCGCAGCAGCGCTTCCACCTGCGATTCGGACAGCGCCTTGGGCACCGAACGCGGCAGGCGCGGCATGTCCAGCAAGCGGGCCGGATCCTCGGCGATGCCGCCGTCGCGCTGCAGCAGGGCGTAGAACGCACGCAGGCTGGACAGCAGGCGGGCGTTGCTCTTGGCGGCGTAACCGGCGCGCACCCGCGCTTCCAGAAAGCCGAACAGGTCGGCGCGCGCGGCGTCGGTCAGCGCGCGCGGCGCCAGGAACGCGGCCAAGGCGCGCAGGTCGCGCCGGTAGGCGGCCAAGGTGGCTTTCGACAGGCCGTGTTCGGCCCACAACCGTTCCAACACGGTGTCGATCAGCGCCGTGGCCTCGGCGTCGGCGGGCGCGGCCTCACGGGCCTGCAGGCGGATGGCGGTGGTTCGGGTTCCCATCGGCCAAGCTTAGCGCGGCCGGCCGTTCGCGGCTATGCTATGGCGCATGCAAACCTCCGCCCCGACCGCGAAAGCCAGCGCCCGCCCCGCCCATCTGGGCTGGCGTCTGCTGGCCCTGCTGTACGACACCGTGGTGTCGATCGCCATCCTGTTCACCATCAGCGCGCTGTCGCTGGCGCTGAAACCCGACCACCAGCCGGTGCAGCCCGGCTCGCTGGCCTCGTATGGGGTGTTCGCGGCCGTCTGGGCCGGCATCGGCCTGTACGCCACGGCATCCTGGCGGCGCGGCGGGCAGACCATCGGCATGAAGCCCTGGCGTCTGAAGGTGGTGGCCGCCGACGGCGGTCGGCCCGATTGGCGCGCGCTGCTGATCCGCTACGCGGTAGCCAGCCTGAGCCTGGGCGCGGCGCTGTTGTGGAGCTTGGTCGATGGCGAGCGCCGCGGCCTGCACGATCTGGCCTCCGGCACCGCGTTCGTGCGCCTGGACGCTAGATCCGCTTAGCCAGATAGCCCCAGCACAAGGCGAACACGCAGGCCGGCGCCAACAGGTAGGCGATGCGCACGTCGAAGCGGTAAACGTCGGAGAGATTGACGAACAGGCGCTCGAGCAGGATGGCGCTGATGCCGACCACGATGCCCAGGAACAGGCTCTTGCCGAAGCCGCCGGAACGCAGCGAACCGAACGCGAACGGCAGCACCGCCAGGCACAGCACGGCGATCTTCAGCGGATAGAACACCCGGCCCCAGTAGGCCGAGCTAAACACGCGCGCGTCGAGCTTGTTGCGGCCCAGGTATTCGATGTTGGCGCGCAGTTCGGCCATGCTCAGGTTGCGCGGATTGGACAGCGTAGCCTCCAGCGAGGCGTCGGTGATGCGCGTGTTCCAGGGCAGGCTGCCCATGCGCTCCAGCAGCACGCGCTCGGGCTTGAAGGTGGTGCGTTGCACGTCGCGCAGCTGCCAATTGCCGGCGCGGTTGCCGGCCGACTTGGCCTGGGTGATCGATTGCAACGCGCCGTCGGCGCCGAAGCGGTACAGGCGCACGTCGGCCAGTTCCAGCCAGCTCTCTTTGCCGCTGACCTTGGCCGAACCGGAGCGGGCGTTGAAGTAGACCTCGCCGTCCTTGGCCCAGACCCCGGAATAGCGCGCCAAGGTGAACTTGCCGGCTTTGTAGCTGCTGTAGGCCAAGGCCTGCTTCTGACTGGCGATGCCGACCGTTTCGTTGCCGACGATCATCAGTCCCGACAGCAGCAGCGCCGGCAGCATGGCGCCGACCGCGATCTGCAGGCGCGAGACGCCGACCGAGGCCATGGCGATCAGCTCCGACTTGCCGGCCAGCTGACCCAGGCCGAGCAGCAGGCCGATCACCGTCACCACCGGCAGCAGCTCGTAGGCGCGCCGCGGCGCGGTGAACAGGGTGCCGAGCAGGGCGTAGTTGAGCGTGAAGCCGTTGCGGCCGATGTCGGAGAAGCTGTTGTAGAACGCGCTGATCAAATCGAAGCCAAGCAGCACCAGCCACACCAGCGCGGTGGCCTTCAGCACGCTCAGCGCCAGATAGGCGCTCATCCGCCGGCCGATGCGGGTCATGCCGTCGTCTCCGGCACCGGCTTGAGCCGGCCGTCACGGCGGAACAGCCAAGCCGCCAGCGCCGCGAACGGCAGGATCACCCACCACAGGCCGAGGACGGCCGGGATGCGGCCCTCGCCGATGAGGTAGGTGCCGGCCAGCAGCGACAGCATGCCGAGCAGATAGGCCATCACCGCGAACAGCACCAAGCCGTACTGCGGTTGGCGCGGTTCGCTGCGTGCCAACGGGATGGCCAGCAAGGCCAGGATGCCGGCGAACAGCGGCAACGCGATGCGCCAGTGCAGTTCGGCCATCGCGGCGGCGTCGCCGCGGCGGATCAGC
>JAYSFF010000056.1:0-2801 GCA_041913425.1 Arenimonas sp. | reverse complement strand
CGCGATGCGCCAGTGCAGTTCGGCCATCGCGGCGGCGTCGCCGCGGCGGATCAGCGACAGCGTGCTGGCGGCGTCGAGCTTGTTGGACGGCTTGCTGACGCTCGGCTCCGGCACGCGGATCTCGTTGACCGCGAACTGCACCTTGCGGAAATCGCGGCGGCCGAGTTCGCCCTCGATGCGGGTTCCGTTCTCCAGCCGCAGCACGCGCGCACCGCCGGACAGGCGCAGCTCGCCCTTGCCGGCGGTGATGATGTCGAGCCGGCCGCCGTTCTCGCGCTGCACGAACAGGTTGCCGAACTCGCGGCCGTCGCGGCTGAGCTCGGTGACGAACAGGATGCCGGAATTGCCCGGCAGATCGACGAAGCGGCCAGGCTCCAGCCCGGACACCAAGAAGCTGCGGTTGGCCTCCTCGACCATGTTCTTGGCCTTCTGCGCCGTCCACGGCACCAGCCAGAGCGAGGCGAAGGCGATCATCAGCACCAGCGGCGCCGCCACCAACGCCACCGGCCGCCACAGGCTGCGGCTGCCGACGCCGACCGAGGCCAGCACCGCCATCTCGCTGTCGGCGTACAGGCGGGCGATCGCCATCATCAGGCCGATGAACAGCGCCAGCGGCATCACGAAGCTGAGGAAGCGCGGCATACGCAGCACCAGCAACTGCAGCATCAGGGTGGCCGGCACCTTGCCGCGCGAAATCTCGGCGATCAGGTCGGTCAGGAAGCCGCCGACGCTGATCAGGAACAGCACCAACAGCACCGCGGCCACCAGCTGGCTGAACTGTCTGAACAGATAACGGTCGATCAGGCTCATCGGGCGCGGCGGCTCAACTCGGGGCGGGTTGGATTACAATGGCAGTTTACCATCCAACGTCCCGCGCCGCGCCGCGGGCACCACCCAGGAAGAACCCATGGCCCTGCGATTCCTCGCCACCCAAACCTCCGCCGAAACCCACGCCGCCGACTGCGTCGTCGTCGGCGCGTTCAGCGACAAGAGCTTCAACGCCGCCGGCAACGCCGTCGACGCCGCCAGCGGCGGCCGCCTGCGCGCGCTGGCCGAACGCGGCGACATCACCGGCAAGACCGGCGCCACCCTGCTGCTGCCGGACCTGCCGGGCGTGGCCGCGGCGCGCGTGTTGGTGGTCGGCCTGGGCGAGCCGGCCAAGTTCGGCGTGCCGCAGTACCTGAAAGCGGTGGCCGACGCCGTGCGCGCCCTGCGCACCGGCCCGGGCAAATCGGCCTACCTGACCCTGAGCGACCTGGCCGTGAACGGCCGCGACGCCGACTGGACCGTGCGCCAGGCGGTGATCGCCGCCGACCACGCCGCCTACGAATACACCGCCACCCGCAGCAAGAAGCCGAGCGTGACCCTAGCCGAGCTGTCGGTGTGGGCGCCGGCCGCGCAGGCCGAGGCCTTCCGCCAGGGCGAAGGCATCGCCGCCGGCGTGCAGTTCACCCGCGAGCTGGGCAACCTGCCGCCGAACATCTGCAATCCGTCGTACCTGGCCGAGCAGTCGCTGAAGATCGCCGCCGAACACGACAACGTCAGCTGCGACGTGCTCGAGCGCGAGGAGATGCAGGCACTGGGCATGGGCTCGCTGCTGGCCGTGGCGCGCGGTTCGGCCAATCCGCCGAAGCTGATCGTGCTGCGCTACACCGGCGCCGGCGAGGCCAAGCCGCTGGCCCTGGTCGGCAAGGGCATCACCTTCGACACCGGCGGCATCAACCTGAAGGTGCAGGGCGGCATCGAGGAGATGAAGTTCGACATGTGCGGCGCCGCCTCGGTGCTGGGCACCTTCCTGGCCTGCGCCAAGCTGCAGCTGCCGATCAATCTGGTGACCGTGGTGCCGGCGGTGGAGAACATGCCGGACGCCGACGCCTACCGCCCGAGCGACATCCTGACCGCGATGAACGGCAAGACCATCGAAGTCGGCAACACCGACGCCGAAGGCCGCCTGATCCTGTGCGACGCGCTGACCTACGTGCAGCGCTTCGAACCGAAGGCCACGGTCGACGTAGCGACGCTGACCGGCGCCTGCATCATCGCGCTCGGCAAGTACGCCGCCGGCCTGATGAGCAAGCACGACGATCTGGCGGGCGAGCTGCTGGCCGCCGGCGAACAGGTGTTCGACCGCGCCTGGCGCCTGCCGCTGTGGGACGAATACCAGACCATGCTCGAATCGACCTTCGCCGACATCTACAACATCGGCGGCAAGGGCGCGGGCGCCATCACCGCCGGCTGCTTCCTGTCGCGCTTCGCCGAAGGCCAGCGCTGGGCGCACCTCGACATCGCCGGCGTGTCCAACGACGACGGCCGCAAGGGCCTGGCCACCGGCCGCCCGGTCGGCCTGCTGACGCAGTGGCTGCTGGACCAGGCCAAGGCCTGAGCATGTCCGTGCGGGCTGACTTCTACATGATCGCGGGCCGGCCCGCGTTCGTGGCGCAGCCCCTGCTGCTGGTCTGCAAGCTGGCCGAAAAAGCCGTGCAGGCCGGCCAGCCCTGCTTGGTGCTGTGCGCCTCGGCCGAACAAGCCGACTTCCTCGATGACCTGCTCTGGGAATTCGACGACGACGCCTTCGTGCCGCACCAGATCGTGGGCATGGAGGAGGACGAGGACACCGACGACACGCCGGTGCTGATCGTGCCGCCGGGCGTGGACGCCGGCATGCGGCCGCTGGTGATCAACCTGCGCGAGGCCCTGCCCCCGGCCGGCTACCAACGCGTGCTGGAAATCGTGCCGGCCGAGGAATCGGCGCGCGAACCGGCGCGCAAGCGCTGGCTGGAATACAAGCAGCTCGGTTACGA
>JAYSFF010000055.1:0-11468 GCA_041913425.1 Arenimonas sp. | reverse complement strand
AACAACCCCTGCCGGGCACCTATTACGCCCGCAAGGGCGAGGTCGCAGGCAGCGGCGTGACCGCGGCCGGCACCGGCATCATCCCCTGATTTCCGGCCGCGCGCCGCGCGCATTCGGTACAATGGACGGCCATGCGCATCCATAAGCTGCCCGATGTCCTGATCAACCAGATCGCCGCCGGCGAGGTGGTCGAGCGCCCGTTCTCGGTGGTCAAGGAGCTGGTCGAGAACGCGCTGGACGCCGGCGCGGCCAAGGTCGAGATCGAACTGGAGGAGGGCGGCATCCGCCTGATCCGCGTGCGCGACGATGGCGACGGCATCGCGCCCGAGGAGTTGCCGGTGGCGGTGCAGCGGCACGCCACCAGCAAGATCGCCAGCCTGGACGACCTCGAGCAGGTCGCCACGCTCGGTTTCCGCGGCGAGGCGCTGCCCTCGATCGCCTCGGTCTCGCGCTTCGCCATCCGCTCGCGCCGGCCCGAGGCCGAACACGGCGCGGCGCTGGCCATCGACGGCGGCCGGCTCGGCGCGGTGCTGCCCGAGCCGCACCCGAAAGGCAGCACCGTGGAGGTACGCGACCTGTTCTACAACGTGCCGGCCCGGCGCAAGTTCCTGAAGGCCGAGCGCACCGAACTCAACCACATCGACGACTGGCTCGGCTCGCTGGCGCTGGCCAAGCCGGCGGTGGAACTGCGCGTGCGCCACAACGGCAAGGCCTACAAGCACTACAAGCCGGTCGACGCCGACGCCCGCCATCTGGAGCGGGTGGCGCAGGTGCTGGGCGAGGGCTTCGCCGGACAATGCCTGCCGGTGGCCGCCGAACACCAGGGCATGGTGCTGCGCGGCTGGGTCGGCCTGCCGACCGCGGCCCGCTCCAGCGCCGACCAGCAGTATTTCTTCGTCAACGGCCGCGCCGTGCGCGACAAGACCGTGGCGCACGCGGTGCGCCAGGCCTATGCCGACGTGCTGTACCACGGGCGGCATCCGGCTTTCGTGCTGTTCCTCGACATCGATCCGCTGCGGGTCGACGTCAACGTGCATCCGGCCAAGCACGAAGTGCGTTTCCGCGACGGCCGCAGCGTACACGACTTCATCTACCGCAGCCTGCACCGGCTGCTGGCTGATACCCGCGCCGGTGCCGCGCCGGAGGAAGTGCCATCGCCCGTGATGCCGTCGCCGTCCGCGTATCCCTTGGCCTACGCCGCGCCGCAGGCGCGCATGGCGCTGCCGGTGCAGGAAAATCTGGCGCACTACCGCAGCCTGTACGCCGAGCCCGCGGCTACGCCTTCAGCCGACACGCAACCGATGCCCGAGCCGCAGGCCGACGGCGCGCCGCCGCTGGGCTTCGCGTTGGCGCAGCTGCATGGCGTGTTCATCCTGGCCGAGAACGACGCCGGCCTGGTGCTGGTCGACATGCACGCCGCGCACGAACGCATCACCTACGAGCAGCTGAAGGCGGCCCAGGGCGACGGCGGCATCCGCAGCCAGCCGTTGCTGGTGCCGGTGTCGGTGCCGCTGAGCGAATCCGAGGCCTCGGCCAGCGAGAGCCTGGCCGAACCGCTGCGCGCGCTGGGTTTCGAGGTGGTGCGCAGCGGCCCGCAGTCGGTCAGCGTGCGCGCGGTGCCGAGCCTGCTGGCCGACGTCGACGCGCGCCAGCTGTTTCTCGACGTGCTGTCCGAGTTCCGCGAGTTCGGCGCTTCGCGCCGGCTGCAGGAAGCGCAGAACGAGCTGCTGTCGACCATGGCCTGCCACGGCTCGGTGCGCGCCAACCGGCGTCTGAGCCTGCCGGAAATGAATGCCCTGCTGCGCGCGATGGAAGCCACCGAGCGCTCCGGGCAATGCAACCACGGCCGCCCCACCTGGGTGCAGCTGAGCCGGTCCGAGCTGGACCGCCTGTTCATGAGAGGACGATGATGCGCAAGATACTGATGATGACTGCTACCCTGCTGTTGGCCGCCTGCCAACAGGGCCCGAGCCCGGAACAACTGGCCAAGGAAAAAGCCGAGAAGATGAAATACGAAGCCGACATCGACGCCTGGCGCAGCGAACGCATCGAGCGCCTGAAAAAGCCCGACGGCTGGCTGTCGCTGGTCGGCATGCACTGGCTGCCGGCCGAAGGCTTCACCCGCGTCGGCTCCGGCCCCGACAACGGCACCCGCTTGGCGACCGGCCCGGCGCGCCTGGGCGTGATCTCCACCGCCGCCGCCAACCGGGTCTGGCTGCAGCCGGAATCCGGCGTGTCGCTGACCCTGGACGGCCAGCCGCTGACCGGGAAGGCCGAGCTGACGCCCGACAGTCGCGGCACCCCCAGCGTGGTCGGCTTCGAGGACGGCCGCGCCAGCTTCGTGGTGATCGAGCGCGGCGGCAAGCTGGCCCTGCGCGTGCGCGATGCCGAGGCCGAGACCCGCACCAAGTTCACCGGCATCGACTATTTCCCGATCGACACCGCGTTCCGCTTCACCGCCACCTTCACCCCGCACGAAGCCGGCCGCACCATCGACATCGTCAACATCCTGGGCATGGTCGAGCCGATGATGAATCCCGGCACGGTCAGCTTCAAAGTCGGCGAGGTCACGCACACGCTGGAGGCGGTGGACGAGGGCGACGGCCGCCTGTTCCTGATCTTCGCCGACCGCACCTCGGGCAAGGAAAGCTACGCCGCGGCGCGCTTCCTGTACGCCGATCCGGCCGGCGCCGACGGCACCACCGTGGTCGACTTCAACAAGGCCTACAACCCGCCGTGCGCGTTCAACGCGTATTCGACCTGCCCGATGCCGCCGCCGGAAAACCGGCTCGACCTGGCGGTCACCGCCGGCGAGAAGAAGCCGCGGAAGATCTGAGCATGCGCCTGATCCGCCCTCTGCTGTGCCTGACGCTGGCCTTGGCCGGCTGCGCTAGCGCCCAGCCGCCGACGCCGGCGCTATGGCGCGTCAGCGACGCCGACAACAGCCTGTACCTGCTCGGTTCGTTCCATCTGCTCAAGCCGGACGACTACCCGCTGTCGGCCACCGTGCAGGCCGCGTTCGAGGACGCCGAGGCGGTCGTGTTCGAACTGCCGCCGCAGGAGATGGGCTCGCCGGCCACGGCCATGGCGATGAGCCGCGCCGCGCTGCGCGGCGACGGCAAGCGCTTGGCCGACGAGATCGGCCCCGAATTGGACGCCAAGCTCGGCGTCTGGGCCGCGGCCAACGCCGAGGCGTTGGCCAAATCCGGCCTGTCGGCGCCGCTGCTGCAGCGTTTCGAGCCGTGGTTCGTGGCGCTGTTGATCAGCAACATCGAAATGGCCAAGCTCGGCCTGGATCCGGCCTTGGGCCTGGATGCCCACTTCGTGGCCGAAGCCGCGAAGGCCGGCAAGCCCGGCGCGGGCCTGGAAACCGGCGCCCAGCAGATCGCGTTGCTGGACGGCATGAGCGGCGACGAACAGCGCCAGCTGCTACGCGAATCGCTGGCCGAAGCCGACGAGGCCAAGGCCCGCACCGAAGCCCTGCACGCGGCCTGGCGCCGCGGCGACGACAAATACCTGTGGCGCGAGATGGGGCAGGCCATGCGCCGCGAGTATCCGGCGCTGTACCGCCGCATCAACGTGGCGCGCAACGACGCCTGGCTGGCGCCGCTGGAAGCGCGTCTGCGCGCGCCCGGCACTGACGACACCCTGGTGGTGGTCGGCGCCCTGCACTTGGTGGGCGAGGACGGCGTAGTGGCCAAGCTGCGCGCCAAGGGTTATAAGGTCGAGCGCCTGAAATAAAGTCGAATCCCCCTCAATCCCCCTTTTCCAAAGGGGGAAGCGCGCAGCGCAGGGGGATTTCGGCTAAAGGTAAACCACGTCGATGCAATCGACCGGGCAGGGCGGAATGCACAAATCGCAACCGGTGCAGCGGTCGGCCAACACGGTATGCATCAGTTTCGAGGCGCCGACGATGGCGTCGACCGGACAGGCCTGGATGCACTTGGTGCAGCCGATGCACTCGTCCTCGCGGATGACCACCACCGACGCCGGCCGGGTTTCGCCGTGTTCGGGATTCAGCGCTTTCGGTTCACGCCCGAGCAGCACGGCCAGCGCGCGGATGCCGGCTTCGCCGCCGGGCGGGCATTGGTTGATGTCGGCCTCGCCGTCGGCGATGGCCTCGGCGTACGGCCGGCAGCCGGCGTAACCGCACAGGCCGCATTGGGTCTGCGGCAGCAGCGCGTCGATGGCCTCGGCGGTCGGCCGCTGCGGCATCCTTACTTGACCGGGTGGCCGGGTTGCGCGCCGGCGTCGGCGTCGAGCAGGAACAGGCCGTCTTCGCCGCCGGCGGAAAGGATCATGCCTTCCGAAACACCGAAGCGCATCTTGCGCGGCGCCAGGTTGGCGATGAACACCACGTTGCGGCCGACCAGCTTCTCCGGCTCGCCGTAGCTGGCGCGGATTCCGGAGAAGATCTGGCGCTGGCCGAGTTCACCGGCGTCCAGCAGGAAGCGCAGTAGCTTGTCGGAGCCGTCCACTAAGCCGCACTCGAGCACCTTGCCGATGCGCAGGTCGAGCTTGGCGAAATCCTCGATGCCGATGGTGCCGGGTGCGGCATCATTGGCCGGGGCTTTCTTCGGTTCGGCGGACTTGGCCGGTTTCACTTCGGCGGCGGGCTGAGCGGCGGTGGTGTCTTTCGAGGCGTCGATCATGGCTTGGATGTGTTTGGGGTCGATGCGGGTGAACAGCGGGCTGTAGGCTGCGATGCGGTGCGCCAGCAGCGGGCCGGTGAAGTCGGACCAACGCGCGGCCGGCGCGTTCAGGAAGCTCTCGGCTTGCGCCGCCACTTTCGGCAGCACCGGTTTCAGCGCCAGTGCCAGCACGCGGAACAGGTTCAGCGCCTGGGTGCAGACGGCGTGCAGCTCATTCAAGCCATCCGGCTGTTTGGCCAGCACCCAAGGCTTTTTGTCGTCAATGTAGCGGTTGGCGATGTCGGCCAGCGCCATGGTTTGGCGCAGGGCCTGGCCGATTTCGCCGTCCAGATAGCTTTGCCGGATGGCGGCGAATTCGGTTTCGAACTGCGCGTACATCGCCGGATCCGGCAGGGCGTCGGCCAGCAGGCCGTCGAAGCGGGTGGCGATGAAGCCGGCGCAGCGGCTGGCGATGTTGACGAACTTGCCGACGATGTCGGCGTTGACCTTGGCCACGAAGTCGTCGAGGTTCAGGTCGAGGTCGGCCACGCCGGAGCCGGATTTGCCGGCGAAGTAATAGCGCAATGCTTCCGGCTGCAGGCCGGCGTCCAGGTAGCTACGCGCCATCACGAAGGTGCCGCGCGACTTGCTCATCTTGGCGCCGTTGACGGTGAGGTAGCCGTTGACGTGCAAGGCGGTCGGCGCGCGGAAACCGGCGCCGTGCAGTACCGCCGGCCAGAACAGGCCGTGGAAGTTGACGATGTCCTTGCCCAGGAAGTGGTGCAGCTCGGTTTCGCCGCTGGCGTTGCGCGCGGCGTCGAGGAAGGCGTCGAAGTCGAGGCCCTCGCGCTGGCACAGCGCCTGGAAGCTGGACAGATAGCCGATCGGCGCGTCCAACCAGACGTAGAAGAACTTGTCCGGCGCGCCGGGGATCGGGAAGCCGAAATAGGGCGCGTCGCGCGAGATGTCCCAGTCGCGCAGGCCGCCGTCGGCGTCCAACCACTCGCGCAGCTTGGTCTGGATGCCGTCGTGCGCCACGCCGCCTTTCAGCCAGCCGTCCAGGAACGCGGCGTAGTCGCCGAGCTTGAAGAAGTAGTGCTCGGATTCCTTCAGCACCGGCTTGGCGCCGGACACCACCGAGACCGGATCGATCAGCTCGGTCGGGGCGTAGGTGGCGCCGCAGTTCTCGCAGTTGTCGCCGTACTGGTCGGCTGCCTTGCAGTTCGGGCAGCTGCCCTTGATGTAGCGGTCCGGCAGGAACATGCCCTTTTCCGGATCGTACATCTGGTTGATGGTGCGCACCGCGATGCTGCCGCGCGCCTGCAGGGCGGCGTAGATGCGCTCGGTCAGCGCCCGGTTGCGGGCCGAGTGGGTCGAGTCGTAGTGGTCGAAATCGACCGAAAACGCCTTGAAATCGGCCTCGTGCCCGGCCTGGACGGCGGCGATGAAGGCCTCCGGGCTCAGCCCGGCCTTTTCGGCGGCCAGCATGATCGGGGTGCCGTGGGTGTCGTCGGCGCAGACGAAATGGGCGGTGCCGCCGGCCAGCCGGCGGGCGCGGACCCAGATGTCGGCCTGGATGTAGCCGACCAGATGGCCCAGGTGCAGCGGGCCGTTGGCGTAGGGCAGGGCGGTGGTGACGAGTGCGGGGGCAAGATTCATCCTCAAATTATACGGGTTCCCAGCCTGTTTGCGGCCCGGCTTTGCCGCTACAATAGGCTTTTCCGCGAAGTCCGCAGCATGTCGTTCACCGAAGACGCCGTCCGCGCCGAATTGGCGCACATCCTCGACCCCGATACCGGCCTGGACCTGATCTCGGCCAATGCCGTGCGCGCCGTCGGCATCGACGGCCGCAACGTGGCGCTGGCCCTGCAGTGGGCCTATCCGGCCAAGAGCGCGCAGCCGGCGCTGATCGCGGCCATCCAGGCCCGCTTGAGCGAGCGCCTGGGCGCGCAGGCGGTCAGTGTCGAGATCCAGACCCGCATTCCGGCGCACAAGGTGCAGAAAGAGCTGTCGCCGCTACCGGGCGTGAAGAACATCATCGCCGTGGCCTCCGGCAAAGGCGGCGTCGGCAAATCCACCACCGCGGTCAACCTGGCGCTGGCCTTGGCGGCCGAAGGCGCCACCGTCGGCATCCTCGACGCCGACATCCACGGCCCGTCGATCCCGATGATGCTCGGCATCTCCGGCAAGCCTGACAGCCTGGACGGCAAGACCGTGGAGCCGAAGATCGCCTACGGCCTGCAGGCCATGTCGATCGGCCTGTTCCTGGGCGAAGACACCCCCACCATCTGGCGCGGCCCGATGACCACCCAGTACCTGCAGCAGCTGCTGACCACCACGCGCTGGCAGGATCTGGACTACCTGATCATCGACCTGCCGCCGGGCACCGGCGACATCCAACTGACCCTGGCCCAGCGCATCCCGGTCTCGGCCGCGCTGATCGTGACCACGCCGCAGGACATCGCGCTGATCGACGCCAAGAAGGCGCTGAAGATGTTCGAGAAGGTCGAGGTGCCGGTGCTCGGCATCGTCGAGAACATGGCCATGCACATCTGCTCGAACTGCGGACACGCCGACGCCATCTTCGGCGAAGGCGGCGGCGCGCGCATGGCCGAACAGTACGGCACCGAGCTGCTGGGCCAGCTGCCGCTGCAGCGCGCCATCCGCGAGCAGATGGACGCCGGCCAACCGACCGTGGCCGCCGCGCCGGATTCGCCGGCCGCAGCCGCTTACCGCGCCATCGCCCGCAAGGCCGCCGCCAAGCTCTCGCGCCAGGCGCGCAACAAGAGCATCGGCTTCCCGAACATCGTCATCCAAAACACCTGAGAGCCCCGACATGAGCATCAAGTCCGACAAGTGGATCCGCCGCATGGCCGAACAGCACGGCATGATCGAACCGTTCGAGCCCGGCCAGGTGAAGACCGCCGCCGACGGCCACCGCATCGTGTCGTACGGCACCTCCAGCTACGGCTACGACGTGCGCTGCGCGCGCGAATTCAAGATCTTCACCAACATCAACTCGACCATCGTCGACCCGAAGGCGTTCGATCCGACCAGCTTCGTCGACGTCGAATCCGATGTCTGCATCATTCCGCCCAATTCCTTCGCGCTGGCGCGCACCGTGGAGTTCTTCCGCATCCCGCGCGACACCCTGGTGGTGTGCCTGGGCAAGAGCACCTACGCGCGCTGCGGCATCATCGTGAACGTGACGCCGTTGGAGCCGGAATGGGAAGGCCACGTCACCCTCGAATTCAGCAACACCACGCCGCTGCCGGCCAAGATCTACGCGGGCGAGGGCGTGGCGCAGATGCTGTTCTTCCAGTCCGACGAAGTCTGCGAGACCTCGTACAAGGACCGCGGCGGCAAATACCAGGGCCAGACCGGCGTCACGCTGCCGAAGACCTGATGACCGTTGCTTTCAAGTGACTTAATTTGGGTTAGGTTATATCTAAAATAATCTAGGATTCGGGATATTGAAATTTTGTGGTGCTGGCGATTTCGTCAAGCAAATTTCCTACAATAATCCATTCGTTCTCATTTCCACTGCATTCCATTATCCAAATCTGACCCACTTTTACTCTACTGAGATCAAGTTGGTCAGGGCTGATTCGTACATTTCGATTAATGTGGAATGCAACAACTAAATCATGTGAATCAACATGCTTCGATAGCTTGTTGATTTCATTTTGTAGCAATGCCGAATCATTCACTTGTTCCGGCACTAGTTCTTTCATTTGCAATGGAACCAGATTTATCGTGTCGTTAATTTCGTAACATGCAACGAAATCTATGTCTTGCTCCTCAGCGAATGCAAATCGAACATCAACTCCTAATTTTTGACTCATGCCATAGCAAAATAGAGCGCACTGGCGGCCTTGACGGTATTTATTTAGCTGATTCGTCCTGAGAGATGAAACCGAATAAGGCACATTTGCTTGAGATACTATCAACGATTGTTTTTGTAACTCAATTAATACGCCCTTTGGATTATAAAAAGATAATTTCAGCCACGAGCGAGCACGAATGTTATTCATTTTTGTCGGCTGAAATTATTTTTGATTGAATATTTTTTATCTTTCTAATTCTAGCCTCTTTGAATTTTCATAATTTTCTTTGCCAACTTTAATGAGATTGTCCAGCAATATGCCGGCTGTTATAGCTGCGGTATAGAGTGGAATCATGGCCCAGTCGGAGAGTAGGTAATCTCCTAGTGCAAGTATGACAACCAACAAGTTCAGCAGGGCCCATAGCCTTAATGATTTTGGAAGGCGAAATTTAACTTCCTGTCCTCGCATTACCAATGTAACCAATCCAAACCCAATAATAAACCAGACAAATTTTGGAATAGTATTCCAGAAATTTTGTGGCTCAGGATTGTTAAAATCGAGAAAATATTTTGATGCTCCAAACAACGCTGTAAAGATAAGCCAGCTTAATAAAGCTACTTTTCCTTCGTTCCATACTTGTCGAAGAGTGACATGCGGTATGTATTTAAAGAGTGCATCTTCTTCTGACATAAAAACCCCCTGAGAGCATATCGCTTCTATCAACTTTATTTGGATTTATAGAGACCCAGAAATCAAAATTAAAGCTTGGTCTAAGGGGCGTCAATCAGAAAAAGTCTTGGATAAAGCTGCATTCAGCCGACCCAGAACATCCGCCGCCTCGATATCGCCATACGGCTCCCGCTGACCGGAATTCCACACCGGCGCCGGCCAGGCCGCATCGCCGTCATGGCGCAAGATCACATGAATGTGCAACTGCGGCACCACATTGCCCAGCGCCGCGATGTTGAGCTTCTGGCCGTGCGGGAACACGGACTGCAGGGCGCGGGCGGCGGCGTTGATTTCGGCCTGCAGCTGCAGCTGGTGCTCGGTGCTCAGGTCCGGCCATTCGCGCACGTTCGGCACCCGCGGCACCAGGATCAGCCAGGGGAAGCGGGCGTCGTCCATCAGCCCGATGCGGCAGAGCGGGGCGTCTAGCAGGAAACGGGTGTCGGCCTCCAGGCGGCCGTCGAGTCGGAATTCAGGCTGATTCATCAATGGCTTGGCCGGGAAACGGTATAATCCAAGGCCCAGTATCCGGTCCCCGCTTACGCATGTCAAAGTCCAATCCGAAAGTCGGTTTCGTCAGCCTCGGCTGCCCCAAGGCGCTGGTCGATTCCGAGCGCATCCTGACCCAGCTGCGCGTGGAGGGCTACGACATCGTGCCGACCTACGACAAGGCCGACGTGGTGGTGGTCAACACCTGCGGCTTCATCGATTCGGCGGTGGAGGAATCGCTGGACGCCATCGGCGAGGCCATGGCCGAAAACGGCAAGGTCATCGTCACCGGCTGCCTGGGCAAGCGCCCGGAGCAGATCCGCGAGCAGTTCCCGGATGTGCTGTCGATCTCCGGCCCGCAGGATTACCAAAGCGTGATGGGCGCGGTGCACGCCGCGCTGCCGCCCAAGCACGACCCGTTCATCGATCTGGTGCCGGACTACGGCATCAAGCTCACGCCCAAGCATTACGCCTACCTGAAGATCTCCGAAGGCTGCAACCACCGCTGCAGCTTCTGCATCATCCCGTCCATGCGCGGCGACTTGGTCTCGCGTCTGGTCGATGACGTGCTGCGCGAGGCCGAACGCCTGGTGCGCGGCGGCGTGCAGGAACTGCTGGTGATCTCGCAGGACACCAGCGCCTATGGCGTGGATATGCGCTACGTAGAGCGCCAATGGCGCGACAAGACCTACCAGACCCGCATGAAAGACCTGTGCGAAGGGCTGTCGCAGCTCGGCGTGTGGAGCCGCCTGCATTACGTGTACCCGTACCCGCACGTGGACGACATCATCCCGCTGATGGCCGAAGGCAAGCTGCTGCCGTACCTGGACATCCCGTTCCAGCACGCCAGCCCGCGCATCCTGAAGGCCATGAAGCGTCCGGGCGCGGTCGACAAGAACTTGGAGCGCATCCAGCGCTGGCGCGAAATCTGCCCGGAGCTGACCATCCGCTCCACCTTCATCGTCGGCTTCCCCGGCGAAACCGAAGACGACTTCGAGCAGCTGCTGAGCTTCATCGACCAGGCCGAGCTCGACCGCGTCGGCGCCTTCGCCTATTCGCCGGTGGACGGCGCGGCGGCCAACGACCTGCCCGGCGCGGTGCCGGAGGACGTGAAGGAAGAACGCTTGGCGCGCTTCATGGAACTGCAGGCCGAGATCAGCGCCGAGAAGCTGCAACGCAAGGTCGGCACGGTGCAACAGGTGTTGGTCGATTCGCTGGACGGCGAGCTGGCCATCGCGCGCTCGAAAGCCGACGCGCCGGAAATCGACGGCCTGGTGCAGATCCAGGACGGCGAGCGCATGGGCCTGAAGCCCGGCCAGTTCGTGGACGTCACCATCATGGGCGCCGACGAACACGACCTGTTCGCCTTGGTCGATCCGGATAACGCGGAGTTCTGAGTCGGCGTAGCGCTGATTTTTTACTACCCCGCCCTTCGGGCACCCCTTCATGAATGATGGGGATTAAAGCGTCAAACCGCTTAAATAAACTCCCCTTCGTTTACGAAGGGGTGGCGCGAAGCGCCGGGGTAGCACTTTTAATTCCGAAGGGCAGGGGGATTACTCGTACCTCACCGCCACCACCACGAAGTTGGCGCGCCCGGTCGGCAGTTCCACCTCGAATTCGGCGTCCACCGCCTTGTTCAGCGCCGCGCGCGCCAAGGGCGAGTCGATGCTGATCCAGCCGCGTTTGGCGTCGGTTTCGTCCGGCCCCACGATTCGGTGCGTACGGGTGTTGCCGTCCTCGTCCTCCAGCTCGAACCAGGCGCCGAAGAACACCTTGTCGCGCGGCGCGCGGG
>JAYSFF010000054.1:0-11882 GCA_041913425.1 Arenimonas sp. | reverse complement strand
TCGCGCGCCTGCCCGAGCACATCCGCGGCTTCGGCCACGTCAAGGAACGGCACGTGGCCAAGGTCAGGGCGCAGTGGGCCGAGCTGATGGCGAAGCTGGCCTGAACGCGGCCCGCCCGATGATGCACGGAAAGCGCCCTGCGGGGCGCTTTTCCGTATCGGGATCGGGCAAGATGCTATAGTAGAAGCTTCCGACCGCCAGAGCACGAGACATAGGGGATGTCGACCCGCCCACCGGAATCCGCCGCCGAACACGTTACCGTGTTGCTGGACAAACTGGTCCGGCTGACCGAATGCGACGGCTCGCGCGACATCCTCGCGCTGCTGATCGAGACGGTCCGGCAGCACGGCCATCATGCCGCCGCGCGCCTGCTGGTGCAGGACGACAGGAGCCGCTTCACGCCCTGTCACGACCAGGACCCGCCGCCGGCGCTGGACTGGCTGACGGCCCTGCCGGAACCGCCCGGCGTGGCCGCCCGCGACGACGGCCGCGAGCTGGTGATCAGCCTGACCCGCACGCGCCCGACCCTGCTGTGGCTGGCGCTCCGCGACCCGGCCGAACGCGCCGCGATCCTGGTACCGCTGAGCGTGTTCCTGCACGCCGCCGGCCGGCAGCTGGAGCACGCCTACGCCTGCGAATCGCTGCAGGCCGCGCTGACCCGGCAGGAGCATTCCGAGCGCCTGCAGCGCGCGCTGTTCGACATCTCCGACCTGGCCGGCGCCGACCTGCCGATGGCCGAGATGCTGCGCCGCATCCATGCCGTGGTCGGCACGCTGATGTACGCCGAGAACTTCTTCATCGTCCGGCATTACCCGGAAAGCGGCTGGATCCGCTTCCTGTACTACGTCGACGCGGTCGACGACGATCCGCCGGAACCGGATTTCGAGATCCCGATACAGGCGGTGGAGCACAGCCTGACCTGGCATCTGCTGCGCGGCGGCAAGGCGCTGATGGGCGCCAGCCGGGACCTGCAGCGCGAGATCGCGGGCCCGGTGAAGGTGATCGGCCCCGACAGCTTCGACTGGCTCGGCGTGCCGATGCTGCGCGACGGCCGGGTCGAAGGCGGCCTGGTGGTGCAGCGCTACGAGCAGGGCGCGCGCTTCACCGAGGAGGACCGGGCGGTGCTCGAATTCGTCGGCAGCCACATCCTGACCGCGCTCGAACGCAGGGAAAGCAAGGACGCGCTGGAAGACCGCGTGCGCGTGCGCACCGCCGAACTGGCCGAATCCAACGCGGTGCTTGTCGAGGAGATCGAGGAGCGCGAGCGCGCCGAGAAGCTGCAGGCGGCGCTGTTCCAGATCGCCCAGCTGGCCGGCGCCGAGATCGACCAGAACGCGTTCTACCGGCGCGTGCACGCCGTGGTCGGCGAGCTGGTGGACGCGCGCAATTTCTTCATCGCCCTGCTGTCCGATGACGGCGCGCGGCTGGAGTTCCCGTACTACGTGGACGAAACCGGCGGCGAGGCGCTGCGCACGCGTCCGCTGGGCCGCGGCTTCAGCGAATACGTGATCCGCAGCCGGAACCCGTTGCGCGGCACCAAGGCCGAACTGCAGGGCCTGATCGATTCCGGCGAGGTGGTGCCGGTGGCGCAGGGCCTGCCGTCCGAGCACTGGCTGGGCGTGCCGCTGTTCGTCGGCGAGGAGGTCATCGGCCTGATCGTGGTGCAAAGCTACCGCGTCGACGTCGCCTATACCCCGGCCGACCAGGAACTGCTCGGCTTTGTCGCCTCGCAGGTCGCCAACAGCCTGGACCGCCGGCGCCAGGCCGAGCTGCTGCTGCGCGCCAACGCCGACCTGGAGCGGCGCGTCGAGGAGCGCACGCGCGAGCTGCGCGAGGAGATCCGCATGCGCGAGATCATGCAGGAGCAGCTCAAGCACCAGGTGATGCACGACGCGCTGACCGGCCTGCCCAACCGCGGCTACCTGCGCGACCGGCTGGAGCGCCTGCTGGCGCGGCTGAAGCGCGAGCCCGGACACCGGTTCGCGCTGCTGTACCTGGACATCGACCGCTTCAAGGTCATCAACGACAGTCTCGGCCACCTGTCCGGCGACGAGGTGCTGAAGGAGGTCTCGCGCCGGCTGCTGGTCTGCCTGCGCGCGCAGGACATCGCCGCGCGCCTGTCCGGCGACGAGTTCTGCATCCTGCTCGAGGAGATCGACGTGCCGACCGCGGTGCGCGTGGCCGAACGCGTGATCAATACCGTGGCCGAGCCGCTGCGCGTAGCCGGCAAGACCCTGGAACCCTCGGTCAGCATCGGCATCGCGGTGTCCAACGCCGAGTACCACACCGCCGACGAGGTGCTGCGCGACGCCGACATGGCGCTGTACCGCGCCAAGGAGACCGGCCGCCACCGCGTGGTGCTGTTCGACGAAGGCCTGCAGAAGCGCGCGGTGGACGTGCTGATGCTGGAGGGTGAACTGCGCACGGCCCTGGCCGAAGACCAGATCCTGCCCTATTTCCAGCCGATCGTGCGGCTCGACAGCGGCGCCGTGGTCGGCTACGAGGCGCTGCTGCGCTGGCAGCATCCCGTGCGCGGCCTGCTCGGCCCCGGCGAATTCCTGAGCGTGGCCGAGGAATGCGGCCTGATCGATGCCATCGACTGGCGCATGTTCGAACTCAGCTGCCGGCAGGCCGCCGTGCTGTGCGCGGGCGGCGGCCATATCAACATCAACGTCTCGGCCCGCCACCTGCGCCGGCCGGACCTGCACGCGCGGCTGATGGAGCTGTTGCGCGCCAGCGGCCTGAACGGCTCGCAGCTGATGGTCGAGGTGACCGAGGGAACGCTGCTGGAGCAGCCGGAGCTGGTGCGCGCCACGCTGGAGAAGCTGGCCGCCGACGGCGTGCACGCCGCGCTCGACGACTTCGGCACCGGCTACTCCTCATTGAGCTACCTGCACACCTTCCCGCTGCGGGTGCTGAAGCTGGACCGCAGTTTCGTGACCGAACTGGACCGCGACGGCCGCGGCAACAGCACGGCGGTGGTGACTGCGGTGGTGCAGCTGGCGCGCGCGCTGGGCATGGAGGTCATCGCCGAGGGCATCGAAACCGAATACCAGCGCGACGCGATCACCGCCATGGGCTGCTGGCTGGGCCAGGGCTATCTGCTGGCGCGGCCGGCGCCGGTGGAGCGGTGGCTGAAATGAAATAGGGTGCGCTATAGCGCACCCTATGAAATTTAAACTCCATTTATTAGGCGGATTGAGACTGCAAAAAGCGGAACAAACATAACCAACGCAATAACCGCCAAACATCCCGAGCCTTTACCTCGATTACTGCTATAGCTTTCACGCTCATGTCGAGGACGGTCTTGAAGCCATTTCATATGGCAGGATTGGCAAAAAAATTTGGTTTTTCCGTTGCGCCATGCCTCTGATGTCCGATCACTGTGCATGGAGAAAGAACGGCATCGTGCACACTTGAAAGATTTTTGAGGCGGCTTTCTTTTCGGAATCAACTTGGTCAGGACTGAAACCCCAACAAGTACAACCACTACGATTCCGAAAATCATTTCAGGGCTCATAAGCGAACCTATTTATACCTAAAGGATATTGGGGTATGAATAGGTCATTTAATCCCCGCAAGCGACCCGGGTCTATAAGAATTTTTCTTGTATGCAAACGCAAAAACGCCCCCGATCGGGGGCGTTTTCGTTGTGTTGTTATGCTCCCTGAGCCTGTCGAAGGGAGCCGGAAGTTCCTTACTTGATGCCCACGCACTGCAGGAACTCGGCGCGGGTGCGGGCGTCCTCGCGGAAGCTGCCCAGCAGCTTGCTGGTGACCATGCTGACGCCGGTCTTGTGCACGCCGCGGGTGGTCATGCACTCGTGCTTGGCCACGATCACCACGCCCACGCCCTTGGGCTTGAGCACGCTCTGGATGCAGTTGGCGATCTGCGCGGTCATCTTCTCCTGCACCTGCAGGCGCTTGGCGTAGGCTTCCACCACGCGTGCCAGCTTGCTGATGCCGACCACGCGGCCGTTCGGGATGTAGCCCACGTGCGCCACGCCGATGATCGGCGCCATGTGGTGCTCGCAGTGCGATTCGAACTCGATGTCGCGCAGGATCACCATCTCGTCGTAGCCTTCCACTTCCTCGAAGGTGCGCTTCAGGTACTCCTCGGGCTTCATCTCGTAGCCGCCGAACCACTCCTTGTAGGCCTTGGCCACGCGCTTGGGCGTGTCGATCAGGCCTTCGCGCGCGGGGTTGTCGCCGGCCCAACGCAGCAGCAGGCGGATGGCGTCTTCGGCCTGGGCCTGGCTGACGGCGGGCGTTTTGGCGGCGGCGGGTTTTTTGGCGGCCATGATCGGCTCCTCGCTGAGATGGCGGAAAGTATGCGCCGGCGGGCGTGAAGGGCGCATCCACGGCGGCATGACAAGGGGAAAATCATACCATGCGGGCCGCGGCCGGCCGGCGGGGCCGCGCCTGCGGATTCATGCTAGGCTTTGCGCGTGCCCCCCAATCCAAGGAGTCCGTCATGGCTAAACACGCCGTCACTTGGGTCCTGGTCGCGGATGGTCATCGCGCCCGGGTGTTCGTCAACGAAGGGCCCGACACCGGCTTGAGGCCGGCTTTGGACCAGGAGTTCGTGCACATGCTGCCGCCGGACCGCGACATGGCGGCCGACAAAGCCGGCAGCGCGCGCGGCGGCGGCGGCAGCCACCACACGCTCGACCATCACGAGGACCTGCACCGGCACGAAAAGGCGGTGTTCGCGCGCGAGCTGGCGCAACGATTGGACGGCTACCTGAAGGACGGACGCTTCGGGCGCCTGGTGGTGGTCGCGCCGCCGCAGACCTTGGGCGAACTGCGCGCCGATTTCAGCAAGGCCGTGGCCGCCACCGTCGACGGCGAACTGGCCAAGGACCTGACGCACGCCACCCTGCCGGATCTGCGCGCGCACCTGGAAAACCTGATCGCGTTCTGAATCAGGCCTCGGCGGCGGCCTTCGGCGCCGCCAACCAGCGGGTGATCCGGTACACCGCCACGAACGCGGCGCCCAGCAGCAGCGCGGCCAGCAGGAACGGCGCGCCGGGCAGATGCAACGGCCCGTGCGCGGCGATGCCGAACGCGAACAGATGGGTGAACAGCAGCGGCGCGGCGATGCCGGCCAGGCTGTTCATCGAGGCCACCGCGCCCTGCAGGCGGCCCTGTTCGTCGGCGTGCACCTGGCGGGTGATGATGGCCTGCACCGAGGGGCCGGCCAAACCCCACAGCGCCATCAACGGAAACGCCGGCAAGGACAGCAGGCCGCCCGGCGCCAGGCCCAGCCAGGCGAAACCGAGCAGGCCGCAGGCGAAGCCGATCAGCGCCGCGCGGCGTTCGCCGATCTTCGGCACCAGGCGGCGGATCAACAGCGCCTGCACCAGCACGTTGCACACGCCCACGCCGGCCAGCACCAGGCCCACCTGCTGCGTGCTCCAACCGTAGCGGTAGCCGCCGTACAGCACGAACACGCTGGGCAGCACGAAATGCGCGAACTGGCTGAGCAACACCACGCCGAGCAGGCCAAGCACCGAGCGGTAATGGCGCAGCAGCAGCAGCGCGCCGACGGGGTTGGCGCGGCGCAGGTCGAAACGCGGGCTGCGCTTCTCCGGCGGCAGCGATTCCGGCAGCACGAACAAACCGTACAGGAAATTCAGCAGCGCCAAGCCGGAGGCGATCCAGAACGGCAGGCGCAGATCGATCCCGCCGAGCAGGCCGCCCAGCGCCGGACCGACCACGAAGCCGACGCCGAACGCCGCGCCGAGCAGGCCGAAGGCGGCGGCGCGTCTTTCCGGCGGGGTCACGTCGGCCAGGTAGGCGTTGGCGGTGCTGAAGCTGGCCGAGGTCAGCGCCGAGATGACGCGCCCGATGAAGAACATCGGCAGGGTCTGCGCCAGCGCCATGAACGCGAAGTCGACCGCCAGCCCGAAACAGGAGATCAGGATCACCCGGCGCCGGCCGTAGCGGTCGGACAGCGCGCCCAGTACCGGCGCGGCCAGGAATTGGATGGCCGAGAACGCCAGGCTGAACCAGCCGGACACGATTGCGGCGCGGCCGAAGTCGAAGCCGCCGACGTGCATGATCAGGTTCGGCAATACCGGGATGATCAGGCCGAAGGCCAGCACGTCGATCAGCACGGTGAAGAACACGAAGATCAGGGCCGCGCGGCGGGCCGGCGCGGCGGCGACGGTATCGGTCATCCGGCGTCCTTAACGGGTCGGTCCGTCGAAGTGGCTGTCATCGCTCTCGTCGGACAGCACGGTCATGCCCTTGCCGTCGTTGGCGCGGCTCAGGTGTTCGTCGGTCAGCAGCAGGGTGCTGCCGGGCTTGAGCTCGCGGTACACCAGCTTGGCGAAATCGACCGGCAGCGCGATGCGCGCCACCGCCTCGTAATCCAGGCCCTTGGCCGGCGAACCGGCGGGGGCGTCGCTGCCCGGCAGCGGAATCGCCAGCCAGTTCAGCGCCGGCAGATCCGGCACCAGCCGGCTGGGCGTGCCGGCGTCGCCGTCCAGCACCACATACGCCTGATTGCCGAACGGCGCGTCGCCGACGATGCCGATCTTGGCGCGGCCGATCTCGATGCCGTTGCGCAGCACGATCACGCGCTGGTCCTTGGTGCTGACCAAAACGGTCATCGGACCGAACTCGGATTTCTCCGGCTGCCATCGATAGGCCTCGAACAGCGACAGGCTCGGCGCCTGCACCGGACGGCCCTTGGCGTCCATCGGCTGCACCAGCACTTTCGGGTCGACCACGTTCTCCGGCACCGCTTCGACGTCGCGCGTCACCACCACGGTCATGCCCAGGCTGGTCTCGGCGAACAGGCGCTTGGCGAAGCCGTCCGGCATGCGGATGCAGCCGTGCGAAGCCGGATAGCCGGGATCGCGGCCGCTGTGCAGGGCCACGCCGTCCCAGGTCAGGCGCTGCATGTAGGGCATCGGCGCGTCATCGTACAGGTTGGAGCGGTGGTCCTTGTTCTTCTGCAGGATGGTGAACACGCCGGTCGGCGTCTCGTGGCCCTTCTTGCCGGTGCTGACGCTGGTGACGCCGACGCGCACGCCGTTGCGGTACAGGTAGGCCTTCTGCTGCGCGATGCTGACCACCAGCAGCATCGGGCCTTCCGGCGCGGCCTCGGCGTACCAGATCCACTCGCCGGGCTTGATCGCCTCGATCGGCGTGCCGAGCGGCAGCGATTCCTTGGCGCCTTGGGCGTGCGCGGCGCCGAGGGCGGCGGACAGCACGGCGGCGAGCAGGGTGCGGCGCATGGCGGTCAGAACACCCGGCAGAACACGGCCTTCAGGTAACGGCTTTCCTTGACGTGCGCCATCACCGGGTGATCGGCGCCGGCGCCGGCCACTTTCAGGATCTGCACCTGGCGGCCGGCGAAGAACGCGGCGCGGCGGATCATGTCGAGGAACTCCTCTTCGCTGACCAGGCCGGTGCACGAGCAGGTCAGCAGGATGCCGCCGGGCTTGACCACCGACATCGCCAGCTTGTTCATGTCGTTGTACTTCTTCAGCGCCGCGATGACCTGCTCGCGGTCGCGGGTCAGCTTGGCCGGATCCAGGATCACTACGTCCCATTCGTCGCCGCGGGCGGCGGCGTCGCGCAGGTACGGGAACAGGTCGGACTGGGTGAACTTGACCTTGGCGTCGTTGAGGTAGGCGTTCTTGCGCGCGATCTCCAGGATCTCCTCGTCCAGGTCGATGCCGGTGACCTCGGACGCGCCGCCGCGGGCCTTGGCATAGATCGCGAAGCCGCCGGAATTGCAGCAGATGTCGAGCACGGTCTTGCCTTCGCACAGGCGCGCCAGGTATTCGCGGTTGTCGCGCTGGTCGGCGAAGAAGCCGGTCTTGTGGCCCGAGCCCGGGCTGGCGCGGAACTTCAGGCCGTACTCGGTGATCACGCTCGGCTCCGGCGCCTCGGGCGCGCGGAAGTCGAAGCTTTCCTGCTTCTGCACGTGCTCTTCAGCGAAGGCGTAGAACCGGCAGCCGGGGAACTGCGCGCGCAGCGCCGAGTAGATCCATTCGCGGTGGCGGAAGGCGCCGGCCGAGAAGAATTCGACCACCAGCAGGTCGCCGTAGCGGTCCACCACTAGGCCGGACAGGCCGTCGCCTTCGGAATGCACCACGCGCCAGCCGTCGGACACGGCGTCCAGCTTCAGCACCTCGCGCCGCAGCGACACCGCCTCGGCGATGCGCCGGTGGAAGAAGTCCTCGTCCACCGCCTCCTCGAAGTCTTCGGTCAGCACGCGCAGGGCGATGCGCGAATGGCCGTTGTAGAAACCGCGGCCGACCCAATGCTCGGTGGCGTCGACGATGTCGACGATGCTGCCGGGGCGCGGTTTGACCTCGGGCTTCTCCACCATTTTCTGGAAGATCCAGGGATGGTTGGACTTGCGCTCGATCTTCAGGCGCACGACGGGCAGTTGTTGGGAATTCATGGGCGTATTGTAAGCCCAAACGGCGTGCGGCACCGGGCCGCTGAAGAGTCCGTGAGGGGTGACGGCCAGGGGAGGACCGGTCACCCCTCACGTTCTCAGGGGGAAGACCGTGGGAGGCGGATGGCCGCTTTCAGTTAGCCGGCCGCCCCCCACGTAGGGGATCGAAGACGCCGTCGTCGGCGCCACAAGCCCACTCTACGCAGATTCGGATGGCGGCGTGGTAACCGTGTGTAACGGACGCCTACCAGGCGTCCGGATTGAACAGATAACCCTTGCCGCGCACGGTCTTGATGCGCTGCGACGCGAGTTCGGCGCCGCCCAGGCGCTTGCGCAGGCGCACGATGAGCATGTCGATCGAGCGGTCGATGCCGTCGTGGCGGATGCCGCGCTGGAGTTCGAACAGCATGTCGCGGCTGACCGGCCGGCCGGCGTTGGCCGCCAGATGCCAGAGCGCGTCGAACTCGGCCGAAGTCAAGGGCAGCACTTCCCCGTCGAGCGTGGCGCGGCGCGCCGCCGGATCGATGTGCAGGCCGCCGAAACGCAGCGCCTGCAGGCGGCTGGCCGTGGATTTCTCCCCGCCCTGCGCGCGCCGCAGATGCGCGCGCAGATGCGCGACCACCACGGCCGGCGCCACCGGCTTGGTCAGGTATTCGTCGGCGCCCAGCTCCAACCCGAGGATGCGGTCGGTGTCGTCGTCCAGGCCGGTCAACATCATGATCACGCCCTGGTAGCGCATGCGCACGGCCTGGCAGATGGCGAAGCCGTCCTTGTTCGGCAGGCGCGCGTCCAGGATGACCGCATCGCAGCCCAGGCCGAGGATCGCGGTTTCGGCTTCCGCGCCGTCGCCGCAGACGTGCACATGGTAGTGCTCGCGCTCCAGATGGCGCTTGAGCAACGTGGCGAATTCGGCATTGTCGTCGACGATCAGTACGCTCGCCTGTTTCATTCTCATGGTTCTCCGGTCACTCCCCCCGGCCGCGCAGAAAACGATCGATTTCGTTCCGCAGCGTCTCCAAGGCACAGAGTACATCGGCGAAGCCCTCGCCGGCTAGCCCGCCGGCGCGCAGATGCCGCTCCTGCTCGGCCATGCGCGCGGCCGTTTCCGGGCCGCACAGCAGCGCGGCGCAGCCGCGGATCGCGTGCAGGGCCTCCCAATCCGGCGTCGGGCCGCGCACGGCCGGCAGCAGGCGGTCGAGCAGACCGCGGGTCAGCGCCAGGGCTTCGGCCGCCTCGGCCTCGCCGCCGAACGCCTCGATGGCGCGCGTCATGTCCAGCACCGGCACGGTCACGCGTTTTCCCGCCGAATCTTCACGCATCGTCCACTCCCGCCGGATGACAAGCCGGCCGCTCTGCCCTATCATAGCCGGCGAAGGGGAGTAGCTCCCGCTATCGCATCGTCAGCACGGGGTTGCAACGCCCCCGGTTCGGTAGGCAGATTCCTGTCAGCAAGACCTTCGCCAAGCCCCGGTTTTCCGGGGTCCGTATGCATTTGGCAACCCAAGGAGCTGACATGTTAAGCATCGCCACCCCCACCATGTGGGCGGTCTTCATCGTATTCGTCATCATCGCCCTGGCCGTCGACCTGTTGGTGCTGAAAGCCAACGGTCCGCACAAGGTCTCCACCCGCGAAGCCCTGCTCTGGAGCCTGGCCTGGATCGCCTTGGCCGCCGCGTTCAACGCCGGCCTGTGGTGGTATCTGAAGGAATCCGGCAATCCGGACGCCAACCGCATCGGCCTGGAGTTCCTGACCGGCTATCTGGTCGAGAAAGCGCTGGCGGTCGACAACATCTTCGTGTTCCTGATGATCTTCAGCTACTTCGCGGTGCCGGCGCCGTCGCAGCAGCGCGTGCTGATCCTCGGCGTGCTCGGCGCCATCGTGCTGCGCGCCGTCATGATCTTCGTCGGCGCGGCGCTGATCCAGAAGTTCCACTGGATCCTGTACCTGTTCGGCCTGTTCCTGCTGGTCACCGGCGCCAAGATGCTGTGGGCCGCCGGCCAGGAGCCGGATCTGGAGAAGAATCCGGTGCTGCGCTGGATCACCAACCACCTGCCGCTGACCCGCCAGTACGCCGGCGAGGCCTTCACCCTGCGCGAGGACGGCATCAGGAAATACACCCCGCTGTTCGTGGTGATGGTGATGGTGGCGTTCACCGACGTCATCTTCGCGGTCGATTCGATCCCGGCCATCTTCGCCATCACCACCGACCCGTTCATCGTGCTGACCTCGAACGTGTTCGCGGTACTGGGCCTGCGCGCGCTGTATTTCCTGCTGGCCGGCATGGCCGAGAAGTTCCACCTGCTGGCCTACGGCCTGGCGCTGGTGCTGATGTTCATCGGCACCAAGATGCTGATCGTGGATTTCTACAAGATCCCGGTCGCCGTCTCGCTCGGCGTGGTCGCGGCGCTGATCGCCGCGGCCATGGCGTTCAGCCTGGTATTCAAGCCCAAGCCCAAGAAGGCGGCGATCGGCGAAGAGTACCTGCTCAAGGAATAAGCGCGGGCCTGGCGGGCCGGATCACCGGTCCGCCTTGCGCTTCGCGCTTCGGCCCCCATCTCGGAAACCATGGACGCCGAAACCCTGTACGCCAGCCAACAAGCCGCCTATCTGGGCCGGCTACGCGCCAACTTCAGCCGGGCGCTGACCGTGACCCTGGCCTGGGTGGCCGTGTTGGGCGCGATGTTCTTCGCCCAAGACCGTCTGTTCGACACCCAAGCCCTGGCCATCGCGCCGCAGCGCGCGGACGGCCTGCCCGGCGTGCTGACCGCGCCGCTGCTGCACGGCGACTTCGGCCACCTGAGCGCGAACGCGTTCGCCATCCTGGTGCTCGGCAGCATCGCCGGCAGCCTGTATCCGCGCGCCAGCCTGCGCGCCTGGCCGGTGGTCTGGCTCGGCTCGGGCCTGGGCACCTGGTTCATCAGCCTGGGCGGCCACCACATCGGCGCCAGCGGCATCACCGTCGGCCTGATGTTCTTCCTGATCGCCCAAGGCCTGCGCCGGCGCGACCGCAGCGCGCTGACCGGCCTGCTGCTGGCGCTGTTCTTCTTCGGCGGCATGGTGTTCTCGGTGCTGCCGCAGCAGCAGGGCGTGTCCTGGGAATACCATCTGTCCGGCGCGGTGTTCGGCCTGATCACCGGATTGGCCTTCACCGGGCTGGACGAGCGCGCGCCCAAGCGCCTGTACAGCTGGGATCTGGAGACGGAGGAGGACCAACCGGCGGCGGAGGCCGAACTCGACCTGCCCGCGCCGCGCGACGTGCCGGTGCTCTGGCACCGTCCGCCGCCGCACGAAGGCGGCAAGATACTGCCGTTCCGGCGTCCGCCGGATGCTTGATCCGGATCATGCCGGCGGCCTGCGGGCGCGGTAAAATGCCGGAACCGCACCGCCAGGCACCGCCATGACCAATCCCCAGCGCGTTGAACATCTGCAGACCGACAAAGGCTCGGTTCCGGTCTACACC
>JAYSFF010000053.1:0-12325 GCA_041913425.1 Arenimonas sp. | reverse complement strand
ACGGGAGCGGGAATTATAAGGCAAAACCCGAGCCCAGGCAATAACTTGTTGAATATTTCCTTAATTATTCGGCGTAG
Source organism: Arenimonas sp. (assembly GCA_041913425.1). Taxonomy (GTDB): domain Bacteria; phylum Pseudomonadota; class Gammaproteobacteria; order Xanthomonadales; family Xanthomonadaceae; genus Arenimonas. The sequence continues at coordinate 12,248 of JAYSFF010000053.1, read as the reverse complement.
GCGGCCGACAGGGTGTGCAGGTGCAGGCGTTCGCTGTCGCGCAGGAAGGGCGAGACCAGCATCATCACCTGCACGATGCCCTGGCGGATGGCCTTCTGCTCGTCCTTTTCGCCCCGGACCCCGGCGTAATTCAGCCAGAACGTGGCCAGCACCAGGATATTGGTGGCCAAGCCCTCGATTTCCCGGGCGCTGGCACGCATCACCCCGGTCTCGTTCAGGCCTTGCATGATGCCGTGCGCGTTGGCCGAGCCGCGCTTCAGGATGCGGGCGAAGCGCAGCCGCAGGCTCCGGTTCCGGCTCAGGATGTTGATGATGTCGCGGTACAGGAAGCGGTAGTCCCAGATGCACTCGAACACCCGGTGCAGCTGCAGCCAGACGTCCTCGAGCGTGGCCGGCCGGCCCTCGGGCACCTGCAGCGCGGTGTCCATGCGCTCCTCGAAGCGTTGGAACAGCTGCTCGATGATGTCGTCCTTGTTGCGGAAGTGGTAGTACAGGTTGCCGGGGCTGATCTCCAGCTCGTCGGCGATGTGGTTGGTGGAGATGTTGGATTCGCCCTGTTCGTTGAACAGGCGCAGGGCGGCGTCCAGGATGCGCGTGCGGGTCTTGCCGGACACGTCAGGCCTGCAGGGATTCGACCAGGGCGACGTATTTCTTCATCGCCGACTCGGGGCTGGTGCCTTCCAGTTTCTGCCAGGCCTGGTACTTGGCCGAGGCCACGAAATCGAACATGCCCGGCGGCGGTCCGCTGACATCACCCTCCGAGCCCTGCTTGTACAGGGCGTACAGGCGCAGCAGGGTATCGTTGTCGGGGCGTTTGCCCAGGTTCTTGGCGGCAGCCGCCGCCTGCTCGAACTGCTCTTTCAAAGTGGCCATGGGCGATGTCTTTGACGCCAAGTCGGATTCCAGTATTATGCATTAGAATGCGTTTTGCAGTAAAAAATCAAGCGCTTATTCCAATAATTTCGGGCACATCCAAGGGATCGGGTATCGACATGGCTTATTTCGTCACCGGCGCCACTGGCTTCATCGGCCGTTTCCTGGTCGGCAATCTGCTCAAGCGCAAGGGCACGGTCTACGTGCTGGTGCGCAAGGGCTCGCAGGGCAAGCTGCAGGATATCGGCGCGCGCATGGGTTGGGACATGAAGCGCGTGGTTCCGGTCACCGGCGATCTGGGCAAGGCCAAGCTCGGTGTTTCGGCGACGCAGCTGAAAGCGCTCAAGGGCAAGGTCAAGCACTTCTTCCATCTGGCCGCGGTATACGACATGACCGCCGACGCCGAAACCCAGAAGACCGCCAACATCGACGGCACCCGGCATGCGCTCGACCTGGCCGCCGCGCTCCAGGCCGGCTGCTTCCACCACGCCAGCTCGATCGCCGCCGCCGGCCTGTATCCGGGCGTGTTCCGCGAGGACATGTTCGAGGAGGCGGAAGGGCTGAAGGATCCGTACCTGAAGACCAAGCACGAGTCCGAAGGCCTGGTGCGCCGGCAGAACGCGGTGCCGTACCGAATCTACCGGCCGTCGATGGTGGTCGGCCATTCCAAGACCGGCGAGATCGACAAGATCGACGGCCCGTACTATCTGTTCACCCTGATCAAGAAGATCCGCCAGACCCTGCCGCAGTGGATGCCCACGCTCGGCATCGAGGGCGGCCGCATCAACGTGGTGCCGGTCGACTTCGTGGCCGACGCGATGGACCACATCGCCCACAAGCGCGGGCTGGACGGCCACTGTTTCCATCTGGTCGACCCGGAGCCGATGCGCTTCGGCGAACTGATGAACACCTTCGCCCGCGCCGCGCATGCCCCGGAAATGACCATGCGCCTGGACGCGCGCATGTTCGCCTTCATCCCGGCGCCGATGCGCATGGCGGTCGGCAGCCTGCCGCCGGTCAAGCGCCTGACCAACATGGTCCTGCGCGACCTCAAGATCCCGCAGTCGGTGCTGTCGTTCATCACCTATCCGACCCGTTTCGACAGCCGCGAGGCCGAGCGCGCGCTCAAAGGCAGCAAGATCGCCGTGCCGGCGCTGGACAGCTACGCCTGGCGCCTGTGGGATTACTGGGAGCGCCACCTCGACCCGGATCTGTTCATCGACCGCTCGCTGCGCGGCAAGGTCGAGGGCAAGGTGGTGCTGATCACCGGCGGCTCGTCCGGCATCGGCAAGGCCGCCGCCATCAAGATCGCCGAAGCCGGCGCCAAGGTGGTCATCGCCGCCCGTGGCGAGGAGGAGCTGGAGGCGACCCGCCGTGAAATCACCGAGGCCGGACATCTGTGCTTCGCCTACCGGGCCGACTTGGCCGACTTGGAATCCTGCGACCGCCTGATCGAGCAGATCGGGAAGGAGCACGGGGGCATCGACATCCTGGTCAACAACGCCGGCCGCTCCATCCGTCGTTCGATCGAACTCAGCTTCGACCGCTTCCACGACTTCGAGCGCACCATGCAGCTGAACTATTTCGGCGCGCTGCGGCTGATCATGCAGGCGCTGCCGGGCATGATCGCCAAGCGCAGCGGCCACATCATCAACATCTCCTCGATCGGCGTGCTGGCCAGTTCGCCGCGGTTCTCGGCCTACGTCGCCTCCAAGTCGGCGCTGGACGCCTTCAGCCATTGCGCGCAGGGCGAGCTGTCGGGCAAGGGCATCAACTTCACCACCATCAACATGCCGCTGGTGAAGACGCCGATGATCGCGCCGACCAAGATGTACGAATCGGTGCCGACGCTGACGCCCGAGGAGGCCGCCGACCTGATCGTCAAGGCCATCATCGACAGGCCGCGGCGGATCGCCACGCGCCTGGGCGTGTTCGCCGGGGTCGCGCACGCGCTGTTCCCGAAGGCTTACGAGGTGGTGGTCAGCACCGCGTTCGAGCTGTTCCCGGATTCGGCCGCGGCCAAAGGCATGGCCGGCCGCGGCGAGGCCGCGCAGCCGACCAACGAGCAGATCGCGTTCGCTTCGCTGATGCGCGGCGTGCACTGGTAAGACCGTTCCGGCGCCCGTAACGGAAAAAGCACCGCGCTGCGGTGCTTTTTCGTCGGTATCGGAACCGCGTTCCGTCAGGCTTTCGGGCTATGCGGCGCGGCCGCTTTCGGCAGGGCCACCTTGCCGGCCTTTTTCGCGACCTTGGCCTGCGCGCTGGCGCCTTTCGTCGCCGGTTTCCTGGCCGGGGATTTCTTCGCCGGCGCCTTCGGCTTGGCGGCCGCCGGTTTGCCGCTCTGCTTGCGCAGTTCGGCGGTCAACATTTCCACGCGTTTGCTGAGCGCGCCCAGGTCTTCGCGGGTCGGTACGCCGAGACGGGTCAGCGCGCGTTGCACGCGGTCTTCGAACACCTTCTCCATGCGGTCCCAGGTGTCGGCGGCTTTTTCGCGCACGTCGTCGACCCGGTCTTCGACCGCATCACGCACCACGCCGACCTTGCCGGTGGCGAGTTTGCGGGTCTGGGTTTCCAGGCTCATGCCCTTCTTGACCAAGGCTTCGAACAGGTCGGTGCCTTCGCCCTGGGCGCGGGCCAAGGCGCCGACGCCGGCGGCCCATATCTGCTGGGCGGTTTCGAGCAGGTTGCGCGAAGCAGACTCGGCGCGGGCCGAGGCGGCCTTGGCCGGTTTGCGGGCGGCGGTTTTCGTGCGGGCGGTCTTCTTGAGCGTGGCCATGCGGACGTCCTCGGTGGTTGTCGGTTCGGGATGCGGGATGCATCCGGATGGCGCCAGTCTCGGTGCTTTGTCTAGAGCAAACACACCAGAAATAAACGCCCCCGGCCGCGCCGCGTCAGGCTTTCCGGCTGCGCAGGGCGTGCTCGATGTCGTCCAGATCGTGCCAGAGCTGGGCGGTGGTCGCGGTCCGGCGCGAAACCGGCCCGATGTCGTCCAACAGCGTGATGGACGGATCGTCCAACATCGCCTTGTTCAGGCGCATGCCGTGCTTGGCCAGTACCGGCGCCAGGGTCTTGGCGTTCTTCTTGAGGTCGCGCAGGGTGCTCTGGAACGCGTGTTCGCAGACGCGGTGGCGCGAGGAGTAGCTGAACACGTTGGTGAAGAACATCTCGGCGTCGTCTTCGTTCGGCTCCAGCACCAGCTGGTCGGTTTCCGGGTACTGGCGCGCGTACTTCTCCAGACCGACCTGCATGCGCGATTGCAGCAAGGTGCGGAAGGTCTGCGACAGCACCATCGGCAGGCCGCCGTCGGCCAGCTTGGTTTTCGGTTCCGGCGTGGTCGCGCCGCTTTTGGCGTTGAACGGCACGAAGGGGTTCAGGCCGATCATCAGGTCGATGCCGTGGTCGAGGATGACCGAGGCATGCATGGTGCGGCGCAGCGCGCCGTCGACGAAATGGTGGCCGTTGATGTCGACCGGCGGATACAGGCCGGGCAGGGCGGAGCTGGCCTGCACCGCCTGCGAAATCGGCACGGCGTCCCAACCCTTGCTGCCGAAGCGCACCGCCTTGCCGGCGTCCAGGTCGACCGCCACCACATACAGCGGACGTTCGAGCGCGCGGAAGTCGTTGCTGCGCCCGGGGCCGCTGAACACGCCCTCGAGAAAGCGCGCGATCGGGGCGTTGTCGAACAGACCGGTCGGCACCACGCCGGTCAGCCGCGGCATCATTTCGTTCATGCGCGCGCCGGCCGGATCAGTGATCAGGCTCTTGCACCAGTCGAAGGCCAGGCCGGGCAGGGCGGCCGCGCGCTTGCCGTATTCGGCGAACGCGGGCTTGAGGAACATGCGCGGCTTGAAGCGGATGTCCGGATGGTCGCCGGTGATGAAGATGCGGCACATCTCGGCCGTGCCCAGTCGGTTCACCAGGCCGGCGGCCAGGAATGCGCCGGAGCTGACGCCGACGTAGACGTCCAAGCGGGTCAGGTCGAGACCGTCGATGGCGCGTTCCAGCGCGCGCAGGGCGCCGAGTTCGTACATGCCGCCGATCGGGCCGCCGCCGGCGATGGCCAATCCGATGCGGCCCTGGTTGCGGACGGGTTGGGTGGCGCGTTGCAGTAAGAGCATGGAATGGCCAAGTAAACCGGTACTCCGGCATTGTACGGTTAAAATGAGCCCAATCCAACGCGATCCGGAATGCCCATGGCGCTCAACGACTTGCAATCCCGGCTGGCCCGCCGCCTGCGTTGGCAGCGGGACGCGCACCGGCTGGAACGCGACGATCCGCGGCTGGCGAAGAGTCTGTCGGCCCTGCGTGCCTGGCAGGCCGAACGTCTGGCGAGCAGCTTCGCGGAATTCCTGGCCGATCCGTCGACACGGCCGGCGGCCGAGTTCTTTCTGTCCGACCTTTACGGCGACGCCGATTTCCTGCAGCGCGACCTGGAGGCCGCGCGCATCCTGCCGAAAATGGCGCGCATCCTGCCGGAAAGCCTGTTGCAGGCGGCGGTCGACGCCATCGAGCTGTCGGTGCTCAGCCATGCCCTCGACCTGCGCATGGCGCGCACCCTGCTCAGGTCCGGGGTGAAACCGGATGCCTTGGATGTACGCCGCTATGGCGAGGTCTACCGCGCCGTCGGCCTGCCGCGCCTGCGCCGGCGGCAGATCGATCTGGTGCTCGAGGTCGGCCAGCGTCTGGATGCCGTGGTCAAGCGCCACGGCGTCGGCAAGCTGTTGGCCAGCGCGCGTCTGCCGGCGCGCTTGCTCGGCTTGCAGCATCTGCAGGGCTTTCTGGAGCGCGGCTTCACGGCGTTCAACCATCTGGGCGGCGCCGAGGCGTTCCTGGCGCGCATCCACCGGCAGGAGCATTGCATCGCGCGGCGTCTGGCGGCCGGCACCGACGAGCCGTTCGCGCCGCCGTTCAGCTGAATTCGTCGTCCAGATAGCGGCCGATCGCGTCTTCGATCGGGCCCTTCATCATCGACAGCATGAAGCCCAGCTCGGCGAACACATGCACCGACTTGGCGTCGACCTTGATGTGGCCGTCGACGCCCGAGCGGCTGAAGTTCAGCATGTCGCCGTCCCAGGCGCAGTCGACGTCGAATTTGGCGGCGATCTGGTCGGCCACGTGCTGGACCTTGGTTTTCGCTTCGGCCAGCGGCAGGTTATGCGGGCGGGTAAGGTCGATGGCGGACATGGCGCTTCTCAATGGTGGAATCGCTAGAAAATACAATGAAACGTCCGCTTTGTCAGGACGCCTGTGGTAAATTCTCCGAAAAGGTTTCCGCATGCATCACGTTCTCCATATCGCCGGCCATCCGCCGGTCGAGCTCGACCGGCCCCGGATGCGCATCGGCGCCGATCCGGGCTGTGAAATCTATCTGCCGCATCCGGAACTGGCGCCGGTGCACGCCGTATTGCACGCCGAGGCTCAGACGCTGTGGCTGGAACCGGCCGCCGCCGAGGACGGCCATCCGGTGCACGTCAACGGCCGCCGCATCGCCGCCGCCGCCTTGCTGGCCGCCGGCGACGACATCCATCTCGGCACCCTGGCGTTGCGCCTGCAGTCCGGCATCAAGCCGGATGCTGTCCGCACCGACGCCGGCCGCCCGCTCAATTTCGCCGGCCGTGTGGTGCTGCGTGTGCTGTCCGGCGCCGAAACCGGCCGCGCCTATCCGTTGGTGAACAGCCTTTGCCTTGGGCGCTCCAGCTTGTCCGAAATCCGCATCGACGATCCGGCGCTGGCCGAGCGCCAAGTGCTTTTGCAACGCCAAGGCAACGCCATCCTGGTCAAGAACCTGAGTCCGGTACTGGAGATGCGGGTCGACGGCTGGGTCTGCACCGAAGCGTTGTTACGGCCCGGCTCGCAGCTGGGCATCGAGCAGCACCGTTTCCGTCTGGAGGCGCCGCAGCCGGACCTCGCGCCGTCGGTCTCCGATGCGCCGGGCGCGCAAGAGCCGGTGGCGGATACGGCGCAGCCCGCGCCGCCCGAGGCGCCGCCGCGTCTGTTCACCCGCGCCCAATGGCTGTTGTTGGCCAGCGCCGTCGCGGTCTCGGGCCTGCTGATCCTGTTATTAACGTACTCGCCCTGAACTATTAAAAAATATCGCGGTTCCGGCTTTCGCGGCGATTGTCGCGCGTGCTAGGCTAGAAAGCTCACCGTAAGGAGTTTTCGTATGTCGCGCGCGTTCAATTTCAGTGCCGGTCCGGCCACGTTGCCCGAGCCGGTGCTGCTTCAGGTCCAGCGCGAATTGCTGGAATGGCAGGGCGAGCGGGCGTCGGTGATGGAAGTCAGCCACCGCGGCAAGGCCTTCATCGCCTGCGCGGCCAAGGCCGAAGCCGACCTGCGCGAGCTGATGGGCGTTCCCGAGGACTACGCGGTGCTGTTCCTGCAGGGCGGCGCCACCACGGTATCGGCCTTGCTGGCGATGAACCTGGCCCGTGCCGGCCAGAGCGCCGAATACCTGTTGACCGGCCACTGGGGCGAGAAGGCCCTGGAGAACGCCAAAGCCTCGGTGCGCACGCATGTTGTCGCCAGCGACGCCGACAACGCCTACCGCCGGATTCCCGACGCCGCCGGCTGGGCGCGCGCCGCCGAGTCGGCCTATTTCCATTACACCTCCAACGAGACCATCCACGGCGTCGAGTTCAGCGATGTTCCGGACGTGACCGACGTGCCGCTGGTGGCCGATTTCTCCTCGAACTTCCTGGCCCGCCCGGTCGATGTGCGCCGTTTCGGCATGATCTACGCCGGCGCGCAGAAGAACATCGGGCCGGCCGGCATAACCGTGGCAGTGATCCGCAAGGACCTGCTCGGCCGCCACGGCCGCGAGCTGCCGCCGATATTCGACTGGCAGAACCAGGTCAAGAACGATTCCATGTTCAACACGCCGCCGACTTTCCCCTGGTACGTGACCGGACTGGTCCTGCAGTGGATGAAGGACGAGGGCGGCGTCGAGGTCTTCGCGCGCCGCAACGCTGAAAAGGCGGCTCTGCTGTATTCGGCCATCGACGGCTCCGGCGGCTTCTACCGCAATCCGGTCGATCCGGCGGCGCGCTCCAGCATGAACGTGCCGTTCACCCTGCATGACGAGGCGCTCGACAAGATCTTCCTGGCCGAAACCGAGGCCGCCGGCCTGATGGGCCTGAAAGGCCACCGTGCCCTGGGCGGCATGCGCGCCTCCATCTACAACGCCATGCCGCTGGCTGGCGTGCGGGCGCTGGCCGATTTCATGCGCGATTTCGCGGTGCGGCATGGTTGATAAGAGCAAACGCCCGGCCGGGAAAACCGCCGGCAAGACCGCGCCTAAAGCCGCCAAGCGCGCGCCGAAAGCGGCCGCCGGTGACGCCGGCCGGCTGCAGGAAGTGCGCGCCGAGATCGACGGTATCGACCGCAAGATCCAGGAGCTGATCACCCAGCGCGCGCATTGGGCCGCGAAAGTGCGCAAGGCCAAAGGCGAGCTCAAGGCCGCGGTCGAGTATTACCGGCCCGAGCGCGAGTCGCAGATCCTGCGCCGCGTGCTCGACCGCAACCAGGGACCGCTCAGCGACGAGGTGCTGCTGCGTCTGTTCCGCGAGATCATGTCGGCCTGCCTGGCCCAGCAGGAGCCGCTGAAGGTCGGCTTCCTCGGGCCGGAAGGCACCTTCTCGCAGCAGGCGCTGCACAAGCATTTCGGCCATTCCGCGCAGGCCCTGCCGCTGGCCAGCATCGAGGAGGTGTTCCAGGAGATCGAAAGCGGCAACGCCGACTTCGGTGTGGTGCCGGTCGAGAACTCAGGGCAGGGCACCATCCAGTCCACGCTCGACATGTTCCTGACCTCCAGGCTCAAGATCTGCGGCGAGGTCGAACTGCGCGTGCACCAGCATCTGCTGTCGCGCACCGGCCGGCTGGAGGACATCGAGCGCGTGTATTCGCATCCGCAGTCGCTGGCGCAATGCAAAGCCTGGCTGCGCGCCAACCTGCCGCACGCCGAGAAGGTGCCGGTATCCAGCAACGCCGAAGCCGCGCGCCGCGCGCGCGTGGCCGACGACTGCGCCGCCATCGCCGGCGAAACTGCCGGCCAGGTGTACGGCCTGAAGGTGGTCGCCGGCCCGATCGAGGACCGCCAGGACAACACCACGCGCTTCCTGGTCATCGGCCGCGAGTTCTTCTCGCCGTCCGGGCACGACCGCACCTCGTTGCTGGTGTTCGTGCGCGACCAGCCGGGCGCGCTGTACAACGTACTCAGCCCATTCGCCCGCCACGGCGTCAGCATGAACCGTATCGAGTCGCGGCCGGCGCACAGCGGCCGCTGGCAGTACGTGTTCTTCATCGACGTCAGCGGCCATGTCGAGGAAGGCAACGTCGCCCAGGCCATGTCCGAGCTGGGCGAGTACGCCTCCGACGTGGTGGTGCTCGGCTCCTATCCGGTGGCGCTGCTGTAACCATGGCGGAACCGTTCGACTTCCGCGCGCGCGCCACGCCATCCATCCGCGCGCTGACCGCCTACGATCCCGGCCACGACATTCCGGCTCTGCGTCTGCGTTTCGCCGATCATGGCGGTCTGCTTGAACTGGGTTCGAACGAAAACGCCTACGGCCCGAGCCCGTCGGTGGGTAAGGCCCTGCTATCCGTGCTGTCTGAGCTGCACCGCTATCCCGATCCGGCCGGCAAGGCGCTGAAGGCCGCCATTGCGCGTCTGCACGGCGTGAGCGAAGACCATATCCTGCTCGGCAATGGCTCGCACGAGCTGTTGATGCAGCTGGCGCAGGTGTTCAGCGCTCCCGGCGATGACATCGTGGCCAGCCGCTACTGCTTTGCGGTATATCCGATCGCGGCGCAGGCGGCCGGCGCGCGCCTGGTATCGGCCGACGCGTTCGGCGAATACGCCGAGATGCCGTTCGGCCATGATTTGGACGCTTTGGCCGCGGCCATCACCCCGGCCACCAAGCTGGTGTTTTTCGCCAATCCCAACAATCCCACCGGCACCTGGTTCTCCAGCGCGCAGCTGGCCGATTTCCTGGCGCGGATTCCGCGCGACGTGCTGGTGGTGGCCGACGAGGCCTATATCGAATACGTCACCGATCCGGCCTTGCAATCCGCCATGGCCTTGCGTGCGCGCTTCCCGAATCTGGTGGTGGCACGCACGCTCTCCAAGGCCTATGGCTTGGCCGGCCTGCGTGCCGGTTATCTGGTCGCCGACGCCTCGGTGGTGCGCGCCATGGAGCCGGTACGCGAATCCTTCAATCTGAATGCGATGGCGTTGGCCGCGGCTGAAGCGGCGTTGGCCGATGCCGCGCATCTGGAGTCGGTGCGGCGCGGCAACGCTGCCGAACGCGCCCGTCTGGCCGAGGGCCTCGTCGGTCTGGGCTTGACGGTGCTGCCGTCGCAGACCAATTTCCTGTTGGTGCGTTTCGGCCCGGACACCGCCGCCATCGAGCAGACGCTGTTCGCGCGCGGCGTGATCCTGCGCCCGATGGCCGGTTACGGGCTCGGCCAGTATCTGCGCGTCACCGTGGCCACGCCGGCCGAGAACGACCGCCTGCTGGCCACGCTGCGCGAGGTGTTGGCATGACGCTCGACTGGTTGGCCGGTCCCTCGCACGGGCTGCGCGGCACGCTGCAAGTGCCCGGCGACAAATCCATTTCGCACCGTGCCATCATGCTGGCGGCCTTGGCCGAGGGCGAAAGCCGCATCGAGGACTTTTTGGAAGGCGAGGACACCCGCGCCACCGCACGCATCTTCGGCCAGCTCGGCGTGCGCATCGACACCCCGAATCCGCAGACGCGCATCGTGCATGGCGTCGGCCTGCACGGCCTGCAGCCAAGCTCCGATCCGCTCGACTGCGGCAATGCCGGCACCGGCATGCGCCTGCTGGCCGGCCTGCTCGGCGCGCAGGCCTTCGACAGCCTGCTGGTCGGCGACGAATCGCTGTCCAAGCGGCCGATGGCGCGCGTGATCCGCCTGCTGGAACGCATGGGCGCCCGCATCGAGGCCCGCGACGGCGAGTTCGCGCCGCTACGCATCCATGGCGGCCGACGCCTGCAGGGGGGGGCAATCGACACCGCGGTGGCCAGCGCGCAGGTCAAATCGGCGCTGATCTTCGCGGCGCTGTACGCCGAAGGCGAGACCGTGATCACCGAGCCGCGGCCGACCCGCGATTACACCGAAGCCATGCTCAAGGCGGCCGGTTGGCCGATCGAGTACGGGCCGGGCAGGGTGGCGGTGCGCGGCGGCGGCCGTCTAGCCGCGCAGACCTTCCGCATCCCCGGCGATCCGTCGTCGGCGGCGTTCCCGTTGGTGGCGGCGCTGCTGGTGCCCGGTTCCGACCTCACCGTCACCGGCGTCGGCGTCAATCCGCGCCGGACCGGCCTGTTCCAGGCGCTGCGCCTGATGGGCGCCGACCTGCGCTTCGAAAACGAGCGCCAGCAAAACGGCGAGCCGGTGGCCGACATCCGTGCGCGCAGCTCGCGCCTGCACGGCATCGACCTGCCGGAAGCGCTGGTACCGGACATGATCGACGAGTGTCCGATCTTCTTCATCGCGGCGGCGCTGGCCGAAGGCCGCACGCGCGCCACGGGCCTAGCCGAACTGCGGGTCAAGGAATCGGACCGGCTCGGCGGCATGGCCCGCGGCCTGCGCGCCATGGGCGCGGCGGTTACGGAATCGGCGGATGCCGTTGAAATCACCGGTGGACCGCTGCAGGCCGCCGAGATCGACAGTTTGGGCGACCACCGCTTGGCGATGAGCTTCGCGGTGGCGGCGCAATGCGCGCAGGGCGTGACGCGCATCCGCGATTGCGCTAATGTGGCGACCTCCTTCCCTGGTTTTCTCGAGCTGGCCCACGCCGCCGGCATGGCCGTGGACGATGACCGAACCCTTTCCGGAGCCTGAATGAGCGAACATGCCGTCCCCGTTGTGACCATCGATGGCCCGGCCGGCGCCGGCAAAGGCACGGTCAGCCGCTTGGTGGCGCAGGCCTTGGGGTGGGGCTACCTGGACTCCGGCGCCCTGTATCGGGCGGTCGGCATCGCGGCCTCGTGGGAGGGCATCGGCTTGGATGAACCGGAAAATCTGGCGGCCTGCGCAGCTAGAACCGACATCAAGTTCGTCACGCAAAAGCATGAAGAACCTAAGATTTTCGTAAATGGAAAAGAGGCCACAGCCGTAATCCGCTCGGAATTGGCCGGCGCCATGGCCTCGGCCTTGGCTGCCCAGCCCTTGGTCCGGCAAGCCTTGGTCGCCCTGCAGCGGGGTTTCCGGCAGGCGCCGGGGCTGGTGGCCGACGGCCGCGACATGGGTACGGTGATCTTTCCCGATGCACCGTATAAGTTCTTCCTGACCGCCAGCCCGTTGGAACGTGCCCAGAGGCGGTATAAACAGTTGATGGAAAAAGGGGTTTCTGTTAA
>JAYSFF010000052.1:0-12397 GCA_041913425.1 Arenimonas sp. | reverse complement strand
CGGGCGCAGGATTCCGGTATTCTGGAGGCTGCCGGCAAGGCCTCCGAAATGCTGGAGTATACGGAAAAGCGCATGCGCGCGGTATTGAACAAGCTCGCCGACGAGCATATGGATTTCGGAGCCATCCACGCCGAACTGTCCGTCGGCCGGATCGCGACCTTGCTGAAGACTTCCGGAATCGATTACCGGCTCCAGGTCAGCTCCGGTCCTGACGCCTGGCAAGAGCTCGATGCCGGCTATTGGCGGTTCATTTACCGGTTCTTCCAGGAGTCGGTGACCAACCTGCTGCGCCACAGCCGCGCGCGCAGCTGCAGGATCCAGATGATCGCGCGTCAACGGTTGTCCGGCACGCGCGTGGTGATCTCGATTCGTGACGACGATACGGCCAACTATTACGATTTCCAGCGGGCGGATTCCATGGGGTTGCGGAACCTGATCTCTTCCGGCGTGGCTTTGGGCGGCCGCTTCCACCATTGTCGCAGGCACCGCTTCAAGAAAACGGCCTTCTATTTCAGGATTGCGCCACGATGAATCGTATCATCGCCGTCATTGCAGCCGCGGCATGCATTTTCCTCGCCGTTTTCCTGCATGCCTGGATCCGCCAGCACGATGCCGAATCCGCTGCTCCGGCCGCCGCACACAATGGGTTCAAGGTAGAGCAGGACTCCGCCTACCTGTATCCGGGTACCAACCACATGTGTTACCGGCACGCCGGCGACCGCATGCGCTGTTGGGGCAATAACACCTGGAACCAGATCGCGCCCAGCCAGCTGGCCGGCATTCCACCGGATTCACTTGTTGAGCAACCCGGGCGGTTCAGCGGGCTTTCGGGCGGAAACGGGCATAGCTGCGCCATAACACCCGTCGGGCAGGTCCAATGCTGGGGCGACGCCAGCATGGGCCAGATGGGTGACGGTGTTTCCTATGCCAACTCCATCATTACAGCCCAGACCGTACCGGACGTCGAAGGCGCAGTCCATATCGAGTCCGGTTACGACGGGAACTGTGTCTTGTTGCGCAACGGGTCGGTGCGCTGTTGGGGGGTAATCGGACGCAGCAACAGCCGCCTGCGCCTCCGCGAGTTCAAGGTGCTCCGTACGCCGCAACGCATATCGTTACCCGAACCATCCGTCCATCTGTCTTTCCGCGTCCATCATGCATGTGCTGTCGGCATTTCGGGCGCCGTGTACTGCTGGGGCTTCAACGCCAACGGCGCGCTTGGCGATGCCAGCACCGTCGACCGGATGGCACCGGTCGCCGTGCAATGGCTTCCGGAGCCGATGACGCAGGTCGCCGCCGGCTACATGCATACCTGCGCCATCGGACGCAGTCGCCGTGTGTATTGTTGGGGTTGGAATGGCCAAGGCCAGCTCGGAAGCGGACCGGAGCGGCCATTCGAGGAGGACAGGCGCTTCCGACCGACGATGGTGGCCGGGCTTTCCGATGTCGTGCAACTGGCCATCCACAGCCACACCTGTGCGCTTGATGCCGCCGGCCGGGTGTCCTGTTGGGGCTACAACGAATTCGGTAGCGCCGGACAGGACAACCGCCGTTATCCGGCGGTCACCCGACCGCAGCCGGTGGCCTTGCCGGAACCGGTGTTGGAGATCGCGCCGAACGAGTGGAGCAGCTGTGCACTCGGCCGCAGTCTGCGGATATATTGCTGGGGCAGCAACAAGGCCAAGTTGATTGGAGAAAAAGATCCGGCCCGGCCCTGGTTGCCGGTGGCGGTGGCCAAGGTCGATTAACCGGGTTCCACCGCCGTGCGTTCCGATACCCTGACATGGAAGCCTTGCGCCCTTAGAGTGCGTGCCAGAATGGCGGTGTCGCTGTGCAGTCTGCCCGACGCGACCTCGGCCGGCTCCCCGCTTGTGAGGCGCCGCACATGGGCCTCCGCCCGTTCCGGACCGAAGAATACCGCCAATGCGCCTTTGACCATATCCGGCCGTTCGGCCAGACGGGGGTGATTTACGATTGAAAGCACCAAGTGGATCCGGCTGGGCATGGCCATTCCATTGACTGGATTGTCCGGAATCTTATGTGGCGGTACTCGGGTCGTATATAGGATTGATTCTTAGGAATTTTTCTGAAGTTTCCCTGCGGGGCAGGGGGAGCCCTACAGGCTGCCCGTTCGAGTGGGTTCCCGCAATTCAAGCCCAATGGTCGACGAATTGAATTAGAATGCTGAACGGGGGGTGAACGCACCCTAAACGGGTGCCGGTTTCTATCCAAATAAAGGATCCATGCCATGGGCATCAACAGCATTCTGAATACCAGCTTCAAGGTCAGCAAGGTCGTCTCGGTGGTGATGGCGTTCCTGCTTCTGCTGGCGCTCGCCGCCGGCATCGCGTTGTTCTCCAGCAGCCTGCTGTCCACCGGCGGCAGCTACGAAAGCTTCGAGGAATCCTTCGCCCGGGCCGCCAACATGGACCAGGCCGACGGTTCGGCCGACGGCGCCGACACCTTCAAGAGCACCAACGCGCGCCTGGACATCGAAAACGAATACGGCAAGGACCTGCAGGCGGCCATTAAGGCCGCCCAGTGCCCGGATCCGACCGGAACCTACGATGCGCTGATCGGTCTGGCCGAGGCCAAGTCCGTCGACGACGGCTTCTCCGCCTCGAAGTACTTCAAGTTCCTCGACCGCTACCTGTACGATTTCGCCGAAGCCGCGGTCAAGAATCCGAACCTCAACAAGGACTTCTTCTGCCGCGAGAACATCGGCGACATCATCCAGCGGCATGATGCCGAGCGCTTGGCCAACGAAGCCAAGAAGACCACCACGCTGATGGTGTCGGCGGCGATGATCGGCGGCACCATCCTGCTGATCTTCATCCTGATGGTAATCCCGGCGATCTACCGCATCGAAGAACACCTGCGTCCGAAAGACTGACCCGAGGAGTCCCGACATGAATCCGAAAATCGCAATGGCCGCGGCCGCCGTCCTCCTGTTGGCGGCCTGCGGCAGCAAGGAAAAGAAGGCCGATGCCCTCAACGACGAGGTCAAGTCCGAAATCTGCCGTCTGAAGGACGCCTTGCCCCCGCTTCCCGCCTCGCTGGACGAGTACGGACGCAAGGCCGCCGTCGACCAGGCCGTCGCCGTACTGGTGGAGCAGGCCAGGAAGTCGCCGGCGGTCATCGCCAAAACCAAGGCGGTCAACGAGGTCGTGCAGGACTTCAAGCCGAGCGACAAGTTCAACTACCTGTTCGACGCCAACCGCCTGGACGGGGCTGGCGTGCGGCAGATCGTCGACGGCAAGTGCCCGTTCGATTTCGTCGATGATGCGGTCGAGGCCGGGGCGGAAACGTTGCCGGCGCCGGCCAGCGTGGCGCCGGATGCGGCCGAGGCAGGTTTCGACGAAGCCGATATGGCCGCCGCCGAAGACGCCGGCATCGCGGCCGCCGACCAACAGGCCATGTACGAGGCCGAGCGCCTGCGCGCCGAAGCGGATGCCGCACGCGCCAGGAAGGAGGCCCTGGAGGCCGAACGCGCGTTGCTGGCCGAGCAACGCCGTGCGCAGCAGCTGGCGGCGCAACAGCAGGCGGCAGCCGCCCAGCGGGCGAGCTGTCCGTACAGCCCGGCCAACCCGCTCCGGTGCGCCAGCCGCGACCGGCAACCGGAGTACTGCGCCTGGGATTTCGATGCCTGCGGCAATCCGCAGCTGCTGAAGCAGGAATCCAAGACCACCTGCAACGGCAAGATGAGCGCCGATCGCGGCAACGGCCGCATCGTGGTCATCGACGGCTGCCGGGGCCAGTTCGTGCCGGAATCCTGACACGCTTCGGGTCACTTGCACGGAAGCCGCCTTCGGGCGGCTTTCGTCGTTCCGGACTCAGTCCAACAGGCCCAGCCGCACCGCTTTTTCCTGCAGGTCGGTTAGGTCCCGCGCCTGCAGCTTCAGCATGATGTTGGCGCGATGGCCGTACATGGTCTTGTCGTTGATGCCCAGCCGCGCCGCGATGGTCTTGGCCGGCAGCCCCTGCAGCAGGAGCTTGAGCGTATCGGATTCGCGCTGGGTCAGTTTCGGCGCGCCCGAGGGCGCCGGCCGGCGGATGTCGCTCGATACGTAGGTGTCGCCGGCCATGACCCGGCGCAGGGCCGTGACCAGCTCTTTGGCGGCGGCGGCCTTGGTCACATAGCCGGCGGCGCCGAGCGACAGCGACTTGCCGACGAAAGCCGGGCTGTCGTGCATGCTCAGCATCAGCACCTTGACGCCGATGCCGGCCTTGGCCAGGCTTTCCACCAGCGAGAAGCTGTTGCCCTCGGCCAGACTGATGTCGACCACCAGCACGTCCGGACCGACGCGTTGCAGATGCGCCAGGGCCTGGTTGACCGTGCCGCATTCGGCGCACACGGTCATGTCCGGCTCGTTTTCGAGCAGGCGCTTGATGCCTTCGCGGACGATGGCGTGGTCATCCAACAGCACGATGCGGATCATGCCGCCTATGGTAGCGCGGCTTGGCCGCAAGTGCGGAAAATTCCGGCCACGGTGCCCGCGTAACTTGATAGTCTAGGCACGGATTCCGTAACCGCATCCGCATGCCGCCAGCCCTTGCCCGTTTCCGTGACGCTTTGCCGCCGGCCCGTTGGGCGCTGTCGGCGACCGCGCTTGCGATGCTGGTGTCCTACATCGGCTTCTTCCATTGGATGCCGTTCGCCGGGGTGATGTTCGCCACCGTGTTGCTGCGGCCGCGGCGTGAATGGCCGGTCTGGTATGTGCTGTTCTGCTACGCCACCTTGGTGCAGTTCGCCATCGTCGGTTTCATGACCTACGGCAGCCAGGTGGAAATGTATGCGCGGCACGGCCTGCCTTTGGTGCTGATCGGCAATGCCGTGCATCCGCTGCTGGCCATGATGGCGGTGCACTGGATACAGCGCCTGGGCCTGTGCGTGCAGGATGCCGTCAGTCTGCGTGGTATCGTGTTATTGAATCTTGGCACGGCGCTGTTGGCGCTGCTGCTCACCCTCAAGGACTTCGCCTATATCTTCACCGAAGGCATGGTCGGCGATGTCCGCCGCGGCCGGATCGTGGACATGCAGCCGATCATGTTGCCGGACAGCCTGCCGGTGCTGGTGAAGTTCGGCCTGAGCCATTTCATGGGCGCCTTCGTCGGGGTGATGCTGGTGGTGCCGTTGGCGCTCTGGGCCCTGGTGCCGGCCAATCGGCCAGGCTCGGCGCGCATCCTTCGCGCCTTCGCGCCCTATGCGGCCCTGTTGCCGGTGCTCGTGTATTTCGGCAATACCCGGATACCGGGTTACGACGGCGAATTGGGCGGTCTGCTGATCCTGCTGCTGCTGGTGGTCGTGGTGGTGTTTTCGTTCCGTCACGGCTGGCGCGGCGCCGCACTCTCGGTGCTGGCCGTCAGCAGCCTGATCGCGTACGACGACCACCTGCGCGGCAATGCCTCGGACATCCTTGAGCTGCAACTGACCGTGGCGATACTGGGCGCCATGGCCTTGCTGTTCGGCATCGGCATGGACGAGCTGCGCAGGAACCAGGCCGCGCTGCAGACGGACAAGGTCCGCTTGCGGGACGCACTGGCCGAATTGGCCGATGCCAGCCGCCGCGCGATGCAGACCGAGGAGCGCGAACGCAAGCGTCTGGCCCATGAACTGCATGACGAGCTGGGCCAATTGTTGACTGCCATGGAGTTACGCTTGGCGGGATCCGGTACCAATCCCGACATCGCCGGGTTGCAACGGCTGGGTCAGCGCATGCGGCAATCGCTGGGCTCGGTGGTGAACGCGCTGAGTCCGAACGAGTTGAACCAGATCGGCCTGTACGAGTCCCTGGTCTACGGCTCGCCGTCGCAGTTGTGCGAATTGGCCGGCGTCCGCTATCAGGTCGAGCTGCAGGGCAACGGCCTGTTGCTGAACGAATTGCAGCCGGCCACGGCGCTGGCGGCCTACCGTATCGTGCAGGAGGCGGTCAACAACGCGGTCAAGCACGCGCGTTGCCGGCGGATCGGCGTGCGCCTGCGCGTCGGCCGGCGTACCGGAAGCCGTCATGGCATCGTATTGGCGCTCGATATCCGCGACGACGGCATCGGCCTCGATGAGGCCGCGATCCGCGCCGGTTTCCATTCCATCCGCGACCGTGCGCTGGCGCTGGGCGGCGCGGTATGCATCGCCAGCCCCGGCGGCCTGCGCGTGCATGCCCTGCTGCGGCAGTAATCCCGCGGCCAATCTGCTAAAATGAAGCCCACTGCGCCCGTAGCTCAGCCGGATAGAGTAGTGGCTTCCGAAGCCATTGGTCGGGGGTTCGAATCCCTCCGGGCGCGCCAATTTTCCTCATGAATCCCGCCATCCACACCCTGCATAACGCTTTCGGCACCGTTGTCGTGTCCGAATACGGCGGGCAGGTGCTGTCCTGGCGCACGACCGACGGCCGCGAGCGCCTGTATACGCCGGCGAACCCGACCCTGCAGCCCGGCCGCGCCCTGCGCGGCGGCGTGCCGGTCTGCTTCCCGCAGTTTTCCGGCCGCGGCGTCTTGCCCAAGCACGGTCTGGTGCGGACTCTGCCGTGGCGGCTGCGGGCGCGCACCGAATCCGCGTTGACCCTCGCCATCGGCGACGACGACGCGACCCGCGCGCTCTGGCCGCACGCGTTCGCGCTGGTGCAGACCGTGGTACTGGATGCCGGCGGCCTGTCGATCGCCTTGGATGTCGGCAATCGCGGCGATGTGCCGCTCACCTTCACCGGCGCCTTGCATACCTATCTGCGCGTGCCGGAGGTGACCGTCTGCGCCCTGCACGGTCTGCAGGGCCGGGAATACGAGGACGCCGCCGACGGCAGCGCGTTCAAGCGGCTGGACGGCGCGTTGCGCGTGGCCGGCGAGGTCGACCGGGTATTCGCCGATGCGCCCTCGCCTTTGCGTTTGGATTACGGCGACGGAACCGGCCTCGATATCGCCCAAGGCGGCTTCGCCGATACCGTGGTCTGGTGTCCGGGCCCGCGATTGGCCGCGACCTTCATCGACATGCCGGCGGACGATTGGCGGCGCATGCTGTGCGTCGAGGCGGCCGCGGCCGCCGCGCCGGTCACGGTGCCGGCCGGCGGCCACTGGCAGGGCTGGCAACGCCTGTCGCCAGTCTGATTTCCCGCGCCGGTCAGGGCGTCTTGAACGCCGCGTCGAAGGCCGGTATGTCCAAGATGCAGTTGTTGCTGAGCCGCTCGCTGCCGACGATGCGGGCGTTCAATGCCGCCTCGTCGTATCCGCCGCTGCCGGCGTGTGCCGATGCGACCGGCGCCTCCGGCAATAATTCCATCACGCGCCGGGCGTCGTAACGCAACCGCAGCAGCTCGCGCCAGGCCGCATGGCGGGCCAGAAAATCCTCGCGCGCGGCAAGGGCGTCCCGGTTTCTGGCGGCTTCGATGCCGTCTTTCGGCAGCAGGCCGGCCAGGGCCTTGCGATCATCGCGGTTCGCCGATATCGCCCGTTCGCATTGCCGCAGCCACCGGATTTTTTCCTCGACCGGCGTCGGAATCGGCGGCGCGGCGCTGCCGGCGGACACGGTGAGCAGCAGGGCGGTCAATAACGTCATCGCGGAAACCCCCGGATTCGATGCTCCGAGTATAGGCCGCGCGACGCTACGCGGCAACGCGGCTCAGGCGCCGCGGCAGATGGCCAGGTAATTGCGTACCGTGGCGTCGAGCCCGTCGTACAGGGCTTCGCCGATCAGCGCGTGGCCGATGGAGACTTCCAGCACGTCCGGCACGCCGGCCAGGAACGCGGCGAGGTTGGCCTGGCTGAGGTCGTGCCCGGCGTTGACGCCGATGCCGAGCATCTGCGCCTGTTGCGCGGTATGCCGGCAATGCGCCAAGGCCTCGCCGGCATCGCCGGCCGCAAAGGCCTCGGCGTACGGGCCGGTGTACAGCTCGATGCGGTCGATGCCGAGCGCCTTGGCCGCGGCCAGGTCCGTGCTGCCGGCGTCCATGAACACCGAGACGCGCACGCCCCAATCCTTCAGCTGCGCGACGTAGGGCGCTAGCCGTCCGGCATCGGCGGTCAGGTCGAAGCCGTGGTCGGAGGTGATCTGCCCGTCGCCGTCGGGAACCAGTGTGGCCTGCGCCGGGCGCGTGCGCCGGATCAGCTCCATCAGTCCGGGATAGTCGCCGCGCGCGGGCGCGAACGGATTGCCTTCGATGTTGTATTCGACGCCGCGTTGCCGGCACAGATCCGCCAGCGCATCGACGTCGTCGGGGCGGATATGGCGCTGGTCAGGGCGCGGATGCACGGTGATGCCATGCGCGCCGGCATCGATGGCGCAGGCCGCCGCGCGCAGCACCGAAGGCTCGTCGCCGCCGCGCGAGTTGCGCAGCACCGCGATCTTGTTGACGTTGACGCTGAGCGCGGTCATGCGCCGCCGCCGTCTTTTTCCGCGGCTTTGAGGGCCTTGGCCCGTTCGGCCTGTTCGCGCAGCTGGCGCAGCTCCTCGGCGCTGATGATGTGGCGTTCAGGCCGGCGCCGACCCTCGACCTTGGCGCGGATCAGGTTCCAGGCGCCCATCAGGCCGAACAGCGCGGTCATCAGCAGCAGGAAACCGACGCCGCCGACGCCCGCTTCGGCGACGAAGGCGGCGACCAGGCAGCCGAGGCTGAGCGCGAAATAAAGCAGGTACATGGCGGACTCCGGAACGGTTGCGGCGATTATAGCAAGGGCGAAAACAGCCGCGCGAGCGCCTGCCCCAGACGCTTGTGCAGCGGCACCGGCGCTTTCGGGTCGAAACGCGCGGACGCGTTGAGGTAGCCGTACAGCACACGCGCCAGCGCGTCGGCGCTGCCGGCGTGCTCGATCAGCAGCGACAGCTCGAAGTTCAGCCGGAAGCTGCGGTGGTCGAAGTTCGAACTGCCGACGATGACGGTGCCGTCATCGACCAGCAGCGCCTTGGTGTGCAGCATGCGCGGATATTCGTACACGCGCACGCCGGCATCGGCCAGGGCGTCGAAGTAGGAGCGTGTGGCCAGGGTCACCACCGCGTTGTCGCTGCGGCGCGGCACCACCAGCGCGGTATCCACGCCGCGCAACGCGGCCGAGGTCAGCGCCATCAGCGCCGCTTCGCTCGGCACGAAGTAGGGGGTCACCAGCAGTACGCGCTTTTCCGCGCCGTTGATGGCCGCCACCTGCGCGCGGTGGATCGGCTCCCATGGCGTGTCCGGACCGGCCGCCAGCACCTGCGCCGGAATCGGGCCGGCGGCCTCCGGCGGCGGCGGGAAGTGCGTCGGGTCGGCCGGCAGCTTGCCGCCGGCATACAGCCAATCCGAGACGAAGGCCAGCTGCAGCCAGCGCACGGCATCGCCTTCCAGGCGTAGATGCAGATCGACGTAGGCATCGGCGCGCAGGGCCTCGTTCTCCTCGTCGGTGATGTTGATGCCGCCGGTGAAGCCGGCGGTGCCGTCCACCACCACGATCTTGCGGTGCGAGCGGAAGTTGATCTGCGGCCGCCAGATGTGCTTGAAGCGGAACGGATGGAAGAACAGCACCTGCGCGCCGGCCGCCCTGAGCGGCGCCAGGAACGTGTCGTCGAGCCGCTTCGAACCGAGCCGGTCGAGCAGCAGGCGCACGGCCACGCCGCGCGCGGCGGCGCGCGCCAGCGCGTCGCGGATGCGCGTGCCGGTGCGGTCCGGTTCGAAGATGTAGTACTCCAGGTGGATGTGGCGCGCCGCGCGGTCGATGGCGGTTTCCAGCGCGGCGTAGGTGGCCGCGCCGTCGACCAGCCAGTCGACACGTTCGGCGCTGGCCGGCGCGAAACCGGTGCTGGCCGCGTTCAGCCGCATCAGCGCACTGGCCGAAGCCGCCGCCGCGCTCTGACCCGGCGGCGACAGCCCGGCCTTGGCGCGGCTGCGCTTCAGGGTCTGGCGGCGGATGCGGGTCGGGCCCAGGAAGTGGTAGATCAAAAAGCCGGCCACCGGCAGCAGCGCCAGCGCCAGCAGCCAGCTCAGCGTCGCGATCGGTTCGCGCTTCTGCAGCAGGATCCAGCCGCCGAGCAGGGCGATGTACGCCAGCCACAGCGTACCGAGCACGAGCGAGAGGTTCGGCCAGATCGCCTGCAGATGCTGCCAGCCGGCGGCCAGTGATTCCATGTCAGCGCCGGCCGTACAGGGTTTCCGCGCGCTGGAACAGGATCCAGCTGGTGCCGATGTATTTGGCGCCGCCGGTCGGCCGGTTGCCGCGGTGGGTGTGGGTGAAGCCGGCCGGCGCGATCAGGAGGCTGCCGGCGCGCGGCGTGATTTTCCGGTTTTGGTGCACGAATTCGGTCTCGCCGGCGCCGAAGCCGTCGTTCAGGTACACGGTCCACAGCAGCACGCGGTGCAGGCTGTCGTCGTCGCGCGGGTAATGCTCGCTGTGCCAGTACGGGTAGCCGCCTTCATCCGCCTCGTAGCGTTGCAGATTGACCGGACCGGGGCGGAACACCGCACGCAGCAGCTCGGCCAGCGCGCGGTCGTCGAGCGCGCGGATGTCGTCGTGGCCGTAGCGCGTGACCGTGCCGTCCGGCAGCTGGCGCTGCAGCAGCAGCGGCGCGATCAGCGCGTACGGATATTCGCGCACGTAGGCCAGCAGGGCGCGGAACATGGCAGTGTTGAGTTCCTTCTCGACCGCCAGCCAGTCGGCATGCTGGTTGAGCTGGATGTCGCGGCTGTGCTTGAGCTCCGGCAACACGCCGCCGCCGACGCGGCCGGCTGTGGCCAGTCCGCTGGCGTCGAAACGGGCGGTGATCTCACGGCAGCGTTCCGGCGCCAGCAGGCCGGGATACACGCCGATGAAATCGCCGGCGCCGGTCATGCCTGGGCGTCGTGCTCGCGGTGGTGGCGCTCGGCCTGCGCCACTTCGTGCTTCGAACCGAGGAACACCGGCACGCGCTGGTGCAGCGCCTCGGGCCTGACCTCCAGCATGCGGCCGCGGCCCGTGCTGCAGGCGCCGCCGGCCTGCTCGACGATGAACGCCATCGGGTTGGCCTCGTACATCAGGCGCAGGCGGCCGCCCTTGTCGCGGCATTTGGCGTCCACCGGATACATGAACACGCCGCCGCGGCTGAGGATGCGGTGCACGTCGGCCACCATGCTGGCGACCCAGCGCATGTTGAAGTCCTTGCCGCGCGGGCCGGTTTTGCCGGCCAGCAGCTCGTCGATGTAGGCCTGCATCGGCGCTTCCCAGTGCCGTTGGTTCGACATGTTGATGGCGAATTCCTGGGTCTCTTCGGGAATGCGGATGTCGGCGCGGGTCAAAATGAAGCTGCCCTGTTCGCGGTCCAGGGTGAACGCGTGTGTGCCGCGGCCGAAGCTCAGCACCAGCATGGTGCTCGGACCATACACGCAATAGCCGGCGGCGACCTGTTCGGTGCCCGGCTGCAGGAAGTGTTCGTCGCGCGGCTCGGTCACGCCGTCCGGGCAGCGCAGCACCGAGAAGATGGTGCCGACCGAGACGTTGACGTCGATGTTGGAGCTGCCGTCCAGCGGATCGAACAGCAGCAGGTAGTTGCCGCGCGGGTAGTTGTTCGGGATCGCGTGCGCGTGGTCCATCTCCTCCGAGGCCAGGCCGGCCAGGTGGCCGCCCCATTCGTTGGCCTCGAGCAGAATCTCGTTGCTGAGCACGTCCAGCTTCTTCTGCGCCTCGCCCTGCACGTTGCCGGTGCCGGCGTCGCCCAACACGCCGCCGAGCGCGCCCTTGCCGACCGCGGTGGCGATGCTCTTGCAGGCGCGCGCCACCACTTCCAGCAGCAGGCGCAGGTCGGCGTTGATGTGGCCTTGGTGCTGCGCCTCGATCAGATGGCGCGATAGGGCGGTCGGTTTCATGCGCGAAATCTCCGGGAATTTGCCGTATTGTAATGCCTGATAGATCACGGGCGGAGGCCTGATGGACGCTTTTTCCGATTATCCCCTGCTGCCGGCGCTGATGACCGCGCTCGGCGTCGGCCTGATGATCGGCACCGTGCGCGAACGCGCGCACGCCGAGACCTTCGCCGGGGTGCGCACGCACGCCTTGACCGCCATGGCCGCGGTGCTGGCCACCAGCCTGGGCATGGGCGCGTTCCTGATGCTGCTGGCGATGCTGGCGGCGCTGGTCGCGGTCGCCTATTGGCGCTCCTCGCAGCATGACGTCGGGCTGACCGGCGAGATCGCGCTGATGCTGAGCGCGCTGCTGGGTTCGCTGGCGGTCGGCAATGCCGCCATGGCCGCCGGTCTGGGCGCGTTGTGCGCGGGCCTGCTGTACGCCAAGGCGCCGCTGCACAGGTTCACCAAGGAGGTGCTCAGCGAGCGCGAGGTGCACGACGGCATCGTGCTGTTGGCCAGCGCCCTGATCGTGCTGCCGCTGCTGCCGGACGCGGCGGTCGATCCGTATGGCGTGCTCAATCCGGCCAAGCTCTGGCGCCTGGTGGTGCTGGTGATGCTGGTCG